>NZ_CP076130.1:10000-324990 GCF_018736065.1 Flammeovirga kamogawensis
ATGAAGATCAACCTGCAATAATTGGTTTTTCTAAAACATACGATAATCCTTTTAATCCTCAGAATGGGTTTGGTGCAATCATGACATGTAATCATGCAGATGCTAATTGCCCAATAATTTTTGGTGCAGAACGCATTTCGTTACCATTTGAAGATCCTAAAGCATTTGATGGTACTCCAGAGCAAGAAGCAAAATACGATGAAAGGTGTCGTCAAGTTGCTAGAGAATTACTTTATGCCTTTTCAAAAATATAATTATTAAACCGAATCATGAATAAATCTATTGAAGCGGATCCATTATGTCCGCAAAAGCAACCTAAAAAATTATCCTTTTTAGATAGTTATTTAACACTATGGATATTTCTTGCAATGGCAATTGGTGTAGGTATCGGATATTTCTTTCCTGCTGGAGCTGACGCCATAAATAATATGTCTGTTGGAACTACAAATATTCCTTTAGCTATTGGGTTAATATTAATGATGTACCCACCATTGGCAAAAGTGAAATATGAAGAAATGGGTAAAGTATTTAAAAATGTAAAAGTACTTTCGGTTTCTTTGGTTTTAAACTGGATAGTTGGACCAATTTTAATGTTTGCTCTGGCTTTAATCTTTCTACATGATTATCCTGAGTATATGACTGGCTTAATCTTAATTGGTTTAGCACGTTGTATTGCAATGGTAGTTGTTTGGAATGACCTTGCTGAAGGAAGCTCAGAATATGCGGCAGGTTTAATTGCTTTAAATAGTATTTTCCAAGTGTTATTTTACAGTGTATATGCTTATGTATTTATTACTGTTTTACCTCCACTTTTTGGTTACGACGGTTTAGAAGTAAACATTACAATGCCTCAAATTGCCGAAAGTGTATTTATCTATTTGGGTATTCCTTTTATTGCAGGTTTTTTGAGTCGTAAGATCTTAGTAAAAGCAAAAGGTAAAGAGTGGTACGATACTAAATTTGTTCCTACTATCTCTCCTATTACATTAATTGCACTATTATCTACAATTGTATTAATGTTCTCTTTAAAAGGGCAAATGATTGTTGAGATACCAATGGATGTTGTGCGTATTGCCATTCCATTAGTAATTTATTTTGTAATTATGTTTGTGTTTAGCTTCTTATTAGCAAGATACTTTGGTGCTGATTATGAAAAAGATGTAGCAATAGCTTTTACGGCAACAGGTAACAATTTTGAATTGGCTATTGCAGTTGCTATTGGTGTATTTGGTATTAATTCTGGCCAAGCATTTACAGGAGTTATAGGACCTTTGGTTGAGGTTCCTGCATTGATTGCTCTTGTAAATTTAGCCTTCTGGTTTAGAAAAAAATATTATACAAAATAAATCAAAGGTTAGGCAGCTGCTCTAATGTTGCCTAACTTTTTAATATAACTTTGTGAGATAACTATCAATTGATTTGATATAACAGAATTTCTTATTCGTATCATCAATATAAAAAGATACTTCCAAATTTTTCTTCAAGCCTTTAATTCCTTTTTTAGAGACTTTTTTAAAAGTGCGGTTCTTAAAAGTTATCTCTCCAGACTGAGTAACAGAATTTCTTATTAGTTCTTCTGTAAGTGTTGGAGACTCACCTATTTTATGTTGAACTATTATAAATTTAGTATTGTAGACATAGGTATCTTCTTCCTCAAATGACATTCCTTCGTATTTTAGCTGAATAAAATAGAAGGTGTATTTAGGATAATGTAGAACAGCAATATTGCGAGATTCATCAAAATCAATATCGATATTTCCTGGTTCTCGACCAGACCAATAACCCCAGTCTCCAATTGCACTTCCTTTCCACTCTGCTACTTTCATCCTATCAAATGTTACAGTAGATTGTGCAAACATAGGAGCTGAAAATAGAAGTGGTAAAAAAAGGAGTATTGTATATTTCGCTAAGCGAAGCATCTCTTTTTATTGTTTAGTTTAAAATTAAGTTCTTCGAGTAAATTATTTGATTTATTCGATGGAATATATATAAAGATAAATCATGAAATTTAACGATACAAAATTCTTGTTCTTTACTGGTAAAGGTGGTGTAGGTAAAACATCTTTATCTAGTGCAGTTGCCGTACAATTGGCAGATGCTGGAAAACAAGTTTTATTAATTAGTACAGATCCTGCCTCTAACCTATCTGATGTTTTGGCTACAGATGTAAGTGATGTTATAAAGAAACACACTGTTTTACCTCAATTATCAACAATAAATATTGATCCTGAACATGCTGGTGAGGCATACAAAGATAGAGCGATATCTTCTTTAGGAATGTTAGCTACACCTGCATATAAAAATAAAGTAAGAGAGCAATTGTCTGGAGCGTGTACTGTAGAGATTGCTTCTTTTGATGAATTTACGCGTTTTATATCAGGTGAGGCAAGTTATGAAGCATATGATTATGTTGTGTTTGATACTGCTCCTACAGGCCATACATTACGCTTGTTAGAATTACCAGAAGCTTGGAGTTCTTTCTTAGATCATAATGAAGGTGCATCTTGTATAGGTCCATCAACAGCTTTAAAAAGTAATCATTTACGTTACAAAAATGTTGTTGATACGCTAAGAGATCCCAAACAAACAACGTTCTTTCTTGTAGCTAGACCAGATGCTGCATCTTTAAAAGAAGCTGACAGAACAAGTGAAGAATTATTTGAGCTGGGAATGGATAATCAGAAATTATTGATCAATGGTATATTTTCTCCAGTTGATAATACTGATGAAATTGCGGTTAAAATTGCTGATAAATCAAAGGCTGCGATTGAAACATTACCTAAGCATTTAGCAAAACTTGAAAAAGAGGATTTTCCTTTATTACCTTATAATATTTTAGGATTAGAAAAACTTCGTTCTGTCTTTTCAAAAACAAAACAAACGGATATTTTATCCGAGGAAAGAGTTGAAGAAAGCCAAGGACATCAATTAAATAATCTAACTTCTTTAGTAGATGAATTTTCTAAAGATGGAAAAGGTTTAATTATGACAATGGGAAAAGGTGGTGTTGGTAAAACAACAACTGCTTCTGCTATTGCTGTAATGTTGGCACAAAGAGGACATAAGGTTACGCTAACAACTACAGACCCTGCAGCTCATTTATCTGACTTTATGGAACAATTAGATGAAGTTCCAGAGAGTTTGACTGTTGAACGTATTGACCCTAGGGTTGAAAAACAACGTTATATTGATAAAGTGATGGTGCACAGAGGTGCTGGAAAAACTGATGAACAGAAGAAATTAATCTTAGAAGATTTAAACTCTCCATGTACAGAAGAAGTAGCGGTTTTTCATGCTTTCTCGAAAGTCACAAGAGCTGCAAAAAGACAGTTTGTAGTAATTGATACTGCGCCTACTGGACATACTTTATTACTTTTAGATACCACAGGAAGCTACCATAAAGAAGTAATGAAACATGATAAAGGAGATTCTGGTAAATTAACCACTCCATTTATGATGATTCAAGACCCTAAAGTAACTAAAGTTGTGATTGTAACGCTTGCAGAAACTACACCTATTCGTGAAGCCATGAGCTTACAAGGTGATTTAAAACGAGCCGGAATTACTCCTTATGCTTGGGTTGTAAATCAAGATTTATCTTTAACAGGTGCAATAAAAGACCCTATTTTAAAACAAAGAGCAACGCATCAAAATACCTTAATAAGTAGTTTAAATAACGAAGTAAGCGATAAGATTGTAACGCTTCCTTATTTAGTTGAAGATAAAATTTTACCATCAATCATTCAATCAACTCAAGAAGTATAATATATATGCACAAGTAGTTTATGCTGCTTGTGCTTTTTAATTTCCAATTATGAAAATTGCTATTTTTTCTGATATACACGCTAATTTACCTGCATTCGAAGCTTTCCAAGAACATATTGCTACTCAAAATGTAGATAAAATGTATTGTTTAGGTGATCTAGTAGGGTACAATATTTGGCCTAAAGAGATTATTGATTTTTTTATTCAAAATGATATTCCTTGTGTATTAGGCAACCATGATGAAGCACAGCGTTTTCCGGATATAGAAGGAGAACATTCTAATAGAAGTATAACCAAAAGTTACCTTAAAAAAGAACATCTTGATTACTTATTAAAGCTTCCACGAGAAATTAAATTAGAAGAAAAAAAGGCAGCTCTTCTATTAGTACACGGAAGTACAAAAGCTATTAATGATTATCTTGTTGAAGATTACCCTGAAAAAGAAGTCATTCAAATGATGCATGATAACACAGCAGATGTTTTATTCTGCGGACATACACATAAACCTTATCATCGCATTATTTCTTCAGAAGGAAAATTTTTACATGTTATTAATGTAGGTTCTATAGGTAAACCAAAGGATGGAAACCCACAAGGTTGTTACGCAATATTGACTATAAATGATACTTACAAATCAGATAAATCAGATAGTTTACAAATTGATTTTAAACGTTTTGATTATGACGTTCAGAAAGCTGCTGATGCCGTTTTAGAAAGTGAATTTGAAGATCGATTTGCCGATTTATTATTTAAAGCAAAATAATAATTAGTTCACTATTTTCATTATAAAAACAGACAATATTGATTAAGTAGATATTGTCTGTTTCTTCTATTAAAACCCCTATATTCTAAAAAGTTATTTGTCAAAAAAATACAATATTTAAAACGTTAACTTAAGGTTCTATAAAAGTATTGGATAAGGCGTGTAGAACAGTGAAATTGTATGTACTAAATAAAGCAAACAATTTACTAACATGTTATCCCTAATAAATAACTTCACCAAATTCTGTATTGTATTTTTTATATGCATTCCGCACATAATTAATGCCCAACAGCAACACTCAAGAAAAAATATTTATGCTTGGCCTTCTGCCGATGCTCCTAAAATTGACGGCATATTAGATGATCAGGTTTGGAGCGACCCTTACAATTTAAATGACTTAACAGCAGGTAATACAACCATGCTATTTGATAAAAAAGAGGACAACAAATATATTTCTGAAGGCTATTTTATACAAAACTCTCCTAATAATAATACCCTATCTTCTCAAAAAAGTAAGATTCAGATAGCGTATGATAACTACGCAATTTACATAAGTGCTCAATTATACGACACTGCTCCAGATTCTATTAGAACAAATATGGGCGAAAGAGATTCAGGTGGGAATGGCGGCGATTTCTTTATTGCTTCATTTGATACCTATAACACACAACAAGATGCTTATGAATTTGTAGTAAGTGCATCTGGAGTGCAAAGTGATAGAATACAGGGTACTTCTGGCTGGGATGGCAATTGGAATGAAATATGGAGCAGTGCAGTAAAAGTTAATGAAGATGGTTGGGCGGTAGAAATGGCAATTCCCTACAGAGCATTAAGAATGCCAAATGGAAATGAACAAATATGGGGGGTAAATTTTGGAAGAGTGATTGCTCGTACCGGAGAAGTAACCTATTGGAACCCGATTGATGCCAATAAATCAGGCTATGTAAATCAATTTGGTACTTTAAGAGGATTATATGATCTAACTCCCCCACTCCGTTTATCCTTGTCGCCTTACATTAGTAATGTAGCAATGAGCAAACAAGGAGCTGAGCAAGTTGCAAATACATTTTCTGGAGGAGCCGATATTAAAGTCGGTTTAGGGCAAAGCTTTACTTTAGATGTCAGTTTAGTACCTGATTTCTCTCAAGTACAAGCCGATAATGAAGTGCTTAATTTATCTGCTTATGAAGTCCAGTATGGAGAATTTCGTGAATTCTTTACACAAGGAACTACCATTTTCAATAAACATAATCAATTTTATTCTAGGCGAATTGGGCAAAATCATTTTACATCTTCCGATAATTTATTACTTGAAAATGAAAGCTATAAATACAAACCTACAGATGCTCCAATTGTCAACAATACCAAGCTAACTGGAATAACAGAAAAGGGTTTAGGTATTGGTATTTTAAATTCTATCACAAACGAAACGTATGCAATTATTGAAGATAGTGTAACGGGTGAAAGACGTGAAGTTATGGCTGACCCACTCACTAATTTTAATATGATTTCAATAGAGCAAAGTTTACCCAATAATTCTAAGGTTGGTGTAATGAACAATAACGTTTACAGAGGAGACGACTACAAATCATCAAACGTATCGTCTTTAGACATGCAACTTTTTGATAGAACAAATACCTACAAACTAAATGCTTTTGGATCTTTAAGTCAGGAATTTTTTCCTTCTGAATATACAGAAACAGAAGAAATATCATCATATACCTTATTAGGGCACAAAATCTCAACTAGCGGTGGTAAAGTAAGTGGTAACTGGCGGTATTGGGGTTCTTTAAATATTGAATCCGATACTTACAACCCAAATGATATGGGGTACAATAGTTCTAATAATGAGATCTATGCTAGTACAGATGTATCCTACCATGAATTTATTGCTACAAATTTTTATCAAAAATACTGGTTGAGACTCGGTTATAACCAAAATTGGTTATACAGTACAAAAGACAATATAACAAAAAGAATTTGGGGTGATGGCTACCTACTTTTTAATAACTTTTGGAGTTTTAATTTTGATATGGCTTATCATCCAGGTTTATCTTATGATTACTTTGGACCTAGAGAAGAGGGATATTATTTTAAAGAATATGCTTCTAATAATGGTGGAATAACTATAACTTCTGATGACAGACAAAAATATTATGGTAGTTTACGTTTGAGTTATTGGAACCGACCAGAATACCAACAACTTGATAATTATATCAGTTACTCTCAAACTTATAGAGCTACTGATAGGTTTGATCTTACCCATTCTGTATCATGGAATAATCAAAGAGATGAAAAAGGCTACACTACAACATTATATACCTCTAATGGTAGTGTAGACCAAGTAATTTATGGAAATCGAGATGTAAAAACCTTTGAAAATAACATTACTTCAAAATATTATTTCACTCCAAAAATGTCGTTAAAACTACGTTTAAGACATTATTGGAGAAGGGTAAATTATGATGAATTCTACCAATTATCTAAAGAAGGTGATTTATTCCCTACAGACTATACTGATATAGATGAGAATGGTAACCCAATTCAAAATACCAATTATAATACTTTCGATCTTGAGATGTCTTATAGCTGGGAATTCTTACCCGGAAGTTTTCTTACTGCAATGTGGCGAAATGAATTAGGTTCTTCTAGCTATAATGCTGATTATAATTTCTCTCAGAATATGCAAGAAATGTGGACTGAACCCCAACTAAATACCGTTTCCATACGGTTAACCTATTTCTTAGACTATCAGCAATTAAAAAAACAATTAAGTAGAATCTAATCAATTACCCCATTAAATAATTGCGATAAAGTATGGATTTCGTTTTCATTTTGAACGCTTTCTTCTGCTGAATCTAAAAAATGAGAAATGGTACTTTCAGAAACTGCACTTTCTAATTCATTGTATCCTTGATATACAATTGCAGCCGTTCTACCACCATTATAACTATAAGATAAGGTATACAATCCATTATTTAGTGCTTCGATTGTATGTATTGTAACGGAACGGTTTTCAAGTTTTGCAACGATAGGTTCATTTGCAAATAAATATTGCCCACAAGCAAATAGAATTACTGATAAAAATAAATTTTTCATGTATAGTAGATAAAATGTAGTTAAGTACGACTGTCACTTTATAATAACATGCATGAAAAAATATCACTATTTCTAAAAGAAGATTATCACGAAATGGAGCATAGTCTGGAAGTTCTTTTCGTGATAATCTTTACCATGAGCAATTAGACATTATGCTCTACTTAGTACATTAAGATTATTAATGTCACTTTCTTTGTGTCCGGAAGTTCTTAAAACACTTTTTGCTTTGTTAATGATGACCTGATTTGAATCAGTTGATTTACAGATTACTGAAATTGTTCCAGAATACTTTCGTTCCACCGTGTACTTTACTTTAGCTATCATTTTAATTAAATTTTAGTTATAAATGCAATACAATAAAAAATTATTGTACTGAAAGATTCTTCTGAAAAAGCGAAACTAATTTTTATATTAAAATTGGATACTTTTAAGAGAATAGTAAACAAGAGAAATGACAATTTTACTCCTGTATTTTAAGTTAAAAAAAAGTTATCCAATAGGCGTAGTTTTCGATTATGATACAAAACTATGGGAATAGTTTTATTTTTTTGATGAGTAGAATACTCGTTTAACAGTTACTTTTATTATTGGTTTTAAGCAAAAAAACTATATATTATAATTGATAATCAGAACATTATGATTTGTAAATTGTACTACCATTAATAATTTTTGCTTCAAACTCTACTCATCAGTCTAAACATAATTTATTACATAGTATAAATTACTTCTACTAGCTTAAAATGTGATTTAATAAGGTTAAAAAACTTATTATTCACTTTGTTAATCAATAAAAAAGTTAAGAAATCATTTAAAAGTCAACCTTTTAGGTCTTTAATGCGACTATATAAGTAGTAGTCAAATTAATTAATGGCATTAGCGAAATTATATGAAGAAAATTATACAGTTTATTATACTTATTTGTACGCTTTGGAGTGTTACCTCTTGTAGCCAACACGATGTAAATAATGCCTCTTTTACAGAAATAAAAGACATGTATGCTAATGTTACTAACTCAAATCAACAGTCTCATTTACTAGAAGTTATTGCTGATATTCAATACTTAGAGATGGGATATATAAAAGTAGATATTCATCCGTTAGAACTTTCTGCTATGGAAAGTAAACAATGGAGAGCTTCATTTATTTATGATCAATTTGATGAAGGAACGTTCCATGCACAGTATAGCATTCCTGAATATGCAAAAGGAGAATATCAGATCGTTTTAAATGTAGTTGAAAAAAATAATAGTAAAGCGATTAAGAAAATCGACACTTACATTGATTAGCTTTTTGTGATTTTTATTTAAGTAGAATCATAAAAAACAACGTTACATATAACTTGTTAATTAACATACTTTGATTAAATAATTCATCTTTTCGATAATTTTGAACGTATTAGTTACAACAGCTATAGTATTTATAGGGCCTTGCTAGGTTATTCATCTAAATGAACTAATATGAAGAAAATCGTTAATTTTATCGACGAGATTATTAATCCGATTACAATAGTGGCATTTATGGCAATACTTGTTATAATAGAAAGATCACTTTAAAATATAGTTTTCACAAACAGGAGGTAGATTAATTTCTATCTCCTTTTTTATTAAAAAGACTTTACTAAAGAGCTTATTATTAGGAGATAAAAAATTCTTTCTGTATATTTCGTAATACTTAAATAAGTAAAACTAATTATAAAACTAAATAACTCACACCAATGAGACAAGTTAAAAATTACGGAAGAGCTAAAGCAGCACCATCTACTTTACAACAAGTTGAAGAAACAAAAGTAGAAGCTACAAACGAAGCTACTGAAACTAAAACAGAGAAAAAGAAAAAATCTGAAAAGGCTTAACAAAAGGTCATTTTATTATAATAATAAAATGACCTCTTTATTTTTTTATCATGTTTTAAGCTTCTTTCAACACTTTAATTAAGGACTCTGGATCCTCTTCTTGTGGAAAATGACCAACTCTTTCTAACTTAATAACCTCTGGATTCTTCCAGTTATCGATCCAATAATTTAACTCAACTTCTCTAAATGCTGTATCTTTCATGCCCCATAAAATTACCATCGGAATATCCATAATTTTGTCTCTTTGCTCCCAAAGGCTATTAAACCAATCACTAGCTTCAATTATTTGTTTAGGAAAAACATAACATCCTTTCCTATCTTCTTTTGTTTCTAAATGGGCATAAAAGTGTTTGTGGATATGTTTTGAAAGCTTTATTTTATCACCTAAAACCGTTTTTAAAGCAATCTTACCAAAGAAATTAAAATTCTTGGTCAAAAATTTTCCTATCGGTCCCCCCATAAACTGACTAAACTTCTGGAAATGGTCTTCATTTTCAACAGACCACATCCATGAATTCATCACTACAATTTTTTTAATTTTTTCAGGATGTTTAATAGCATAAGATAAACCAATAGGTCCTCCCCAATCATTTACAACTAAAGTTATATTTTTGAGGTCTAAGCTATCCAATAACATTTCTAAATTTTCTGCATGTTTACTAGGTAAGTAATCCCAGTCGTATGGTTTATCAGATAAACCAAAACCTATATGATCAACGGCAATACATCTATTGGTTTTAGACATCTCTTTAATGATCTTTCTAAATTCGAATGACCATCCTGGGTTACCATGTACCATAACAATTGGATCTCCTTCACCAACGTCTAAATAATGCATATTACCTACAGGTAATTTTATATAGTTACTTTCAAAAGGGTATTCCTTTCTATCTAGCCACTTTTTTTCTGTAATTTTTTGAGTTGATAAATTCATAACAAATTGAGATTTAAATTGATGGGTAATTAAATGTGTATTTTTAGATTCTTCGAGATAATTTTAAACCTAACCTGGCATTCAATCCAATTAAGGTAAGGTTGCTAAGGCCAAATATAAACTCTGTTATTTGTGCAATCATGAAAGTAGAATCAATTGCTATATAATGAGAACGATAATAAAGGAATATAGCTAATGAGACTAAAATAATACCGTTGAACATCACTAATTTCATTCTTTTCAACTTCTTTAAAACAATTACATTTTTTGATTTCCCTGCTAACGTATTCCCTGTAATCGAGAGTGTTGGCATTGCCATTAAAAGTATTGGTAAACAGTATAACACAATTGATTTAACTGTTTTAATAAATTCTTGATCACCTTTTATTTCAGCATATAAAGAAATAATAAAAAATGAACTGATTGTAAATAATGCAACTGCTGTAGCAATGATATGTAATTTGAGAGTGCTCTTTCTTTTCATAGATTTATAATTATTTGATTGATAATCACAAACTTCCGAAAATAATTAAGTTTAAAATTGTAGAAATCGGAAATCAGTAATCTTTTTCTGAATTTCCTTTGGAGAATATCCTGTAATTGTCTTCACTGAATTTGTAAAATGAGCCTGGTCTGAATAATTCTGTGCATAAGTAATTGTAGTTAAGGACTCATCTTCATTTTTCATTTGATTCACTGACTGTTTTAATTTTAATAAATTAATGTATTCTTTTGGTGAGCATCCTACATGTTTATAAAAATGATTTCTTAATGTTCTATCAGATACTCCAATTGTATTGGCAACCTTTGTTATTTCAATGTTACCTCTGTTATTTTCAATAAGCTCAACAGCATTAATAATAGTACTCAAATCTTTATCAGGCAATTGAGTTTCAAAAAAGATATTATCCACTTCAACAAACATCTCTTCTGGGTTCTTACAATTATTAATTTTTTCTCTAAACCCTTTTGCTTTGTCTTTAAATAAAGAGATTGTATCAATCAACCATGGAAGAGTTGAAATATTTGTTTCTGTAAGTGCCGCTAAGGCATAAGGCCTAACATGTGCTCCAATTACTCTAACTCTATCCGAAATGGGTTTAACAGTTATCTTATTCGTCGAAATCTTAGATATTATCATATCTATTTCTTGCGACTCATTTATATTATTATTGGTTACGAGAAATGGATGGTCGAAAAAATAACCAAATGTAATCCTTGGAAAAGGTAAAATATATTCATCCTTTAAAGCCAACTCTTTAACAGAAATATCTACATAAAAATAATAATCAACAAAACTCTCCAAAAGCGGATTTGTAGGTTTATGGATAATAAATGATTTTTTCAAAAGGTTAATTTTAAATGGGTTATTCAGGTTACTTATCAAATATAAAACATTCCAATAAGCTTAACAAGCTGTAGAATAGTAGTATTTATGTTTGAAATAATCGTTTAGATGACTTAAAAAGCTTCTCCAAAACCGATATAAACGCCTGTTTCTCCTCGGTTATTCATTCCCAAGTCTAAGCGTATATTTGATTTATCTTTCTTATTAATATTAAAACGTAGTCCTGCTCCACCTGCTACAAGTACCTTAGAATAAGTAGATAGATCGTTCACATCATTAGCTATAACAGAACCTGAGGCAAAAATTACAGCACCTAATCGCCAAAATAAGTCGGTTCTATACTCTGTTTGTGCTTGTAATGCATGGTTATCTCTATAGTGTCCAGAAATATATCCTCTACCTATTTGTTTACCACCTACCATAGCAAGTTTTTGTATTGGTGCATCTCCTATTGTAAAATCAGTCTTTACCTGGATTGCTAGAATATTATAATCAGTATTTAAAGGGATATAACGTCTATAATCTACTACTACAGACATGAAATTATAATCACTACCGTATTTTGTTGAATACGACATTATAGAGGATTCAAAGTAATGCTTTTCTGTAGGGGTAACTCTACTGTTACGCTCATCATTAACGTATAAACCACCCATACCCACTAATTGATAAGGAGTAAAACCATTAAGAAGAGGTCCTTCAATAGGGTTTCCTGTAACATTAAATTCATCATTTTTTTCGTATGTACCTTGTAAACCCAAATAGTTGTTGTTACCAACATTGTACAATACTTTCTGAAAAAGATACGTAGACTTAAAGTTTATATTGTTCTGTAACGTGTTATTTGCATTATAACCAATTCCATAGAAGTAATCATAAATATAATCATGTGATACAGCTCCTTCTAAGTAAAACTTATTGTTACGTGTATAAATATTGTACCTCATATCTCCATAAAATTTACCTTCTAAATTGAAGGCTAACCATAAATGTGCATAAGATGCCCGTAGTATTTCATCAGCTTTATCTACTTTAAACTGATATAGTCCAGCAACTCCAAGAATACTTCCATTCTCTGGAGTATGTGTAAATGTTGGTGTAGGAATAAAGTTATTACGGTAACAATATGTAGAATCGCTCTGCCCTATTGCATGCTCAGAAAAAAACATAGCAATAAAAAGCAGTAATAAATAATATTTTATCAATGAATCTTAGGTCTATTTAAATAATGATAGTGGATAGAAATTTAGTCGTTTTCTTCAATCCATTTTTTTAAAGTATGTTTATTTGGAAAAGGTTGACCATCTCTAACGGCCATTTTAAGATTATTCATCTCTATCCAAATCTTTAATTTAGGATTCAGTTTATACTTTTTTACAGCAAGCTGAATCGTATTCTTGGGTAAACCAAGTTCAGAAAGGCGTAATTCTATTTTTTTAACTTTAGAATCAAAATCATTTGCTGTAGTTTCTGTAGTAGGTGTAGCTTTTTGACTAAATAAATCTTGTTGTCCAATTGTAGAAGTCACTACCTCAGCATCCTCGATATCCTCTAAGACACTTTCTTTTTGTTGATTTAATAACTCTTTAATCGTTGCTTGAATAATCACATCTGATAAATTCATCGCTCGCATAGAATCAACTTTTGCTGCATTTTCTGGCGTTAAACCATCAGCATTAGTTACTTCTAAATCATTGAGTTTAGGAAGGACTTTCTTTTTATGAAAATAAAAAATGATATGAGTGTATTTACGTCCTCTTTCACGAATAGGCTCATAAGATAAATGGATATCAGTTGTTTTATCTATCCCTTTTACGGCTGGTTCTAGTACAGAATTTTTAAATGTGTTAAACACATTGTAAGATTTCTTTGTACTAACCCCTAAAACGCTCTTCAGTTCGTTCAATTCAACTTTGCGTCTATCATACTTACCAACACCTCCAGTAATGAAATCATACAAGCGTACAGCATGTGGTGATCTCATGTCTTTAAGGTTACTGTATAAATATTGAGTGTAGTTAGACGATGGACCTAAATATTGTTTAAATGTTCTATTAAATTTAAACGAAACCCTAGTTTTATTAATTTCAATGGTATCGAATAAAGTAATGTATTTTCTATTAAAGTCTTTAGAGTCATAGTCATTGTCCGTAATACCACTTCCATCTTTAATTTTAGAAGAAGATAATTCGTCACAAGCTTGATCTATATTCTTAATATCTTTTCCCCCAGGATTTCTACCTAAAAAATCAGCAACACGAAACTCCAAAACTTTATCTACTTCTTGCTCTTTATGTGTAAAGGCAAAAAGTAAAAGCTTCTGAGCTGTTAAACTTAATGTTGTCTTTTGGTGAGCACGTACTAAGTTATTATGACGTTTCACCCATACTTTAGTTAAAATATTGTCCATAAGGCTAATATCAAGATCAACTACTAGTAGAAATGTTTACTTACTAGTACTTAGACCATACTTTTTTTATTTAATGATATGTTTCTACTGTAATCGGTACTTTAAGTCTTAATTACAAGTATAAGTCCACACATATATACGGACTTGCTTTAGTATTTACAAGAAAATTAATATAAAATATTGGACTTATACTTGTATTTACGATTTATTATGGTCTATCCACTAGGATTAAGAAAGTAAACTACTTGTATTTATAACTCTTAGACATGAAATGGATTAAATTAGAAGAAGAATTTAACTCGAAAATCTAAAGACAAGTAGTTTACACATTAAAATAGCTTCAGATGCTATAATTTTCTTTAATTATATGGTCTACTCACTAGTATTAATAAAAAGTATATCCAAATTACTATTATTAATATCAAATTTTATGGTGAAACTACTAGTATTAAGAAAAGGTACTTGTATTTAAATCTATAATTTTGATTGAAAGAATAAGAATTAGTTGTCAAAGTATTCCAGCTTAGTCTATTTATAAACCTTTTCTAGCATTTTAAAGTACTGAATTTATTCAAAGACTATAAATATGGTCTATTCACTATGTTTTTGAGTAAACTACTATAGTTTAATGCAATCTACTCGTATTAAAAGGTCTAAGTACTAGTAGTGTTGAAGTAGAGTACTTGTATTAATATGGTCTTACTACTATAGTTTACGCCTGTAAAATACAGTATTCCAGTTAGTTACAGTCACTATAAATAATAAGTATATATAAATACTATATAACAAGAGTATATATTTTATGATTAATTCTCTACTGATATTTATATCTATTGTACTATAAATATGGTCTAAGTACTCGTATTAAGAGTAAACTACTATAGTTTTTCAATAAAAATCCTTTTAAAAATTAGAATAAGCTTCTCTAGAATGTAAACTACTTGTATCAGTATGGTCTAAGTACTCGTATTAAATTAGTATAGTACTGATTATCATTGATTAAGGCTATTATTAGACCTATTTTGTTTTGAAGTATATTGTTCACTAAATATTTAGTATCATCAAATTTATGGTCTATCAACTATGCTTTTAAGTAAACTACTATAGTTTAATGCAATCTACTCGTATTAAAAGGTCTAAGTACTAGTAGTATTGGAGTAGAATACTTGTATTAATATGGTCTTACTACTATAGTTTATGTCTGTAAAATACAGTATTCCAGTTAGTTACAGTCACTATAAATAATAAGTATATATAAATACTATATAAGCAAAATATATATTTTTAGTTAAGATTTACTTTTTTCTTCAGGAATTTTAAATACATCTATGGTCTAAGAACTAGTATTAAGAGAAAACTACTCGTATTTAACTTAATTAAAACTTATAGTTAGAATTATTAATGCAAACTCCTTGTATTATATGGTCTACTCACTATGATTATTCTAAATATGATATTTTGTAACATTATTTATAAAACAGATTATCAAAATAGAACTGAAGTTATGGTCTATTTACTATACCTTGAGTAAAGGTACTTGTATTAAAGAATTTATATTGATATTCTGTCAACCTACTGGTATTCTTAAATATTTACGGTCTAATTACTAGGAGTTGATGAAGTTGAAAGTTTTATGAAAATTATATTTTAGTACATTTTTTGTATGATACAGATCATTAAAAGGTAAAATATTATCTATGTAGTTGTATTTTATGTATAAATAGTGAAAATAATAACTTTATTCTTTTGTGTTTATAAAATTTTATCTTTCCTTTGTTATAAGATAAATACATAGAATAGTAAGCATGACACAAAAAGACATACTCGATTTTTTAAGAGAAAATGAAATGTTGAAAGTTTCTGTTGTTGAAAAAAAAGCAGGAATACCGACAAGATCTCTATATAAAGCCCTAAATGGTGAGCAAAATTTAAAACCAGAGTACATTGAAAAGTTAATACAAGTACTAACCCCACTAGGTTTAAAACTTAAAGATAAGTTTAAAGTAATTTCAATTATTAATAATAAAGGTGGAGTTGCTAAAACTACAACTGCTTGTAATCTTGGAGCAGGGTTATCTAGATTAGGAAAAAAAGTACTTTTGATTGATGCTGATCCTCAAGGAAACTTAACACAACATCTAGGTTATAAAGATGCTCAGTTTTTTGAAGGCAAGGAGTTGTCCGATATCATTGAAGGAAAGTGTGATGTAAATGATTCAATTTTACAATATCAGGAAAACTTACACATTATTCCTTCTACTACTAATCTTGATTTTACTAATAAAACATTAAATAGAAATTCAGGACCTTCGTCTTATAAATTAGTAAGAAGAAATGTAATTGATAAATTGGAGAATGAGTACGATTATATCTTTTTCGATTTATCTCCTTCTTTTGCCTTAATTTCTAATGATGCCTGTCTAATTGCTTCGAATAGAGCTTTAATTCCTGTAGATGCTTCTGAATTTGCTTTTAGAGGGATTAATAATGTTTTGAGTCATATTAATGATTATAAAGAAGAAAACCCTAATTTAGAAGTATTGGGTTTCTTGTTTACTAAAACAGGTAGAACTAAGGATATGAATAAGTATAAAGAAGCTTTACGTTCTACTAATTATAGAGTTTTTGATACAGAAATAGCTGTACGTGATATGGCTTACAATAAAGGTCCATTATTTGGAAAAGACATTTTTACTCTTTTTGAAGACGAATCTTTAAAGAAACAAGAGAAAGATGGTATTAAAAAAGCAATGGATGAGCATGTTAGTTTGGCAAAAGAAATTATAGAGTATGTCTAATGGAATAAACATTGGAGATTTTTTACCGGATAACAATAAATCTTCAAAATTAATCGGTTCAAAAAAAGAAGAAATGTCTTCTGATAAAATTCATGTATTAGAAGAATTAAAACGGTGGATCCGACCTTTAACAGAGTCTGAAAGATCAAATCTAAAAACAAGTATTGAGAGTGAAGGTGTACGTGACCCTTTAACTTTTTTCTTTATGGATAATGGTCAGAAAGTCTTATTAGACGGACATAACCGTTATGAAATTTGTGAAGAATTAGGAGGAGCTGATTATGGTTATGAGTTTGAAGAAGTAATTGTTGATATTGATAATATTGATGATGCTAAACTTTGGATGATTAAAAATCAGGTTGGAAAACGTAATCTTTCTAAAAGAGAGATGTCTTTTTATAGAGGACATCATTACTTAACCAACAAAGGAAAGCAAGGTAATAAAACTGGAGATGGTAAACTTTATGATCAGTTAGCGAAAGATTATGGAGTAGGAAAAAGTACTATTATTCGGGATGCTAGAATTGCAGAAATTTTAGATCAAGTGAGCGATGCATTTAAGCATTCTTATTTTGATGGTGAAATAGCGGTTACTCAATCAAAATTTGAAGACGCATTAAAAGCTTTAGCATCTGAAGTATTGAATGTATCTGACTTAGAAGATTACCTAAGAGGCATCGAACCTTTACAACCTTCTACATCTAAAAGTACTACAAGAGCAATTAATAATACTCCAAAACCATTTACTTTTAATAAAGTCAATAAAACAATTAGAACATTAATTGATACTCCTTTAGAAAAAGAATTGGGTAAGGTAGAAAAATTATCGATGGAAGAGTCGGTAAAAGAACTAATAGAAAAGTATAAATTAGATATCCAATAAAACTCACAAGAGTATTGGTATTTAGTATGTATAGATTGTTGCAGAACTATTACTTCAACATTTATAAAAAAATGGGTAGTCATCTCTGGCTACCCAATAACAAATCTCATTTAGTAATTACTGCTAATTATTGTAGATAGGCGCATCTCACCTCAACTATCTACATTTGTTTCAATCCAAATATAATTAAAATAATGAAACCCGTAAAAATTATCGATTACTCGCTTATAGTAGTATCGATGCTTTATAGTACGTATGTAACTTTTTTATTTTTCAGTGTACATACATCACTTATTTTAGCAAGCTTTATCTCTGTTTTTATTGTCTTTTTAGCACATCATTATACGTATCAATTAATAGAATATTTTAAAAAAACAGGCCGTATTAATCAATATATTATCCTAGCTGTAACTTTAATTAGTATTGTTTTTTATGCTGAATGGAATGGACAATTAGTTCATGCTAAGAATATATCAGGTATACCTACTACAGAAATATTAGATAAGCAAATAAATACTGTCCAAGAAACGATCAACCTATCTGCAAAGCATACTATCAACGGGAAAACAAATTGGGCAAAATATCAAACATTTTTAGATTCTCAAAAACAATTAAAACGTTTAGAAGGAAAAAGAAGTGACTTATTATTGGTTATCAATACAAAGACAAGAGAAGCTGAAATAACAGCAAATAGTTTTAGGTTATTTTCTCTTATTTTATTTTTACTTGCATTTGTTGCTACCTCTATAAACCATTCTTACACATCAACTCCAGATAATTTTTTAGATAAAGTTGATGAAAAAAGAAATAAAATTATTTCTTTAATCAGAGATGGAGAAGTAAATAATGTAAAAATGTTGGTTGACTATTTTAATATTCCTCCAGATGAGGCATACGTTTTATTTCAAAAATTTAATCCAGATAAGAGTATTGGATTTTAATACTTTCAATAATTTTCATAAGGTACCAATTTGGTACCTTTCTTTTTCTCTAATTAAATTACTGATTTTATATAAAGTTTTTAATTACGTATAACTAATTAAATAAACTAAAAAAAACATAGGGTTTTTATAAGGTACCAAATTGGTACCTTTTCTTTTTCACGAAGAAAAAATGTAAGTGGACAAATAGATTGAAATAACTTTATTGGTAAAAATAATAGAAAAACAACCTACTTAATATAGGTTAATATGTAAATGATAGAATGATTATACTATGCCTATACCCTTTCAATTCTTTATTTTTACATAAGATATACCACGATTTAATTCTCGACTTAAGTTGAATTTTTAAGATGATTGAAGATAAAACAGAACCCATAAAATATAGTAAAGCCTTAGTTAAAACCTTAGAACAAAAATTAAAAGTTGGAAATTTAAGAGCCATACATTTAAATGCAGTTCCTGGAAATTCTAGAAGTAGATTAGACATTACTGATTTGAATTCTTTACAGAATAATTTATCGAGTGATTTTATAGCAACATTAACTTCAAAACAACAATTTAATTTTACTATTGGGGCTACTTATCAACAATTAGAAAATGATGATAAAGTAGAAAGAGAATTATTGAATGAAAAAGTATTTAGAAAGCTTAAAAATATACACATTGATTATAAAACAGACTATCAGGATCATGGAGTAAATAGTTTAGGGTTTGGGTATCCTATGTTGGTATTCAGAAATCCAAAAGTAAATAAACAGGTGGTTTGTGCACCTCTTTTTATTTGGAGAGTAGACTTAAATAAAGATCCTCAGAGTATATCTAATTGGACAATTACTAGAAATGAAGAACATTCTGTATTAATAAATGCACAACTAAGATCGTTTATAGAATCTGAATTTGATGGATTAAAACTACCTCCTATTTCAGAAGAAATGCTTGCTGATGGTATAATTGATAGAGATGAAATTCTAGAGGTAGTTAATGCCACTTTATCTATTTTAGGTGTAGAGCAACAAGAAACGAACGGTGAATTAAAAGCACTATCTGATAAAAAAAGTTTAGATAAAATTACCCAGAAAGATAAACCTTGGATTTCATGGAGCGGTGTTTTAGGAATATATAAAGCACAAAGGGAAAGTATTATATCTGATTTAAAAGAAATCCAAGATAACTACGAAGAATTTGAAATGGACTACAGAGGTAAGACATATCAAAAATTTTCTACTACCTCAATAACTGTTGATCCTAGTCAAGAACGTTTAATTCATCTTTTATCAACTGAAAAGAAACTAATAATACAAGGACCTCCAGGTACAGGTAAAAGTCAGTCGTTAACAGCTATACTTACTAATGCTTTAGAGAATAAAGCAAAATGTTTAGTTGTATGTGAAAAGAAAACGGCACTTGAAGTCCTTAAATCAAATTTATCTGAATTAGGTTTAGGACACTTATGTGCTGTGATTGATGATGTAAATAAAGATCGGAAATATATAGTAGATGCAATTAGAGAAATTGTTGATGGAAAAACAGATGTAGCTTCTGTTACAATAAACACTTCTAATTATAAATCGATTCGAAATAAGTACGAAAAAGTAAAAGATAACCTACGTACAAAATATACAAATGCTACAATTAATGTTTTAGGCGATTATACGTGGAAAGATGCTATTGCAGAAACACTAGTAAATTATTCAATTGCAGACCGTTCAATAGTCCAACAAATGGGCTTTAAAAATGAACTGTATTTTACCTTACAAGAATTTGATACTTTAACTTCCTTTATAGAAGATGCAGATTATTTATATAAAAGTATAGCAGGTTTAGAAGGCACAATAACTCAACTTGACGATAGCCTGTTTAAACAAAAATATAATCAAGCTGCTCGTTTAAAAATAATTTCTTTTATAGAAGAAATGAATACTACAATTAGTACTATAGGAAATAGTTTTGATAGCGCTGAACAAAAATATGGTATAGACTTTTATGAAAAAGGAGTAGCTAATAATTGGCTAGTTTATTTAAAATCTATTTTTAGCAGTAGGTTAAAATTAATGAGAAGTACTACAAAAGAATTGCAGTTAAAAATGTTTTCTTTTGCTAAGGAATTTGATCAGATTATAGGTGGTAAGCAGAAAGAATATCTATTTGTACATTACGATTTGATAAAAGACTATTTAAATGAGTGCATAGAAATTTTAAATTGTTTAAATTCAAACATTTTAAATTATAAAGAATACCACAATTGGAGACATTTCAAATTCTCAATAGAGAAAGAAAATGCAAATAAGTTATTAGATCTATTTATTAATACTGAAGTCCAAGATTGGAATGCAACTTTTAAATATTGGTATTTTAATGCGTTATTAATGCATGTAGAAGAACAAATTGATGCAGAACAAAACCAAGACAATCAATTACTTCATCAAGTACAAGCTCTAACAGAGGAAATTAAAAGAGAGCAAGCTAAATTTATCGTACAACAACATGGAGAGTACATTAAGAAAACTCTTTTAGGGAAAACTAAACAAGAATTAAAACTCTTATTTAATTATAGGAAGAACAAGGTTCATGGTGCAAAAACATCCTTAAGAAAGATATTGGATAAGGAGTTTGAATTATTCACTGCATTTTTCCCTATTACAATGGTAAACCCTGTAGTATGTAGTTCTATACTTCCAATGCAAGCAGAATTATATGATGTGGTCATCTTTGATGAAGCTTCTCAGATGCGCTTAGAGGATGCTTTTGCAGCGATGTTAAGAGGTAAGCACAAGATAATATCAGGAGACGTACATCAGATGCCTCCTTCTAGTTATTTTTCTAAAGGAGGAGATGTATTGTTAGGTGAAGAGGAAGAAGAGAGCGATGTTGTTTTAGCAGAAAGTGATTCTCTACTTACATTTGCTCAAAATTCGGCTTTTAAGTTTTCTTATTTAGATTTTCACTATAGATCTCAGCACCCACATTTGATTGATTTTTCTAATGCTGCATTTTATGGCACTCGATTAATTCCAATGCCAAATGTAGATGAGTATTCTCCAATCACACTACATCAAGTAGATGGTAGTTATAAGGATAGATCAAATGGTGACGAAGCACAATGTATTCTAGAATATTTAAAGGCATTAGAAGAAGATTTTAGAGAGAATTATCTTTCTGTAGGCATAGCGACCTTTAATATGGAGCAGAGAAATGTTATTTGGGACCATATATATAAAGAGTGCGAATACTCTGCACAATTTAATAATAAAATGCAACGTTTAATTGCGGATGGTTTCTTTATTAAAAATTTAGAGAATATTCAAGGTGATGAAAGAGACATTATTTTATTATCAACAACTTTTGGTAAGAACAAAGAGGGAGTATTTAGACAGTTATTTGGGCAGCTAAATAATATAGAAAAAGGTTACAAATTACTTAATGTAATTGTTACCAGAGCAAAAAAAGAAATGCATGTATTTACATCTTTTCCTACAGAAGTATATAGCAGCTATGCACAAGAGATTGCGATAGCAGGTAATAATGGTAAAGCAATTTTGTACGCTTATATTGCTTATGCTAAAGCTTGTTCTGAAAGGAATGATGAAGAAAGGGAGCAAATTTTAAACACGCTTAGAAATCATGTGCCAGAAGCTAAAAACTTAGTGGTTAAACATCAAAGTAAACACCTATTTGAGAGGGAGTTATCTACTTTTATAACATCAATTTATCCAAAAGATCAAATTGAAATAAATTATAAATTAGGAGGTTTATACATAGATTTCATGTTAAAAGACACGGATGGAAGCCCTATAATAGCTTTAGAATGTGATGGAAAGGAGTATCATGCTAGTAATGAGTCGTATAGATATGATTTACACCGAGAAGAAATTTTAGCTCGACATGGAATTGTCACTTACAGAATTTGGTCTACAAATTGGTGGCAAGATGTGGAAGGAGAGGTAAAAAAACTGACTCACTTTATCGCTTCTAAGCAAGAAGAACTAATCACTATTTTACCTTAGTAAGAATACCACACTTCTAATTAATCATCAATTTTTAAAGTCAATGAGGATATTTTTGAGCTGTATTGTACATAATAACGTACAGTTTAAAGTTACTTTTTAATTTATAGTTCTGAATTCATTAAATATCTTTAAATTGGGTCTTCAAGTATTTATCTTTTACTATAACTACCTATGACTTTCAACTTTTTAAAAGGAAAGCTGACTTTACTTATTTGCTTACTACATCTTTGCGTCTTTGCCAATTCTACTATTACAATTAATACAGAAGACGAAAGAGTACCTGATATTTCTTCAAGTATTAGTGTTTTTCTAGATTCTACAAAGAATTTAGATTTTGAGCAAGTACTACAGAATGCAAATTTTAAAGTAAATCAGCAAGAGATTATTAACCAAGGTTTTAATGAAGCCCCATTATGGTTACACTTTTCATTGCATAATGAGAGTAACTCGTTAAGAAGCTTTATACTAGAAATTGGCAACAGTAGTTTAGATGTTGTGGAGGTTTTTGAAATGAAGAATGATGAACTTCTAAATTATCAATTGATAGGAGATAAGATTCCATTTTTTGAACGTAAAATACCTTTTAGAACACATTTGTATCCTTTATCATTAGATGAGAGTGAAACAAAAGAATTTTATTTAAAGATACAAACAGATGGAGCATTACAGGTGCCTTTAACAATATCTACACCAACTAGTTTTTTTATTCAACATCTAAAAACAGAAACGGCATATGGTATTTATATTGGTATTATGTTGGTAATGATTATATATAACATACTGATTTTTATCTCTTTAAGAGATTTAAATTATTTGTATTATGCTTTTCCAATTATCTCAAATACAACGTTTTATTTATCGTTAAGTGGGCATCATTTCCAATATTTATTTCCAAATTACCCTAGCATAGCAAACAACATTACGGTAATTTCTATTGGGGCATGGATCCTGACATCGTCTTTTTATGCAAAGTCTTCATTACAATCAGAAAAGTATTCTAAGTCGGCTAATTATGCCCTTATTGGTACTATGGTTTTAGGAGGTATAGGAATCATTTTACCATTTTTATCTTCCTACGGATTTGCGGTAAGGGTTAACAGCAAAATGACTTTAGTAAACTCTTTAGTGATGTTTGTTGCAGGCCTAATGATATGGAGAAATGGTAATAAATCTGCCCGTTTTTTCATTCTTGCATGGACTGCTTATTTGGTGGGAACATTCATCTTTGCACTCATGAAATTCAATTTTATAGAGAAAAATGCTTTTACAACCAATGTATTGGCGTATGGTGGAATAATAGAAGTAATTTTCTTATCCTTAGCACTAAGTGACAAATACAAGATCTATAAAAAAGACAAAGAAAAGGCACAGAAAGCACTTTTAGAACAACAACTAAAAGAGAACATAGTACTGGAGGAAAAGGTAAAAGAACGTACCATAGAGCTCGAAGAGAAAAGAGCAGAAATTGCTAATGCATTCGATGAGATTAATTCTAAGAATATAGAGTTAGAAATGCAAAACGAAGAGATTGCAGCTCAAAGAGATATGGTAGAATCTCAGAAAGTAAAGTTAGAAGATAATAACCTAAAGATAACTTCAAGTATTAATTATGCTGAACGTATTCAGATGGCCATGTTACCTACTTTAGAGAAGGTACGTGATTTATTTGCTGATTCTTTTATCATTTTTAAACCTAAGGATATTGTATCAGGTGATTTCTTTTGGTGTGCTGAAGTTGAGGGTAAGAAAATTGTAGCTGCAGTAGATTGTACAGGACATGGTGTTCCTGGTGCATTAATGTCTTTAGTAGGTAATAATTTATTAAATGATATAGTTAAGAAAACAAGAATTACATCTCCAGAAATTATTTTACAAGCACTACATATTCAAATAAATAATAGTCTTTATAATTCTGATAAGCAATTAAGAGACGGTATGGATATGAGTATTTTGGTATATGATACAAAAGCCAACACTGTAGAATATTCAGGAGCAAGAAACCCATTGGTTTATTGTATAGATGGGCAAATTCACTTAATTAAAGGGAATAGAAACTCAATAGGATCAATTAAGCCGCAAGTATCTTTTGATAAACACACAATCAAAGTAGATAAGCCAACCTCATTTTATATCTATTCAGATGGTTTCCAAGATCAATTTGGAGGTACTAGAGATAGAAAATATGGCTCTAAACAGTTTAGAGAGAAGTTGGTAGATAATGCAGAGATGACCATGCCACTTCAGGAGCAAATACTTACAAAAAGCCTACAAGATTGGCTTACAAAAGAAGATGGTACTAATTACAGTCAGACGGATGATATTTTAGTGATCGGATTACGTTTATCTCCTCAGAATATATACTAATATTCTTATTGAATACATTGGTAATTTCAATAAGAGAAATAAAAAAACGACATAATAATTTAATTTATTGTGTCGTTTTTTTTTCAAATTATTTAGTAACTGAATAGCGAAGGTTATACTACAAAATCTTAGTTAACCATAATAAAAGCACCCCAATAATACGGCTTAGAATATTTTTGCATTATGTCTAATTGTGCAAGCCTAAAGGCAGTATATTTATCGTTTGTAGCGGTCCATCTTTCGTAGAAATTATTCATAAGCATTTGGGTAGCATTATCGTCAACACTCCAAAGGCTCATGACAATGCTATTGGCACCTGCAATGCTAAAAGCAGATTGTAAACCAGATACACCTTCTCCCTCTGTAATTTCTGAAACACCCGTTTGGCAGGCAGACAATATTAATAATTCAGTATTCGATAAATTTAAACTCTTAACCTCATACGCTGTTAAAATACCATCAATACCAGTTGAATAGGCAGCTTCTATATTCTCTCTTTTGTTTGTAATTTCTGTAAAGAAAAGACCAGATCTGAGTAGTACATTATTTGAAATGCCATACGGAATATCACTAATAAAAAAACCATGTGTAGCAATGTGAAGTACCTCTGGAGATGTCTCAATATTTTTAACATATGCTTCTGTAGCAGCATCTTTCATTACAGTAGTTACCTGCCAACCTTTACTTTTTAATAAACTAGCAGCATTGTTAATTTCAATTTCTGTACCTGGTAATTCATCCAATTCTATCAACATTTCTTCCTCATCAAATTCTTCTTCTCCTCTGCTAGAATTTTGAGTACCATAGTTTTGAAATGTTGGATTCCCGATCATTAATGCCGTTTTGTTTTTAATTTTTGAAGGAGAATCAATTAATAACTCACTCGTAGAAGTAAGCGGAAGTATAAAATCTTCTTCGATTACATACTTCTGTGTAGTTGGGTTTTTTAGTGTATTTATGTTGATAAGGTTGTATACACCATCACAACTTATATAGATTTTTTGCACATCTGATGCTATTTTATTTTTAATAGGCGACCATAATGCATTGTATGTATTTACTCTTTTACTAGGAGCTGTATTCAAAACTAAACTACGTGACTTGGAAACCATAGCAGTTTTATATTCTTTATATACTTGATTTTCTAGAAGCTCCGAATTTCCAATATCAATCATTGTAGGAGAGGAGTTGTTATAAGTAACAATCAAAGCAAAATATTTAGTTTTGACCTTATTTTTATCAGAAACTTTAATGATTTCAATAGCAATATCGTTGGCCTCTAATTTTGATTGAATATCTTTCCAAGTATCTAAATTCTGGACGTAAACGGTATCAGCAAAAGCATCAGCAGCAAATACCAAAGCCTTTTCTAAATTGTTTACTCTATCCATAATTTCTAGTCCATCTGCATTTAAAGAAGTACGTTGTTTAGGAGACATAAAGTTTAGAGATGCAACTTGTGAACGCATGTGATCCATTTGAGTGAGATAGGTAGGGAAATCATATTTTTTACGTTCAGACCTAAAATCAATAACTTCTTTTTTTCGGTTTTTTCCCTCGTCTAAAAAAAAGTTTTTGTATTGAATTTGTAGGTTGTAACAAAGCTCAGATAAGGCAGGTAAAGTATTTTCACCTTCCATCATTATTAAGGCATAAAAAGTTTCGAAAACATAGCGTGTTTTTTTAAGGTAAAGACGCTTTTCATTTTCACTAGAATAGTTTAATGTGCTTCTATATAAGTTTAAACGTTGGTTTACAGCTTCAATAATTAACTTTTCTGCTGCTTTCCAATTCCCAGTTCTAGCATATAAAGTTGCTAGATCGCTCTGAGTTCTGGTATGGAATAAGATGTCTTTTTTTGAAGCACTAAGAATTTCTAAGTACTGTTTTTCTTTATCTTGATAGTTACCCTCTTCAACATCTATTGTAAGTAAAACTTCTTTGGTTTTTAAGGTAACCGCATTTTTCTCATAGAATTGAAGTTTACCTGCAACGGTTATGCTTTTCTGATAATAAAACTTTGCCTTGTCTAGTTTTACTAGCTTATGATAGTTCTCTCCTAAGAGAATATTTAATCTGATATTTAAAAAATGAGCCTTCTTAAATTGTTGGTAGAGTTGGCTATCTACTTCTTCTAATAAAGCAATAGAGGCTGTATACTGTTCTTGTGAGGATAAAATTTTAGCTTTTGTAATCATAGCTCTGAAATACCAATTTGTTCTTTCCATGGTATTCTCAGTTAAGAAAGTAGTCCATTCATTTAAAAGAATTTCTGCACGGTTTATTCTACCTAGAATTACAGATAGATCAATTAGCATAGAGATAGCTTGTGCATAATTGGGGGTAGATTGAAGGTTCTCTTTTTTTAAATTATTGACAAGCTCAGAAAGTATCAGTTCGGCATCAATATAATTACCATCTAGCATCTCAAAACGAGCCTTATTTATGCTAAAATAATTTTGGTTTTCAATATCTCTATTGATAGTAAGGGCTACCTTATCAAAGTAAAGTTGTGCTTTATCGTACTTGCCTTCTTTAATATAAAGAGCAGTAAGATTTAGCATTACAGTATTATGGCGAGACAATTGATTTTGATCTTCTTCATAGATTTTATTGGCTTTTTTAAGTAATACTTTTGCTACAGAATATTTAGACTGAAGCATATAAATACTGGCAATTCTGGTAAGAACATTTGCAAAGGCATTATGATTTGGACCAAAAATTTTTGCTACTTTTCGCTCACATAGGTTATATATTAAAGTTGCTTTGCCATATTCTGTATTTTTTTTATACGCATCACCTAGAACTAATAGTATTCTTGTATAAACAAAAGAGTTAGTATAATCGAGGTCTTCAGCCTTCTTTTTAAGAAGTAATAAATTAGTAATTACTTGCTCTGTATTAG
This sequence comes from Flammeovirga kamogawensis, assembly GCF_018736065.1. Taxonomy (GTDB): domain Bacteria; phylum Bacteroidota; class Bacteroidia; order Cytophagales; family Flammeovirgaceae; genus Flammeovirga; species Flammeovirga kamogawensis. The sequence goes on from NZ_CP076130.1 coordinate 38,072, forward strand.
AGGAATGTAGGTATATCTGGTTGAGGTACACCTCAAAAAGCATGTATATTCTTTTAACAGGAAATTGTTTAGAGAGTTGAATTGCAGCCAAATAATTTTCTTCAGCTAAATCGTAATTTCCTAAAATTGATTCATATAAACCTTGATTAAAGAGTGCTTGAGCATAATTTAAATTATTCTTACCAATTGTTTTTTCGTGAATTAGATTAATTTCTTTTAGTAAGTAAGGTACGTCATCAACCTCTTTAAGAAGTAATTTCCCTGTTATTAAATAGTTTGTAGCAATAGCATAATCAGGGTATAGCCAACCCGTTGTTTCTTTCATAATACCTAAAGCCTCTTCCATATAATCAATTCCCTTAGAAAATTCTTGCATAAGGATATATGCTTTCCCTGCAGTTACTAAAGGAATTAATAACCTTACAGAAGATGCTGTATAATTGTTGCGGGCTTCTTTTACCCATTTTTCTATTGTAACGGTAGCTTCTTGAAATTTACCTTGATCAATATAAGACCGAATTGAATCATTATATATCTCTGTATTTTCTTGTGCAAAAGGCGTTGTTAAAAAATAGAAGTAGCAAAGTGTAGCAAGTAAGTATTTTATATTTATTGAAATCATTGAGAACTTTTCAAAGTGGGTGTTCTTTAATTTACTAAATAAGCAGAACTAAATAGGCATACTTTGTCAAGAATTTATTTTTTCAAAGAAGTAGCTTTAAACTGTCGGGGTAATAAAATTCTTCTTTCCATAAAGATCCGTTAATAAAATTAAAGTAATTGTAGCTCGTTTTCTTTCACTTGTCAAATTATTAACACCATACTTTAAAAGAATCGCAATAACGTTTAATTTAAAATTAACTTTCTCATGCTTTATCTTAAGAATTTATTTTATATACTTCTACTTACAACTCTACCTATCAAATTTTTAATTCATATGATTGATAACGATCAGGAAGAGAAGAGAGTTAAATTTGCAATAGAACAAGAGTTAAATAAAAAACGAGAATTGTATAAATCTCCATCATTTTTATTTAAAAATGGGATAGAAAGTTCTAAATATGCACCTCAATACAACCCTAATCATGGAGTGTGTTATAGTAACGAGGTTTTGTTAGAAAATGGTACTTCATTTGACCTTCATGTAAGTGAAGAATATGTGCATGGCGTTTTTAAAAAGTACAAAAAGGTAGAGTTAAAAATTTACTTTGAGTTTACTGAAGACACTGCCAAAGTAAAACGATCTTTAGATAAAGTGTTATCTAATTTAACCGACTATTTAACTCCAGATCAGAAAAGGCGTATTTTAAATAGAAGTCATGAATATATGTATTATAGACTATTTGTTAGTGATATTCTTTTAGAATCTACAGAACTTTGCCTTGCAGAATATATAACAAATAATGAGTTGTCTTTAAAAAGTTATCCATGTATTGATGTAGAAACTCTTTACGAGAAAAAGAAGTATAGAAAGGAGATTAAAATAAACGATTTTGTAAAAGTAGATATACTTGTTTGGTATGAATCTGACAATAAATTTAAGGTATACATAGATACCTATAGTTCTGATTATGAACATTCTGAACAAGCAGAATATTATGCCAATTATTATCGACATCATTTAAGCAGACATATTCATTCTAAAGTTTGGTACGATCTAAGACACGCAGTATATAATGCTCAATATTATGTAAAGTCTACTGTTTCTGAAAATTTAAGAGATGTAGATTTAAAAAGATTTTAGAGTAAAAACCCTACCTAATCCATTCGTTTTTTAATGGTATTAAGTAGGGTTTTATTTTTTATGGATAGGTATTAATAGTGCATTCCCCTATATCATATTTGCACATTGATTTTAGTTGCTAACAGAAATCTTTTCTTTCAATGCAGCTCTCATAAGGTCTAAAGCATCCTTATAATTGTCTTTTTTAACCACATTTTCCCATTCATTAGGATCAATGTTATGGTCGTATAATTCCTCAGTACCATCAGGGTAAGAAATATATCTATATTGATTAGAACGAATAGTGTGGAAACCTTTATCTTTTGACGTAACAGCCATTTTGTTTGATTTCTTTTTTGGGTTTTTCACTAAATCATAAATACTACTACCTTCATTTGATTTATTTTGAGGGAGCCCACACATCTCTGTTAAGGTAGGGTAGATATCCAATAAAGAAACAATAGTTGTTACTTGCTTTCCTCCCTTAGTTCTAGGATCAAAAATAATTAATGGTGTTTTTGCAGAACGTTCCCATAATGTATTCTTACCCCAGAACTCTTTTTCGCCAAGATGCCAACCGTGGTCGCCCATAATTACAATAATAGTATTGTCTTTATATTGGCTATTGTCTAATGCATCTATAACTTGCCCAACACATTCATCGGCAAAAGTTAAACTTGCTAAGTAAGCTCTAACAGCCTCTTTCCAAAGTCCTTTTTCTACAAGCTCGCGGTGCAAAGTAGGGCTTGCTAATTTATTTCCACCTTTACCCAAGTCATTCAAATCGTTTTCAATAACAGCAGGAAGTTTAATTGTCTCAACATCATACATGTCAAAATATTTTTTTGGAGCATACCAAGGTAAATGTGGACGGAAAATTCCACAAGCTAAGAAGAAGGGTTTATCGTGATTTTCTTTTAAGAAATCGGCACAATATTCAGCATTTTGCCAATCGTTTGTTTCCTCTGTGGTATCTTCAATACCGTACCAATCAAAAGCTTTTTTAAAGTTCTTTTTAATACCCTTTTGATCAAAATTAATTCCATGCGATTGTCTAAGAGATTTATCAGGAAAAGTTGTTCCTAACTTAGAGTACTTTTCTGTTTGGAAAGACCCAGGGTCACTACCTGGTTTTGGTACTTCTTTATTTCCTCTAGGGCTATGGAAAATCTTACCTGATGCTACAGTAGTATAACCATTTGCTCCAAAATGCTGTGGTAAAGTAACTATATCAGCAAAACCTTCTTCATCTCTAAAATGTTCTACATTGCCATATACACCTGTTGTCGATGGTCTTAAACCTGTAAGCAAACTTGTTCTAGAAGGATTACAAAGAGGTGCAGAGCAATAGGCATTTTTAAACATGATGCCTTTTTTTGCCACTTTATCAATGTTAGGTGTAATTGCTTGCGGATGTCCTCCAAAAGCATTTACCCAATCATTCATATCATCAACCATAATAAATAAGACATTAGGTTTACTGTCTTTTTTAGATTGAGCAAGTAGTGAATTACTAAAAAATAAAGTCGATATAAAGCTAAAAAGTATAAGTAGATTTTTCATGTTAAGTTCATTCATTTCCGTTTTATTAGAGTACTAAATTCAGATAATCAAAAATGCTTCTAATATCTGTCCGTATTAATTATGTACTCCTGTGTATAAGTAGCCATAAACTAGCTTATAAACCTCAAAAAGTTGATAAAAACGTGTGTTTGTCTGTGGTAGTAAAGTTAATACTTTGTCTTTTTAAATTGTATATAGTGTAGAAGAAACACTAAAATTGAAACATAGATACATCAGCATTATGTAGAAAGACCACCTTATAATTGATACAACTTAAATTTGCTTCATCGAAATGAAAGCACCAACGAATTATTATTTTAATTATGAAAGCAAAACTATTTTGGACTCTACTTCTAACATTATGTTTTTGTAAAGTACATGCATCAGATGATGCGCCTAAGAAAGCTACCGTAAAAAAGCATAAGACACCAAATTTATTGATTATACTCACAGATGAGCATAATTTTAGAACACTGGGTATTTACAAAGATCTATTACTAGAAAAAGGATTGACAGAAATGGCGAATCCGTGGGGTGTAATTCCAAATTATAATACACCATTTATTGATAGGATTGGAAAAGAAGGAGCAGTTTTAACGAGTATGTATGCATCAACACCTTCATGTGCTCCATCAAGAAGCTCTATGTTTACTGGAAATTACCCACAAACTACAGGTGTATATAGAAATGGAATAGGTATAAAAGAAGATGCACAAACAATTGCTAAGGTTTTGAATAAAGTAGGTTATACTACTGGGTATTCTGGAAAATGGCACTTAGAGAATGGTGATCCTAAACCAGGATGGAACCCTCCTGTAAGTTATCATGGTTTTACGGACAACAGGTATATGTTTAATAGTGGACATTGGAAAAAGCTAACCTTTGAAACAGATGGGATTACTCCTAAAGTTGCAGAAGAGAAAGCTAAAAAAGCAATTGCTACTGCAGACAAAGAAACATATACTACAGATTGGTTGGCAAATAGAACAATAGAGTTTATAGAAGAAAATAAAACTAAGCCATTTATGTATGTGGTAAGTATGCCAGACCCACATACACCTAATCTTGTTCGTGCACCTTATAATGACATGTACAATAAAAAAAATTTTCATTTACCAACTACTTATTCAACCACTGCATTAAGAGGTACTGAATACCCTAAATGGGTGAGCCAAAAACAAAGGTTTAAAGAAGGGTATGATTCTACCAAATTAATTGTTGATATTTCAAGATACCATGGAGCAGTAAAATGTATTGATGATAATGTAGGAAGAATAATCAAAAAGCTAGAAGACGAAGATTTATTAGACAATACGATTATTGTTTTCACTTCAGATCATGGTGATATGCTTGGTGAACTTGCTCACGAAAATAAAGGCACTCCATACGAGAGTTCTGCTAAAATTCCTTTTGTAATTAGGTATCCAAAGATGATTAAAGCTGGTACAGTGGTGAACAATGCAGTGAACACTACTGACTGGATGGATACATTTTTAGCTATGATTGATGTAGACAATAAATACTTCAACTCAATGTCTACACAAGGTAGAGACTTCTCAAAATTACTAAAAGGAGAAAATGAAAGTACTTTTGAAGATATCACTTTTGTAAGATTTCAATTTTGGGTTGCAGCGGTTACTAATCGTTATAAATTAGTCTATGATAAATCGTTAACTAAGCCATGGTTTTTTGATTTAGAGAAAGACCCAACCGAAACAACCAACCTATTTGATCATCCTGAATACAAGGGAATTATCTCAGAATTATCTACAAAACTATTGGCCTATGGTGACAAAACCAATGATGATATCATTCATTATGAAAAATTAAGGGAAATGATAGTAGCTAATAGTCGAGAACAATAAGAATATAATCATTACAATTAAAAATCTCCTAGTAAATTTTAAAGAAAAAATACTAGGAGATTTTTTTATACTGTCATAAAAAATTTATTGATTAACACTCAATATTCTACTAGGTTTTATTGTAGAATCTGCTGCAGCATCAACATAATTTTTAGGCTTTTTATACCGCTTCTTTGGTGCTACAATTCTTCCTGAAGGAACCCATTTTTTTAGGCTTTCAATTATAGCTTTATACTTTGGATCATTAATAAGGTTTGTCCATTCTAAAGGATCATCTTTAAGGTTATACAATTCTTCTGCACCAGAAAGGTTGTGGATATAATGCCATGTTTCATCTGTTACAGATGTACCAGTGGCAGAAATAGTTACTCCAGGATAATCCCATTTTGCAGTGGGATCTAAAAGTAAGCTAGAAAAATCGTGTCCATCCAAATTCTCTTTTATAGGTAAGTTACACAGGTTATTTAAAGTAGGAAATATATCTATTAAACTTACCGTTCGACTACAATAAACAGGTGTTTTCATATTTGGCATTCGTACAATAAAAGGAGTTTTTGTTACTTCATTCCAAAGGGTACTTTTTAAATAACGTTGCTTTTCTCCTAGGTGCCAACCATGATCCCCCCAAATAACAACAATAGTGTTATTGGCATATTTACTCTTTTCTAAAGCATCGAAAATTACTCCTAAACAAGCATCAGCATATGAGATATTTGCTAAGTATGCTCTTGTGGCTTCTTTTTCTAATCCATGTTTTTTTATCCATTTATATTCTTTTGAAGGTTGATGTAAAAGAGAACCATCTGGATTTAGAATATCATTTAAATCGTTTGTATTTACTTTAGGAGGTTGAATAGAATCTACAGCATACATTTCAAAAAAATCTTTGGGTACAAACCAAGGTAAATGAGGCTTTATAAGTCCAACAGCCATAAAGAAAGGAGTGTCAAAGTTTTTTTCTAATTGTTTTTTGGTCCAATTAGCTACTTTGTAATCTACAGTTTCTTCAAAAGTTTTTTTTGTAGGTCCCCAACTAAGTTTTGCATTAGCTTTGTATTCTTCTTTTTTCTCGCCATTAATGCAGCCATTTTTAGCACTATATAGTGTATTTGGGTTCGGGCTGTCTTTCATATAACGTCTCGCTCTAGCGTGCTCATCAAAAGCCCAATGCCCAAAATCAACTCCATATTCTGTGGCATGTTTATGAAAAATTTTACCATTTGATAAAGTATAATAGCCATTATTAGAAAAGTATTCTGGTAGTGTGGCATTCTCTTTCACAATTTTAGAGTAGATCATATTGGTAGAATTACCATATACACCTGTTTTGTTGGGCATAAACCCAGATAAAATTGCAGATCTAGAGGGTCCACAAATTGGAGCAGCACAAACTGCATTATTAAAAATAACAGCACCTTCATTGCAAAATTTATCAATATTTGGAGTAATAGCTTGTGGGTTTCCTCCCAACGGCCCAATCCAATCATTAATATCATCTATAGCAATAAAAAGGACATTTAATTGTTGCTCTTCTTGAGCATTTACAAACGTGGTATTGAGGGTGATTAATTGAATTATCACCAGAAAAAAAATCTTATTTCGCCAGTTCATCATTTCATTTTTGTTTGTATTGATTAGTACTATGTCAGTATCAATGAAATGTATTCTAATAAATTGATATTGTTGTCTTTGAGAGTTTATCAATTGTATAACCCCTCATAACAGTACTAATTTGTACATTTTTCTTTTTATTTAAAGTACTGATTACCCAAAGTGACACTTTAATTATTTGTGAATACATGATTTTAAATAAATAACCGTCTATTTGACTATTACAGAAATGAAGTACAAATCTTGAAGATTTTTCAACTTATTTAATAACAGAAATTATGAAAACTATTACTCTATTAACTATCATTCAACTGGCATTTATTTCTACTATATTTGCCCAAGAAGAATTTGTTTACAGAGCAAAAAACAATCTAAATGAAAGTTTTTTTGGCTTTGAGGAAGGAGTAGAAAGTTGGTGGACATCTGATAGTGAATATTGGGGTATTACCGACGAAAAAAAAGCATCAGGCTCATTTTCACTAAAATATTCATGTGATGAAGTTCCTGATCAGAAGAACATTAAAATTAAAAGTTTGCCATTAATAACTACTCATAAAGTGAATATTAAGGCAGGTGTATATAATATGTATGCAAAAGTATGGTTAGGAGAACAACACCCTAAGAGTTTACTTATTAATATTACAGGAGATAATGAATGGGCTTCTGCATCTATGAAATTCAAAAAAGTAGAAACAGGAAAATGGATAGAGGTGACGCAGAAGATTACGGTTAACACTGTAAAAAATGGAAATATGATAATGTCTATCCCCACAAGTACTACATATGGTGGACCAGGACTTATTTATGTTGACGATATTTATTTAGAAAAAATTTAAAACTAAGCGATGCATTTTGTTGAGGTGGCAAATAAAAAAATCAACTTTTTGATGTGTGACTACAAATAAGAAAAGTTACTAACACTATAAACTTCCAACATTTTTTTATTACAGAATATGAATTTGAAAACGAAATATCTAAAATTTATAATAGCATTACTTCTATTACCAGTGATGTTATTTGCAAAAGAAAAACCAAAGAAAGGAATTGTAAGTTTTTATACAGACTATACAATCAGTTTAGTACGCAATGCTCATATTGATGGAGGGAATTATATTGTTGCAAATAGTTATGAAGGAACAATTTTAGTTTTTACAGAAAGTGGTAAAAGAGTTTGGGAAAACAAGCTATCAGGTTTTGCCAATCATGATGTTTGGTGCGAAGATATTACTGGCAATGGTACAGACGAGATACTAACTGCAAATGCTGATGGTAACCTTTATGTTTTAAATGCAAAAGGCAAATTAATGTGGCAATATCAACCGTCAGAAACACCACTAACAGCTGTAACAGTAATGAACGGCAAAAGTGGAAAATACATTGTTACTGGCGGAATGGATAAGAACTTGTATTACCTTTCTACTACGGGTAAAGTTCTTAAAACAATTGCTGCTGTAGATTATTCTATTGATAAACCATGGGGTAAAAAAACAGAAAAAGTTTCTCCTAAGTTAAAAGAACATACCGCAAATTTTCTTCGTAAAGCAACGTATAAAAACAACGAAGAGGTACTTGTTTTGCATGGTACTATAAACCAAAATAGCTCTACAGGTTCTATTTATCTTTTTAAAGCTGATGCAGATTTACCCTTTAAGAAGATTAAAGTTGGGGAAAAAGGAACAGTAGGAGATTTAAGAATTGCAGATACTAATAATGATGGTGTAGATGAACTATTTTTAGGTGCTTCTGGGATGATTCAAACAGCAAAAATCACAAAAATTGATTTAGCATCTAGTGAAAAAATAAAACCTTCTTATTATAAATTTCAGCAGAGTTTTAGAAAACAACTTGATCATTTTGGCTACAGAGTAGTACAAACAGAATGGGTGACAGATGGGAAAACAGAGAAACTATTGACCCTTTTTGGAACAAGAATAATTCTTCAACCAGCATCTTTAGAAGTAGAGAAAGCGGAAATTTTAGCTACTAGTTATTCGTATAATGATTTATGGAAAGATACCTCTAATGGTAAAATTATATTAGCAAGTGCTCAAAGTGGGGGGAGTTGTATTCATATTATTAATACAAAAGTACCTTCATGGAAAAAGGAATATATTGCTTTACAACCTAAAGGAAAACTTGCCAAAATTATACAGAATACAGCTGATTTTAGAACAAGTATCCAATCTTTTAAAAAAGGAAAATGGGAAGGAAAAGGTCAGGATGTTTATTTTATGACGGAATCTGTTAAAGAGGGAAATCAAGAAGTAATTGAACGAATAGCAAAAACAAATGCATCTCCTTATTTCTTAAAAAGTCAGCATATAGCTAAAGTTGAAAATTGGGACAGATCAGCTTTTGGTAATGAAGTTTATGAGAAGAAACGTGATGGCCGTAAAAAGTATGTCAACTCTCAGGAGCAAATGTTGAATACATTACTTCCTTTATATAAAAATAATCCAGGAATTGCTTATTGGGGTGGTCATGGAAATGATCCTCTGATGATAAGTTTAGACACAGAAAAGAAAGTAATTGATGCTGGAGGAAAAGAGAAGAAATTAGTAATGATCTTCCCTGAATTAGAACATTATGATGAAAACTTCGAATATTACCTCAATAACTATTTGTATCCACTTGCAGAATATTCTGAAGGAAAGAATGCGAATATTTACGTACGTTCTAAACATACATTTTGGCAAGCAATTATCTATAAACCAATGTGGAATGGACTACTTTCTGGAAAATATGCAGAGGTTTTTGTTCCATCTATGGAAGAAACAACTGATAAATCTATGGATTTAAGTGTTGCTGGTAAAATGGGTATTTGGGCAAGTGGTGCAACAGAAAGCTGGGGTGCAAGAGGAGCAAGAGATAATGCAAGTTATTATAGATTGAGACAACATTCTCATCAGATGGTTCCCAATCACTTTTTAAGAATGTTAGTGTATAATATTGCAAGTGGTGCTCAATACATAAATAATTTTCCTGTAGATCAGAAATACATTAGTGTATTGTATGAAATGGTAGCTAATGGAGTAATTTACGTACCTAAAAAATCTGAAATAGTAAGTTTCAACCCTGTTCATTTAAGTATGACTGCCCCTAACCCTGTGTATTTAAATGAAGGGAATAATGCAAAATGGACAACATTTTATTCAAAAGAGCATGAAGAAGCAAACAAAATGGTGTTCTCTAGATTAAATGGTTCTTGGCCTGCATCACCTGTAAGGCATTATGATTTTTCTGCATATGCTTCTGGATCTAAAGAAAGAAGGTTAGATTTTCTGCCTAAATATTCTAACGGTTTAGTATTAATTACTCCACCTCAAGAAGGAGTTTATGCAGATAAAGATGCTCCAAGAGGAAAATTAGAAGATCACTTGCACCCTATGTATAAAGGAAATTTGCAAGAGTTTATTACTGATGGAAAGGACTACATTTCTGCAGATGGAAAAGAACATTATCCAGCAGATAAATACTATACAAATGTAGCTAAAGCGATAGCAGAAGGAGCTAAAAAGTTACCAATAATCGTATCAGGAGATGTAGCATGGGTGGCTGTGCAAACGGATAAAAAACATCTTCGCTTAACATTAATCGATAATGGTTATATAAACCCTAATGATCGTTTAGCAGAAGTTACTTTTAACGGTATAAAAGTAACTAAAATTACAGATGTTGTAAATAAGAAAGAATATAAAGTTAAAGGAAATAAGACATCAATTGATGTTCCGTGTGGACTGTTTAGATTTATAGATGTTGAATTATCTGAAGAGATGAAGCAAACAATGTAATCGTAAAATTACTACCCTTATTTTAAGTACAGTAGTGTTGTAAGTTTATTGCAACGTACTGTACTTTTTTATTTTAAAATAGCTAATGCAATTATTGCTAGAAAATATATAAATTAACTAATAAATAGTTTAAAATTTCTATTTTTGAGTATTACTACATAATATCGATAAATACTTAACTACCACAATACATATGAAAGAGACTTTACTTCTATATATCAGCGTACTACAATTATATTTTAAGACAAATTCAGTAGAAAATGTTTTATAAAGTAACTAATAGCTAGGCAAATGTCTTTGCTATTCAATAATAATTTGTTCAATATATTTTTTCAGGAAACAATTCTTTATTGGTAAGTACACTTCAAGTATTACGATAAATTTTGTATCCACTTATTTTTTATTCATTTACCTAAAAATACACGAAAACAGCCTTTAAAGGTGTGTTTAAACGTTTTTATCCTGTCAGATACACTGTATAAATTCTTACAGACACATAAAATTCAGTTGTCACCTACTTTTGAGGTATCAATAAGTGATCTTTTTACAATTGCAATTTTACTCAAGAATTACTTACAATTTTAGTCTTCTAATTTTTTTAATAGATGAAAAAAAAGTGAACAAAAATGGGATACATCAAAACAGAGTTTATAGACTATAATATGCTGTTTTTGATCTTTTTAGATGAAATGAATATCAATATGTATTTTAAACAACATGAAGCAAATTTATACTATTTATAAAACCTTTACTACTTACTATTCTCACTTAATTCTTTTAACAATTGTGCTATTATTTTCTTTTGATGCGACAGCACAATCAATAAGAATAAAAGGAAAGGTAGTAAGCGAAGAAGACAATATAGGTTTACCTGGGGTAAGTATCAGAATTAAAGGTACAACTCAGGGTACAGTAACCAATTTTGATGGTGATTACTCTATCTTCGCAGAAACAGGAGAGACGTTAGAATATAGCTTTATTGGGCTAGAAACTAAGGAAGTAAAAGTAACGTCTCAGAATATAATTAACGTAGCCTTAGTAGCAGATGTAGAAATGCTAGATGAGGTTGTAAAGATTGGTTACGGAGAACAGAAAAAGAAAGAGGTTTCTGGTGCTGTTTCTCACGTTACTAGTGAGGCTATCGAAAATTATACATCAAGTGATGTTGCACAGGCATTGCAAGGACAAATTGCAGGTGTGAATGTAACTACTTCTGGAGCGCCCGGTGCAGATGCAGTTATTCAGATAAGAGGGGTAAGTACAGTATCTGACATGGCTGGTGCTACTGAGCCTTTATATGTAGTAGACGGAATTCCGCAAAATGAAAACCCAAGATTAGCACCATCGGAAATAGAATCGATGGATGTACTAAAAGATTTAGCATCTTGTGCAATTTATGGTACAAGAGGTGCAAATGGAGTAATACTAATTACAACAAAAAAAGGTTCAGCTGGTAAAATAAATGTGAGCTTAGATGCTTCTTATGGAGTGAAAAATATCACTTCTGGTATAGACTTGATGAACACCAAAGAACAAGTTTATTTTGATATGATCACAGAAAGAAATAGGGGGTCTAATGATTGGGATAATTCTACAAACCTTCCTATTCCAAGAAACCCAGCTTCTTTTGCAAATGATACTGATTTATCTAAAGTAGTAATTAAAGATAATCAGCCAACACAAAACTATAACCTTGGTATTAACGGTGGGGGTAAGAATTTAACTTACAATCTTACAGCAGGATTCTTTGATGAGAAAGGTTCTCTGATTAACTCAGGATTTACTCGTTATAATGCCCGTGGGGGAATGAGTTATAAAAAAGACAGATGGAACATAAATTCTTCTATTGCTGTAAGTTCTGAAGAATTAGCAAGAACCTCTTCAAATTTACTTACGCAAACAATTCGTTATGCACCTTATAAACCTGTATTAGATCCAACGCAAGATCAAACGATTGTTGATGAATCTCAATGGAGTACTACTAACAATGTTCTGGAAGCAATGCGTTTTGAAGATGTAACGAATAGAACAAGATCACAAGCAAATGTTGGTATTGGATATACTATTGTTGATGGGTTAAAATTGAATACAAACATTGGTGTTAATTCTGTAAATGACTTTAGAATGAAGTTCAAGCCATTTATAGAAAACTATGATGAAGAAGTTAATTTACAATCAGACCCTGCCAATTCTTATGTATCAAATGAGTCGTCTAGAAGAACGGGTTTTTCTATTGATGGGCGTCTGTCTTATGTAAAGAAGTTTGGTGATCATAAGGTGTCTGCAATTGTGGGTGTATCAAATGAGTCTTATACTAGAAATAGTTTTACAGCAACAAAATATGGTATTGTAGATAATTCAATTCGTGTGTTAGATGGAGCTGTTTTAGCAGCTGCGGCAACAAATGGTTACGATTATGTATACAATATTATAGGTACTTTAGGCCGTTTTACTTACGATTACAAGAGCAAGTACATGCTTTCTTTTAGTGGTAATTATAATGGCAATTCTAAATTTGCTGATGGCAGTAAATGGAAGTTTTTCCCATCGGCTTCAGTAGCATGGAATATATCGGAAGAAGGTTTTTGGGAAGGAATTTCTTCTGTAGCAAATGCATTTAAGGTACGTGCATCACATGGTCAGGTAGGCGGACAAAGCTTTTTACCTTATACCGATAAAGCAACTATTCAAAACGGGATGGATTACCCATTTGGATCAGGAGGATTCCCGACACTTTATTATGGTGCTGCTCAACAAAACTTTGCTAATGGTGATGTACAATGGGAAACATCAATACAAAATAATATTGGTGTAGATTTAGGTTTTTTTGGAAACAGATTATCTCTAACAGCAGATGTTTATCATACAGAAAAATCTGATATGTTATTCCCTGTTCAGTTACCACCATCTGGCGGAGCTGGTTCTGGAGCAGATTCTAAAGTAACCATGAACATAGGTAATATGGTAAACCAAGGTTTAGAACTTTCTGCAACGTATAGAGGTAAAACAGGCAAATTTGATTGGAGTCTTACAGGTACTTTTACAAAAAACCAAAACGAGATTACAAGTCTTAATACAGATGATTTTATTTATACTACAGACAATGGTTTAATAGCAGGAGCATCGGCAACATCTAAAGTTACAGTTTTTGCAGAGGGCTACGAAGCGGGAGCTTTCTTCCTTTATAAAACTGAGGGTGTAATTAAAACATCAGAGCAATTGGCAGCATATCAAAAGCTAAATCCAGGTGCTAAAATGGGAGATCTTATTTATAAAGATACCGATAACGATGGACAGATTACCGATAAAGATAGAGTGTATATGGGGTCTGGTTTCTCTGATTGGGAAAGTGGATTAATAATGAATGTTTCTTACAAAGGGTTTGATTTAATGATGCATTGGTATGCAGCTATCGGACATCAGGTAATGAATGGATCTAAAGCAATGGCATACTCAGAAGGTAGACATACCGAGCAAGTAAATACGTGGAACAGAGCCAATCCTTCATCAGACGTACCAGCTTATAGAGGAACAACAAAAGAACACGATAACTATAGAGCTTACACAGATTTATGGTTAGAAGATGGTTCTTATATCAGACTTAAAAATATTCAACTAGGGTATTCTTTACCAAGTAAAGTTTTGGACCGTTTAGGAATGAATAATTTTAGAATATATGTATCAGCTCAAAATCCATTAACCTTTACCAATTATACAGGTTACGATCCTGAAGCAGCAGGTAATGGAGTATCTTCAAGAGGTTTGGATAAAGGTAACTATCCTATTTCAGCAATGTATTTAGCAGGCTTTAAGTTAAACTTCTAAACGATTGAAATGATGAAATTAATAAGAAAAAAACTACAACAATACTGCTTGTTCGCACTACTTTTACTTTTGGGTGTTAGTTGCCAAAGTGATTATTTGTCGGAAAGTAACCCAAATGCAAAACCTGTAGAAGATTATTTTACAAGTTTAGTAGAAGCGGATAAAGTTTTAACAGCAGCCTATTCTTCTTTACTTAACCACTATAATTTAAATATTTTAGAAGAGGCATGGAGATCAGATCTAGGCTACCCTTCTGTTGCAGCAGGTAGACCAAGAGTATCTGGACAGGGTGAACCATGGTATTATAAAACGTACACAAATTCACAAAATGAGATCAATAAAAAATGGGCAGCATTATATACAGGTATCTTTAGATGTAACCAACTTATTGAAGGTTTGGAAGGACCTTTAGCGGCTGAATCAGAAAATCCAATTTGGGTTTCTCAGATGGCACAAGTAAGAATGTTGAGAGGAATATTTCATTTTTACCTTTACCAAACTTATAATAATGGTAGAGTGATTATTAGAAATAGCGTTCCCATAGAACTAGAAGATTTTAATATTCCAGTATCTTCTAAAGAAGAAGTAAGAGCATTTATTCTAGAAGATCTTGAATATGGGTATGAAAATTTACCAATATTCTATGGGTCAGAATCTGAGAACGAACTATCATCTGGTAGAATGACTAAAGGAATTGCAACTATGTTTTTAGGCAACCTTTATTTATTAGAAGCGCCAGCAAATATAGATGGAGATGAGATTAACCCTGATTACGAAAAGGCTAAACTCTATTATGAAGAATTGATTTCGGGGGCATATCCTTATGCTTTAGAAACAGATGAATCAGCAATGTTTACTCGTAAAGGTGAATTTAATACTGAATCTATCTTCGAGATAATTTATGATGACAATATGCGTCCTGAATTGGACCGTTGGGATGAACAATCACCAAGTAATAGATTGGCAAGGTATTCTGCGCCTGGTTCTCAAGGAGGGCAAAGAGCTTTTACACCAACAGCATGGATTGCATATGCTTATAAAACAGAGGTTAAAGACACAAAAGATCCTAGAAACTTCTATCTGGAAGAACAAGAAGATGGATCATTCCTTACTGTGGAACGCAACGTTTCTTTAAGAGCCTCTGCCTCTGTAGCATTAGTTAACGATGAGCAAACACAATATTATAGATCTGGTATTACACCAGAAGTTGTTTCTTTCGGAAAATATGAGTTCTCTTATTGGAAGAAATTCTCTAACCATGATATTGTAACCTCCGAAAATAACTTACCAAAAGGAGCTTATTATTCTGGTAAGAATGTAGTAGTAAATCGTTTGTCTGAGGCTTATTTAAACCTTGCAGAATGTTACTTAGCTACAGGAAATGAAACAAAAGCAATGTCTTTAATTAATGAGGTAAGAAAGAAGTGGGGCTTACAATTAATAGGCTTATCTCAGGGAAATACAGCAAATGATTACGATGGTAAAATTTACAGCAATGAAGATTTATGGAACCATTTAATGTTTGTAGAAAAACCTTTAGAATTAGGTGTAGAAGGACATGCTATTCGTTGGATTGATTTGAGAAGGTGGGGTAAAATTCAAGAAAACTTTGAGAGAGTAGCCAATCAAACTTTCAGAGCAGAGACTTACTTTTTTACAAACTCAGAAGGAAAAACACAAAGAAGAAACAGATCGGATTTATTTCCATATAACCAAGGAGATGAGACCTTTAGTATTCCAATTATTGATTGTGAAGATGCTGTATTAAACTACAATCCAACACTTCATGATTATTACCCGTTGCCTTTGGAAGAAATTATCTCTAACCCTAATCTTGGTAAATAATAGCTATGAAGACATTAAAACTTATATCATTTTTACTATTTACTCTTTTTACCTTATTTGGTTGTAATAGAGAAAATGAACCGCAAGCACCAACATATTCAGATGTTTCTTGGTATACAGAAGCAGGTGGATTTGCACATAATAATTTGGTACGTAATATTGGAGAATCTATGGCATTCATGGATCTTTCTCAAGGGGTTAATACACATGAGTGGATACTTGATAGTGGAAATTATTTTATTGAAGGTAATTTTCAAAGAGGAGATGATTTACGTGATTTTATCATTCCAGAATCGGGTGCAAATTCAGAAGAGTATTCTGTAAATGTATTGTTTACAGAAGGTGGTTTACAAGGCGTTCGGTTAAACAATACATTCTATAATCCAGTAACTTATATTGGCTTAGGAGCAGATGGAAATGCAGATACGTTAGTCTCGTTCCAACGCCCTGATGGCATGTGGGAAATTGATACAACTTTTTATGTAGATGTATATGCGGTATTAGAACCCAGAGTACAAATTGAAAATGATGGTAAAATAATGGCCGAAATTTCGGTAGATTCAATTTATATTGACGGGCAAGAGCCGATACTCTATGATCCAGAAGATAATACAACATGGCCATCTTTAACTGTTCCTTTAGGTGAAGGAGTTGTTTTTAGAGATGTATCAACAGTAGGGCGTCCGCAAGAGCGAGAATGGATATTCCCAAAATCAACTGAAATAATTGATTTTGAAGCAGAAAACGTGAAAGACCAAGCAGAAAACTCTCCAGTAGTAACGCTTAAATTTATTGCTATGAAAGAAGAACTCGGAGGTGCTATCACTGTTGCAAGAGAAAAACCAGATGCTATTGCTGCTACACAAAGAATGTCAATTCCTTTAGTTTTCAATCCTCAAATTGCAGATGTACAAGCAGCTTTTGCAGTAGTTCATAAAGACGTTGTGATTTTAACCATCAACGCAGATGATCAACCTTCTACGGATGAATCGACTTGGGAAGAAATTACTATAGAGAAAGGAGATAACTTACAATTAGTGGATTTATCTACAAAAGGACTATTAAACTATGATGTAGTTACAAGACTTTGGACTTTTGATGATGCAACCACTTCTACAGATTCTATTGCTTATGTAGTTTATAATGAGCTTACAGATGGAGAAAATTACCATACTGTAGGTAAATTTAAAGTGTCTAGAGCAAAAGAAGGAACAATTCCTGCTGGAGAGGACGAGAAAGTTATTCCATTAAAAGTTAAAGTAGCTTTAGAAGCGAGACCTACTTTTAAAGATGGTGACATAGTAGCTATTAAGAATGAAATTAGTGCTGGTGTAACAGAAAAAGTAATTACTTTCCCTGTATCAGAAAATCTAAAAAATATTGTAGATCAAGATGTAGCAAAAGGTGCATTTACAGTTACAGTAACCAATCAGGAAGCAGGTTTCCCTGCAACAGTTTTTGATATTGCTTCTGTTCAAGTCAACGCTTCAAATAGAAAACAAATAGAACTTCGTTTAACGAATGACATCTATAATACTGATAATATAACTGTAGTATATAGTGGAGAAGCAAACAATGCAATCTCGTCTGAGGCAGGGGTAAGTCTAGAAGATTTTGGAACTGAATCTGTTACGATGTATGGAACTGCTAACATTCTAAATACAGAAATGGCTAGTTTTGAGTTAGAGAAAGATGTTAATGCTCCATATGCTTCAGGGTGGTACAACCAACAGAATGTAACGACTTGGAACAGAACAGATGAAAAGAGTAGTACTGGTAGTTATGGGGTTAAGTTCTATGCAGAAAATCAGGCAGCATTACATAAAAATAGAGATAGAATGCAGTCTGTAGATAGCGATCAGTCTATTAATGAAACACTCAAGGAAAACGATCAGGTGAGAATAAGTTTTGATATTTTTATTCCTGTATCAAATACAATGACAGATGGATTATCATGTCAGTTTATTAATCCTGTAGATGGTCTTACAAAAATATCTACAGCAAGTGATGCAAGAGGTGTATGGGTAACAAAAAATATTGATTTTGTAATGTCGACATCTTTACTACCTCCAAGTGGTAAAACATCAAGTTTTGCAATACAGTTGTCAACAAATGATTTAGCAGGAGTTACAGCAACAGACGCTATTGAGTTTTATATTGATAATATTAATATTAGAATACATGAGCTAAGACCTTAGTATTTAGTTATTAAATAATTTAATCATCCCAATCTTTCATTATGTAAAGGTTGGGATGTTTTTTTATACTCACTTTACTTGTTTTAAAGTGTCATTTTAATCAAATAATTAAGTACAAAAAAGGCGAGTGACATTGAATGTGTTATATCTACGCTTTTGTATTCAAAAAGACACCAATTTTACACTCAAAGACACCAAAAACCCCATTTCAAGCCAAATTTGACTATTCAAACTCCTCAGAGAGACAACTATTGAAATGAATTATATACTAAAAAAACAGTCAATGAAACTCTTAAAAATACCTTTTTACCTGATAGGTTTTCTGCTACTAACATTTGGTTGTACACCAAAAGATGAAGAAAACATCGAAAACGAAATCCCAGAATTATTACCTGTTTATGAGGTATATCATAATGATGTAAAAATTGTAGAAGTCACTTTAGAAGACATTTTAAACCCATCAGAACAAGAAGATTGGCAAACAGTAAAACTTGTTTATGGCGACTCTTTGATCTTTAAAGATGTCACAACTGTAGGTGAACCCACTGGACGAACTTGGTTGTTCAATGGTTCAGAAACAACAACTTCTACTACTAAAGAAACTCACGTTATCTACACTATAGAAGGAGATCATTTAGCAGGAGAAGTTACTTTTATTAGAGAAGGGAGTGATTACCCAGACGCATCGATTACTTCTGAAATTCCATTAAAAATAAATGTATCCATCCCAGCATTATTACCTGCTTTTAAAGTAATGAATAATGACACTGAAGTGGTAGCAGTTGCTGAAGGAGATGACATTGAAACAGACGAAAGCAAATGGACTAAAGTAACAGTTTATGTTGGTGAATCATTAACTTTTAGTGATGTTACTACAACTGGCTTTGCAACAGACCGTACATGGACGTTAGGCGGTGTTGAAATAGATGATACGAATGCAAAAGAAGTAACAGCTACTTATACTACTGTAGGAACTTATTCTGCCGGAAAATTACAAGTAAACAGAAAAGGTACTGTATATCCTGATGCAGAAGTAGAAACAATTATTCCATTAAAAGTGGAAGTAATAACTCGCCCTCTTGTATCTGGAATACATGTTTTTAGAGGAGATGACCTTGACAATGCCATCTATCAAATTGCTTCGGGTAATGAAGGTGAAGCAAAAACGATTGCTTTAGAGAATGGAGAAAAATTAACTTTCAAACTAGTAAATGATGATACATCTGTAAAACATATTTGGAGCATAAATAATGGCACTGAACAAACTGCTGAAACAGTAGAATTTGGAGTCACTTTCTCAGAAGACAATGACGGATTAGTAGGACATGCAATTACATTAAAAAGAGAAGGGCAAGAAGATGTCGTTATTCAAATACCTTTAACGGTTAAGGTAGTCACTTCTCCTTCTTTAAATGTGGGTGTGCGTGTGTATAAAAATGATGATATGCAAACAGCGCTCTATGAAGTTGTAGCGGGAGATGAGCCAGTTGCAGCATCAATTACTTTAGAAGCGGGTGATAAGCTATCTTTTGTAGATGCATCTACAGGTGAACCTACATCAAGAACTTGGACAATTGATAATAATGAGGAAATCACATCTTCAGAAGCAACTTTTGATGTTACCTATTCTACGGTAGGAACATTCGAATCATCAATATTAAAAATCATAAGAAATGGTCACTCAGACTATTCAGATCAAGAAAAAACAGTAACGTTACCACTTTCTATTAAAGTTATTGATACGCCAGAACTTAAACTTGGAATGGCTGTATACAAAAGCAATGATATGGAAACGGCACTTTATACTGTCAATTTAGGAGAAACTCCATCTGCAGGTACGATAGATTTAAATAACGGTGAAGAACTTATTTTTGTAGATAAATCGACAGGAAGTACTACAGGTATTTTATGGACAATTGATAATGGAGAGGGTACTCCTTTAACATCTGCAGAAAGTAGCTTTGGAGTGACTTATGCAACTGATGGTAATTTTAGTGTTACAAAATTAAAATTAACAAGAAATGGGCATGCAGACTACGTAGATGTAGAAGAGGAGTTTGAAATTCCATTGACAGTAAATGTGTCGACAGTAATTACTGAAGTAAGCAAGAATAGTGATATTAGCTTAAGAAAAGTAGATAATAATAAGGTGATTTCATTTACAGTGGAAGAAGCTTTAGTAGCCATAACAGAACAAGAAACCGCTAAGGCAGGGTTTACAGTAACAGTTCAGAATGATGAGGCAGGGTTTGGACCTACAACCTTTACAGTTGCATCTGTAGCTATAAATACTGATAATACTAAACAAATTGATATTACCGTAGCAGAAGAACTTTATAATTCTGATGTGGTGACAGTAGCTTTTACTGGAGCAGACGGAAATGCAATTGTTACTGCAGAAGGTGCAAGATTAGCTAATTTTGCATCAGAACAAATAGCGTCTTATTATAACCGAGGAAATATTCTAAACGCTGAAATGGCTTCTTTTTCTATTGAAAAAGAAAGTAATGCACCATATGCAGCAGGATGGTATAACCAAAATAAGGTAATTACTTGGAATAGAGAAACTAGTGGGGCAATGATAAATACGTTGAAATTCTATGCTGCTTCTTCAGCTGATTTACACGGTACAAGAGATAGAGTACAGAGTGTAGATGCAGACCAATCTATTGAAGGAGCATTATCTGCTGGAGATTTAGTAAGAGTGGCAATGGATATTTACATTCCTGCAGGTAATGGTATGACTGATGGACTATCAATCCAGTTTTTGAATCCATCTATGAACTCAACTCCAATACCAACAGCAGATTTAGAAAGAGGGAAATGGGTGACAACATATGTTGATATTATTATGACTTCTGATCTAATTCCACCATCAGGTAAAACAGCAGGTTTCTCCGTTCAACTTACTAAAGATAGTGTTGTAGGTATAGGAGATGGTGAACCGATAGAATTCTATATTGATAATTTAGTTATTGAAAAATACGAAGTGAGACAATAACTCATCAAATACTAAATTTAGAAACTGCTGCCTATGTATGTGTGAGGGCAGCAGTTTCCAATACTAAATAATAATTGGTGTGACTACTAATTAAATTCTTTAAGTAAGAAATTTAAATACTTATTGATTCATTGAAAACAACAAAAAAATGAGAACGCGTAGCGTATTAACCACCTTCGGATTAGGTTTAATGCTAACTGTAATTACTACTGCAGTTTGGTCTTATAATAAAGTAAAGGAAACGGTAACTTTTACTACAGCAATTGCAGAAGATGCAACTCCAACGGTATTAAAACGAATTTTAGAAATAGAAACTTCTCCTGTAGAAGTAATAAAATTCGAGAAAGGAACATACCATTTTTATCCAGAGAAGGGATTAGAAAAATTTTGGCATATTTCTAATCATAATGATGTACTAATTCGTACTGCTTTTCCTATTATTAAAAAGGAAAATATTACAATTGATGGACAAGGGTCAACCTTTATTTTCCATGGTAAAATGATTCCTTTTCTTATTAATCAATCTAAAAATATTACAGTTAAAAATGTTTCTATAGATTGGCACGAAACGTTCCATAGCGAAGGGAAAATTATTGCTAGAAACGAAGAAGAAAACACTTTTGATATTCAAATTCCTGAAAGCTATCCATACATAATTCGTAACAATCAACTGATCTTTATCAAAGAATATTACGAACATACTATTGGACAATCTATTTTATATGATCCTGAAAGAGGAGGTGCAATTGCTTTTAATACAGAAGCATATACACCTATAACTTCTTATAAAAAAATAACCGTTTCACGTAATCTAGAGAGCATCAAATACAAATATAAGGTAGATAATAGAGCACCATTTTTAGGTAAAATGTTTCAGGAGAATAAAATATCTGTAAAAGAACTTAAGCCTGGAGTAGTACGAGTGTTTAATCATAAAAATAAGAAAAAAGATTTACCACCTGTTGGTTATACTATTGCCATGAAAGGGGCACAAGGAAAAAATAGATTAGCACCGGCTTTTCATGTAACTTTTACAGATGGGTTTAACGGCTATAATGTCAATGTTCATCATGCAGGAGGGATGGGGTTAATAGCAGAAAATTCTTCTGATTTAATCTTAGAAAAATTTAATATTTTCCCTTCAAACGGACGAATGGTTTCGACAACTGCAGACGCTACACATTTTGTAGGTTGTAGAGGAAAAGTACAATTAAAAGATTGTTTATTAAGTGGGCAGTTAGACGATGGCAGTAACATTCATGGTACGTATCAAGAAGTTGTAGATATTTTGGGCCCGAATAAGATTGGTGTTAGGATGGGGCATTTTCAGCAACAAGGTTTTGTTATTGGGAGAGAAGGAGATCAGATTGGGATTGTACGTATTCAAGATTCATTTTTCCCTTATGAAAAAGACTTGACTATTAAATCGATTGAATACCGTAGTGGACGTTATCAAGTAATTACTTTTAACCAAGAATTACCAAGTAAAATAAAAGCAGGTGATTTAATAGAGAACCAAGATGCCTATCCAGAGGTATTAGTAGAAAATTGTACTTTTAAGAACAATAGGGCAAGAGGTTTATTACTTTCTGTACCAAGAAAAACGATTGTAAGGAATAATTATTTCCACACCGAAATGGAAGCATTATTAATTCCTGTGGAAAGTGGTCATTGGTTTGAGGCGGGGAATCAGAAAAATTTGTTAGTAGAAAATAATGTATTCGAAGACTGCCAACATAGTGGGTTTAATAGAGGTGTAATTCGATTTGATACAGATGATGAAAATAAAAATATTGCCTTTTCAAACATTACAATTACTAAAAATATATTCAAACAATTTGACAATCTTATTTTACAGATAACCAATGTAGATGGATTAGAGTTTTCTGAAAATACAATTACTAATTCTCAAACTTTTCCTCAGTTACATAACGAAAATCCAGCTTTTAAAATAACGGCTTCAAAGAATGTAAATTTTAGCGATAATATCTATAAAGGCAAAGCAACAAAAATTATTGAAACCGATGATAAACAAGTTGTTTTTCAATAAGAACAGTTAATAATTGATTAGCTGTAGCCATAAGCTCCTCATTTTAGAAATAGAATGAGGAGTTTTATTTTGTTGATAATTAGCGATTTATGGTAATGTATTTAAATTTTTAATATATATCGTTTGCGATATAAAATAAAATCACCACATTTGTATCGTAAACGATATAAAAACAAAAAATTAAAAATTATGAAAACGTTATATACAACACAAGCAACAGCAAAAGGTGGTAGAAATGGTAAAGTAGAAACTGCAGATGGTGTGTTATCAGTAGAGGTACGTATGCCAAAAGAATTAGGTGGAGTGGGAGAAGGATATACCAATCCAGAACAATTATTTGCAGCTGGCTATTCTGCTTGTTTTGATAGTGCCTTAAATTTAGTAGCTCAACAAGCTAAGCAAAAGATTACATCTAAAGTAACTGCTGAAATCTCTTTAGGTGCAGTTGAAGGAGGCTTTGGTTTAGGTGCAGCGTTATTTGTAGAAATTGAAGGTGTAGAAAGAGAAATTGCTCAAGGATTAATGGAAGCAGCACACAAAGTATGTCCTTACTCTAAAGCTATTAATAACAATGTTGATGTAAAATTGACATTAGTATAAAGAAAAAAGTGAGTATAATCCATTAAGCAATAGTTATGAATTTAATATCTAAGTTATTAGTACCTAACCAAATTTCTACAGCTCAGAAAGTAGCTAAAACAATATTAGGAGCAGCATTATTATACGCTGGTTTAGGTCATCTATTTTGGTTAAGACAGGAGTTTGTTGCTCAAGTGCCTGCTTGGGTTCCGTTAGAAGTAGATGTAGTAGTTGTACTTTCCGGATTTGTAGAAATAGCATTAGGACTCTCACTAATTTTCTTATCAAAATATAAAGCAATAGTGGGTGGAATTACTGCACTGTTTTTCATAGCTGTATTTCCTGGTAATATTTCGCAATATATTAACCAAGTAGATGCGTTTCATTTAAATACAGATAATGCAAGGTTTATAAGATTGTTATTTCAACCGTTACTAGTTGTTTGGGCGTTATGGTCTACCACAGCTTGGGAAGCACTAAAAAAATAACCGAAGAGTTTTTTTTACAGCGTTCAACTTTTAATTTTGGTTAATTAAAAAAGAACAAAGGATGGGACACGAACAATTAAAATTAGAAAATCAGCTTTGCTTTCCTGTGTATGCAACATCTAGATTAATTACTAGGGAATACCAACCAATGTTGGATGAGTTAGGCATTACCTATCCGCAATATTTAGTTTTACTTACGTTATGGGAGCAAGATAAAATGCCTGTAAATGATATTGCAAAGAAACTGATTTTAAAAACGAATACTATTACTCCATTATTAAAAAGGATGGAAGTTTTAGGACTCGTAAAAAGAGAAAAAGACGAGGTTGATACTCGAAAAGTTCTTGTTTTCTTAACAGAAAAAAGTAAGGAAATGGAAACTAAAGCAGCAGAAATCCCTTCCAAAATATTTAATCAATTGCTAAAAGGAAATGTTGATGTAGATAAACTAATGGAATTGAAAAATCAGTTAGGTGACATTATCGCTCTTCTTAAAAGAGTAGATGATTAATTAGATAGTATAATCAACATCTTAAAAAGACATTTATTGCTAATGTGAATAATAAAAAGGAGTTAATTTAAATAATAATTGACTCCTTTTTCTATATAGTTAAAGTAATAATAGGAGATGTATTTTGCCTGTTTTGTACAACTGATAGCTTGTTTTAGAAAAACGTTTACCAACTGCTTGCTAGTAATTTTGAAATGATAAAAAATCATGAATAATTTTAGAAAATATAGCAGCAGATATGATAAAAAAATTAGCAATAAAACTCATTGTTATTATCGTTATTTTAGGTAATCCTTTTGCCAGTAATTCCTTTGCTCAAGATACTACAAATACAGGGACTGAAGAGGGCAATAAACCTTTAAAAAAGAAGAAAAAAGATAAAAACGCTCCCCCTGAAAAAGGTAAACTATATTCAGCTCCCCTTCCTGTAATTGCCTCTAATCCTACTTTTGGAGTACTTTATGGCTTTGCCGGTTCATTTAATATGTTTACTGGCGATCCTAAAAACACAAGGATGTCAACCTCTTTAGGTACGCTTACTTATTCTACAAAGAACCAGCTGATGTTTACTTTTAAGAGTAACATATATCTACCTGAGGATAAGATGATTCTACTTGGGGATTGGCGTATGTTTGATACTTCTCAACCTACTTTTGGGTTAGGAACAGGCCCTGCTGGAGAAAAGTCGTTTGCAGGATATAAAGGAGAAGAATTTACACCTGGGTACGATGCCCAAATGATGGAATTTAAATATTTCCGTTTTCATGAAACAGCCTTATTTAAGTTAAAGAAAAACTTCTATGCTGGAGTTGGGTATCATATGGATTACCATTATGATATTAAGGATAATTATTTGGAAGAGAATGGGCAATCGAGCCACCAAGCATACTCCGAATATTATGGGTTTAATCCTGAAGAGTACATCTTATCTGGTGTTTCTCTTAACCTTATGTATGACAGTAGAGACAATGCCGCCAATCCTTATTCTGGAAGGTATGCACTTTTAACGTATAGAATGAATCCTGAATGGTTAGGTAGCACAAAGAAATCTTCTTCATTATGGTTAGAATATAGAGATTATTTTCAACTAGGACATAAGAAAACAGGTAATCAGCCTAATCATATGTTAGCTTTTTGGGCATACGGAAATTTTGTGACATCAGGTGTTACGCCTTACATGAATTTACCCGCTTTAGGTTGGGATCAGTTTGGCAGATCGGGTAGAGCCTACACACAAGGTAGGTTTAGAGGTGAAGAGATTGTTTATTCTGAATTAGAATATAGAGTACATCTTTTAGGAACACGAAAAAATCCTAATTTCTTAGGAGCAGTAGCCTTTGTTAATGCAACCACTGCTAGTAGTAAGCATGCTGATATAAATTTATTTCAGAACTATAATTTCGGCTATGGAGCAGGCTTACGAGTAATGCTTAACAAAAAATCTAGAACAAACCTTACCCTTGATTATGCATGGGGTGATTACGATGCAAAAGGATTGTTTTTAAGTTTAAATGAGACATTCTAAAAATAAATAGATAGAATTTTCATCATTTCTATTCTCAAATGTGAAGATAAAAAAATACCAGAAGTAGAAGTCGTAGAAATAAAGTGGCTTATTAAATTTTTTTATTGAAAAAGGTGCAGTAGTATTTTAACTATTGCACTTTTTTGTCTTGATGCTGTGTACGTTCATCAGAAGGTTTTATTCCTATATATTTTTTATACGATTTACTAAAATGAGAAATATCTGAGAACCCTAATTCGATGGCAATTTGTGTTAGATCTTTTTCTGTATTTTTTATTAAACGTTTTGCTTCTAGTACTCTTTGCAGATTAAAAAACTGTAGAATAGGTTGTTGAAATACCTTTTTAAACGTTCGTTGTAACTTGGATTCACTTAAACCAAAAGTACTACAAATGTTGTCTAGAACAGGTGGTGATGTATAATCATTTAATAGATAGTCTTTTATTTCTATCATTAATGATAAATCTTTAGGATGAATGTTATAGGCTATATTTTTAAAATCATTTTGCTCATTGTATACTCTCAGTTGTGTAACCAACTCAATAGACTTTGATAGAAAATAAGCCCTTCTTATTTCCTTTTGTTGTAAAATATGATAAACTTCCTTCAAAATTTGTTCAACCTTTGGCAACATTGGGCTGTAGAAAAACCAAGATTTTGGGTTATTTATTAAATGATAAAAATTAGACGTTTTATCGGCAGACAATAGTTTATATTCATCAATAGGAAAGCGAATAAACAACCAACTCATTTGTACATTTTTGGGGTACGTAATTGTAAAATCATAACTATGGTTGTAGATATAAATACTATCTTTTATTGATTTGCTTAATGAGGTTTCGTCATTAAAACTTCCTACTTTTCCAATTCTAATACTAATGTATTTTTCATCGTGTTTGGGCTGATTAATGAAAATACTTTCTTGTTTTAAATTTAATTCTGTAACACCAATATGTATATTCTCTGAATAAGAATAGAGAATAGATTTCATTACCCCATATTCAGAATTGTCCATGTAAAATTCTTCTCCATTCCAAGATGCACCAGTTTCTTTAGAAAGGTCTTCAAAAACAGATAAAGGACTAAACTCATCAGAAATAAAAATTGGTTTCTCCATACATGAATATACTCTTCTTTTTTCTAAAACGTTACCTTATTCACCAATCACCACAAAATTACAAACCTCTTTATAGAAATGTATAATCATATTATAGGAATTTAAAAATGATTGCTTTTTAAGCAAGCTAGCTTTGTATTATCAATCAAATAAAACAATTCTAATATGAAAAATTTATTCATCACTATATGCTTATTAATGGGAATTTCATCTTCCTCAATTGGTCAAGAAAATTATAAAATAGCAATTACAAATATACATTATTGGACGGCAGGAATGGAGCATTCTTCTCAGGAGACTACTACTATTATTATAGAAAACAACTTAATTAAGGCAATAGGAGCAGAGATTAAAATTGACTCTTCTTATACTATTATTGATGGAAAGGAACATTATTTAATACCAGGTTTAATTGATACACATATTCATTTAATGGATTCTGAAGGGCCTGCCGAAATGAAAGAAACAGAATTCTCTTATTTAAGTATTTTAGGAACCAAAAATGCCAATCGTGTTTTAATGAATGGAGTAACCACAGTTAGAGATGCTGCCGGACCTACATTTGGTTTAAAAAAAGCGATTGACGAGGAAATGACTGCAGGACCAAGAATTTACCCATCAGGAGCCGCTCTTACTCAGTCTGGTGGGCATGGCGACTTTAGAACATTATGTAATCATTCTCAAATAAAAGGTGGCTATATTGATGAAACGGAAAGTATGGGATTGGCTTTTATTGCTGATGGAAAAACTGAAATGTTAAAAGGTGCTAGAGAACAATTACGAAAAGGGGCAACTCAGGTAAAAGTTTTGGTAAGCGGGTCTATTAGTGGAAAACATGACCCTATTGATGTAGTTGAATTTACTGAAGAAGAAGTGAATGAAGCTGTAAAGGCTGCTGAAAATTGGGGTACTTACGTGATGGTACATGCTTATAATGATAAAAGTATTCAGATGGCACTAAATGCAGGGGTAAAATCTATTGAACATGCCACTTTAATCTCTGAAACAACTGCCAAAATGATAAAAGAAAAAGGAGCTGTTCTTTCTACTCAAACGTATGTTTTTAGTGTTGATTTGCCCTATTTTACAGCGGAACAAAAGCAGAAAAGAAAAGAAGCAGAAGAAGGTTTAAATACACTTTTTTCTTTATCTAAAAAATATGACTTATTAGTGACACATAGTACAGATATTTACGGAGATCCTAACCAATTTAAAAATGCTCCAAAAGAGTTTACACTCAGACAAAAATGGTTTTCTAATGTGGAAATTTTAGAACAAGCAACTATTAACGCTGCTCAGGTTTTGGAAATGTCTGGAGAAAGGAATCCCTATAAAGAGGGAAAGCTAGGTGTAATAAAAGAGGGGGCTTATGCTGATCTGATTATAATAAATCAAGATCCTACCGAAGATACAAAGGTACTTTCTAATCCTGATAAAAATATCAATTTTATAATGAAGAATGGAAAGGTCTTTAAAAATACACTAGACAAATAATAAAGTATCAAGCTCAGTAATACACCTTACTGGGCTTGTTATAGTTCCATATTTTTAAGTACATCAGTTGGTGATATACCGTATGTTTTAGTGAAATTTTTTGAGAAATGTTGTACACTACTGTATCCAAAATCAAAGGCTACTTCTGTAATAGAAAACTTTTTAGTAACAATTGCTTCATACGCTTTTTGAATTCGTAAAGAGGTGTAGTAGTTATAAATTGTTTTCCCAAAAGTACTCTGAAAAATTGTCTGTAATAAGTTCTGATGAATTCCATATTTATAAACAAATTCCTGGACATTCGGTTTTGTTTCTAATTGTGCCTCAATTTTAGATTTTATATCAAAAACAACTTTTAATTGATAGGCAGTAAGGTTATCTGAAGGGTTTTCTACAATGTCAATTTCAGAGAGATAATTGGTAAAGAGAAGAAATAATTCTTTTGTTTTCAACCTTAAAAAATACTCTTTACGGACATTAGAATAAGAGAAAACTTGCTGAAGTGTTTGTACCCATAACGACAACTCTTGCGTTCTATTAATAAAGTAATAGTAGTTTTCTTTCTGTATTAAAAAGTCTCTTACAGCCTCATTTTCTACCCATTGCAATCCCGAAATATCATAAAAAAATTGTACCGGACGAAACGTTTTTCCTTTTGTTAAATTGATGGACAAGTGAATACCATTTGTAGTATTAACAATACCATGATAGTGAATTGGTAAATTGACATCGTCTTCAATAAAACGAATAGCAATCCCTTCATTAAATAAAGAAGTATGATGGGTGAAAAATGATTGGGAGTTGAATGTTAAATCAAATTCTAACTGATTTATTAAAATATCTAGATGAAAAAACACCGCTTTTCCATGTCCTTTAAAACCCTCTAAAATAAAGATATTCCCTTTAGCAATTTTAGAGTTAACCTCCATAATTGTTGGGTGTACCCATTCTCCTTGAAATAGCTTTTCAATAAATACTTTATACTCGTCGAATGTTGCAATTTTCATTTTACTAAAGTAATTCACTTGTGTATATTCTAAATTTAGTTTAAACTATCGGAACATCCCAAATTTCGATAAACAAGTAAATTTTCGTAAATTATGATTATGGAACAGAATAAAACAAGAATGTATCGTTCAAAAACAGAAGCGGTTTTAGCGTTTTCTTTAGAAATAATTACAATTGCTTCTCTTCTTACAGGAATGCTAGTATTTGCCTTTAATTAAACCCTATTCAAGGTAGATAGTTACCCATTGGGCAATCATTTTTCCAACGTAATTAGAGTATTTACTATCTGTTAGTAAATGGTCTGCACCATCTAGTGAGATAAAACTTTTTGGATGGTGAGCATAGCCATAAATTTCTGCTGCATTCTTAATGTCAACAGTAGTATCTTGTGGTGAATGAAGAATGATAATTGGCTTTCTCAAAGTATCCATTAACTCCTTCATATTTGTATTAGAAATATCTTCTATAAATTGTTTAGAAATAGTAAACCCTCTCCCTCCTAATTGTACCAATGCTTTACCTTTTTCGAGTATTTCATCAATACTATGTTGGAAAAGATGTTGTACGTGATGTGGTGATGAAGGAGCTCCAACTGTTGCAATAGCTTTAATAGAAGCAATTTGTTTTCCTGCATAAATAGCTGCAGCACCTCCTAAAGAATGACCAATCATTAATTTAGGCGCATGGTATTCTTCCGCTAAATAAGAGGCTACATCAATTAAATCTTGCACATTAGAAGAAAAATCAGTTTCACTAAAATCCCCTCCACTTTGACCTAACCCTGTAAAATCGAAACGTAATACAGCAATTCCCATTGAGTTTAATGCTTTTGCAATGTTTGTGACAGCATTTAGATTTTTACTACACGTAAAACAGTGTGCAAAAATTGCATATGTGGTGGTTTCTCTATTTTCTGGTAATTCTAATTTAGAAGACAAAGTAATACCACTACTATTTTTAATTTTTAGATTGATGGATTTCATTTATATAATTATAATGTGTGCTCTACTTCAATGCTATGATTTTGATAATCAGATCTACAACATCTTAATTTACAGTAAATATTTAAGAAGAATAAATCAGAAAATGGAATGCTTTTTATAAATATAAATAATCATTCCTTTTCTATTAAAAATGCATTCAAACAATGAGTTTAAGATAGGCTTTTATAGACAGTTTATTCATAGGGAGGAAGGAATTGCATGGTAAGCAGTTTTTATCAGAATACAATTAATATTTTTGTACTCGTTAAATTTAAATGTACTTTTATTATTGCAAACAATTAACTAATTCAATAGAAAAAATTCTAAACTTACTTATGAAACAAATATTCACTTCAATCTTATTATGTATACTTTTTGTTACGGCCAATGCACAAACATATCATCCAACTTTTAATGTAGGAGAAAAGGAAGGTAAAGGAGTTGCTGAAACTGATATTGGTGTAATTGGTAAAACGGACACTGAAATCATTCATCTTACCGCAAAAGGTAAAGGAGTAGCAATGGGTATCGACCCTTTTGGTTTTATTAATCCAGTTGGTATAAAAACCAAAGTAGAATTAAATATTCACCTCTATGATTATGCTCTTACTTTAAAAAAAGAATTACCATTAGGTGATATTAAAATTGCAGGTTTAAATAATCCTCCAGAGAAAAACTTTGAATTTACTTACCAAGATAAAAAGAAAAATATCTGGATTATTTATTCAACTAATTCCAAAGGAGCAAACCATCTGTATAGAACAAAATTAAATGAATCAAGAACTGGGTTTGAAAAACCAATTTTGATTTCTAGACAACAAATTGGAGCAGATAAGATTAATAAACAATCTTCATATAGTATTGAACTTTCAGAAAGTAAAGATTTGATGTGTATTTATTCCTTTTCTTCAAATAAAAAAGGAAAGTCTACCTCTACATATGTCGAAGTGTTGGATGCAGATTTTAATAGAAAATGGATAATGTATTCAAAAGTACCACAATACGAAAAGAATAATTTTACCAATAAACTAGATAATACATATTCAAAATTATTGAATGGAAAAAATAAGAACACGTTACTTTCAGAAATGGGTGTTTTTCATTATTTCAACAGCGTTACCGATAAGAAAAATAATAATATTACGCATATATTATATTCTTTTTCTGAAGGGAAAAGAAATGCTATTATTAAACCAATCACAAATGATAAAATAAAAAAGAAGGGTTTACACTTAGTAGATTATAATAAACAACTTTGCTTAATAGGTTTGTACTCTAATAAAGAAGAAAAAGAGTTTGTTATTGAGGGATTATTTATAGAAATAATGGATCCTGTTTTGTTAAAAACTACATCTGAGAAGATGATTAAATTTACAAATAATCAAAAGAAGGATTTCTTAATATCAAATTATTTTCCAGAAACATCTTTTCAGCTCAATAAGTTTATATCCAAAGACAATAAGGTTGCTAAAAAACTAGAGAAGAAATCAAAAATTGAAATTGAAAATGATTTTATAGCCCACAACGTATTTATAAACAATAACCAGTCTTTTACTTTTGTTGTAGAAAGTTTTAAGGAATCTTCAATAATATCTTCAACTACTACTGGTGGGGTTGGATCTTCAAGGTTTTTGAACTATTATGAAGATTTATGTTTTATAAATTTCACGAAAGAAGGAACCATAAATTGGGTGAGTAATTTTCATAAATATCAAAAAATAGACGATAATACTTTTTTTTCTAGAGGGTTATTTTTAGAACAAAAAGAAGATCAATTACTATTTATGTATCCTAATTTAAATGTAGATCAAATTCAGTATGGAGAAGTGTCTTTAGATGGAAAAATTAAGGCAAAAGATATTTACACTCTAAAAAATAAGCGAATTGAGGGGTATTGGTTTGATCCAGGTTCTTTCGAACTTCTAACCGATCGTCAGTTTTTGGGAAATAGTATTAGGTCATTTAAAAAGCGAATGATAATGATGGATTTGAAGACCGTAAATTAAATTTTTCAGTAAAAAGAAGTTCTATTATAAGAGGGTCCATTTTAAATGGTCTCTCTTATTTTTTTGATATTGGATTTTAGGTGAACTAAAAATGGTAAAAACTTTGAACCATTATTTTTGATAATTCAGAATTAACTAAATAGAAAAGAGTTATTACTTTTCATTAATTGAGAAACTTGTTTTAAGTTAGCAACAAAACTAATTAGAAGCTTAAAACTATTATGAAAAAATTAATTTTGACGATAGGCATTTGTATCATTACGCCTTTTATTTTTGCTCAAAACCCAAAAGAAACTGTTGTAGAAATTGATCTAAAAACGATTCATGATCAAGAATTAGACGTAACTGTTTTTACTCCTAAAGGCCAAAAAAAACTTGAATTTGTTATTCCTGTTATCGTGCCAGGTACATATATGGTTTTAGATCATATAGAATATTTTAAAAAACTTAAAGCATATGATATCAATGGAGAGTTAGCCAAGGTGAAGAAAAAAAAGAATGTCTTTTTTATAGAAGGTAAGGACGAAATTTCTCGATTGGAGTATGCTGTAATTGATTGTAAGTCAAAAAAAGGTTTGGTAGGTAAACCGACAGAGGTAGAAGGGACTGTCTTTACAGAGAATAGTGCATTGATAAATTTTAATATGCTGAATGGATATTTTGAGGGTTTTGAAAAAGAACCTTTTAAAGTAATTGTTCATAAGCCTATTGGTTATTATGGTGCAACTTCTATGACTAAACTAAATGAGGAGGAGCAAAAAGATGTTCTTTATGCTGATAATTATTTTGGTCTAATTGATCAACCAGTACTCTATGCTCAGCCAGATACTACTTCTTTTGTTGTTAATGGACAGAAATTTATTGTTGCAGTTCATAATGAAGATACAACACAAGTTGCTACGGCTGTTGCAAAAACATTGAAAAATGTAATGACAGACATTGATGATTATTCTGGTCTAACATCAAAAGAGGATTATTACTTCTTAATGTACAGAATAAATCCAGATCGAATGAAAGGGTTATTTAAGTATTTTGGAACAGGAATGGCATTAGAACACCATAATTCATCTGTATATTTTGATACAAATTATGTAAGCGATAGTACTTATGTAGGATATACTCACATTGCAGCACATGAATACTATCATACAATTACTCCATTGAGTTTACATAGTGAAGAAATTCATGATTTTCACTACAGAAACCCAAAGATGTCTCAGCATACTTGGATGTATGAGGGCTTTACAGACTACTTCGCAAACAGGAGTGAAACACAAACTTTTGACGATCAGAATTATTTTGTAAATCAATTTGCATTTAGTATTGAAACATCAAAAAAGAGAAATAAGCAAAGTATGACAGAAAGTAGTCGTGATATTATTAGAGATAAAAATGCATTAAGCTTTATTTCTAAGGTGATGGATCTAATGGCTTTTTATGAGAAAGGAGCTTTAATTGCTTTTTGTTTAGACCTAGAAATTATGGAGAGATCTAATGGTGAGAGAAGATTAATAGATGCAGTGTTAGAAATGAAAGAAGAGTATAAAGGGAAGTATTTTGAAGATGATAAACTTAGGGAAATTATGACGAAATATACCTACCCTGAATTTGGTGAGTTTTATGATAAATATATACAAGGGACAGCTACTCCCGATATGGATGCTTATTGTGATAAACTAGGATGGGAGTATATAAAAAAAGGAAAAAAACAGCCAACTTATGGTACTATCATAACAAAAAAGAATAAAAATGAAGAATATAAAATTTCATACACCAAAAAAAATACATTAGGGTTAAAAAAAGGGGATATAGTACTCTCAATAAATGGTGGTGATCCTAAAGTGTTTTATGAAAATAGACGTGAATATTATAAAAAGAAGATATCTCCTAGTTTAGATGAAATACTAACAATAGAGGTAAAAAGAGGAGAGAAGTTGATTACATTATCTGGTTCTCCAAAAATGAAAAAAACAGAGTTTCCAAAAATAAAAATTTATGAAGAAGTGACTCCTGAACAACAAAAAACAAGAGAATATTTCTTTCATGAAAAAGAGATAGTTGATGTAAAATTATAGCAAAGTAAAGCCCAAGTAAAAATTATAACTTGGGCTTTTTTAAAACTATTTTATTGATAATTTATGTAAAAAGGACCACCTAATCCCTAATTCTAGTAAAGTGGAAATGTTTATTTTCTATTAAGAACAGCTCCCTCACTTACACTTTTAGCTTTTTTATAATTTAAATAAATTATAAGTGATTTCTACAGCTATTCTAAATACAATAACTTACTTACAGATACATCGATTGTATATACAAACACATCTTTACACCGCTTATCATGTACTTTTGAGTATTAATTGAGATGAATATGATGATGAAGCACTATTTAACTATTACATTATTTTTTGGCTTATTATTCTCGCTTACATTAAAAGCACAAGACAAGCCCAATATAGTTTTGCTATTTGTAGATGATTATGGATGGTCGGATCTAAACTATAGAAACAAGACCTTTACAACTCCAAACATTGATCAGCTAAAGAAGGAAAGTTTAGAATTTACAAGGGCTTATATTCCTACGCCTACATGTAGTCCGAGTAGGGCATCTATTCTAACTGGAAAAGAAGCGGCAAGACTACAAATGCCTAGACATATTAAAGATGAATTTCCTGATGGTTCTAATACAAAAGAGTTTGGAATTTGGTCTAAAGATCCAGCTAAAAGAGGTTCACGAAATTGGTTGCCTTTAGAAGAGGTTACGTATGCAGAAAAGCTAAAAGAATTTGGCTATTACAATGCGTTTATGGGAAAATGGCATTTAGGTCATCAACCTTACCATCCAATTCATCAAGGGTTTGATGAACAAACAGGCACAAGTAACTTTGGGCACCCAAAAAGTTATTACGCACCGTTTTTTAAAAATGGTCCTGCTTTAGAAGAATATAACAATGATAAAGACGCTTACTTAACGGATGTACTTACAGATAAGGCTGTCAATTTTATTAAGGAATACGATAAAGAAAAACCATTCATGTTGTCACTTTGGTACTATACAGTGCATGGACCTCATATTGGTAGAAAAGATCTTATTCAAAAATATATAGACCAAGGTATGCAACCAGCGTATGCTAAATACCATGCAATGGTAGAAACAATGGATGCTTCTGTTGGTGCAGTAAGAGCGGCATTAAAAGAAAAAGGAATTGATGACAATACGGTTATTATTTTCACATCTGACCAAGGTGGCTTCTTCGAGAATTTACCATTAGCAGGAGGAAAGAGAAATAATACTTTAGGAGAAGGAGGAGCACGCGTTCCAATGCTTATAAATTACCCTGGGGTTACAAAAGCAAATACAGAATGTACAACGCCAATCCAAACAATAGATGTTTTCCCTACTTTAATGGAAATAGCATCAAATGAAAAATATAAAGATGGTGCTATTAATGGGGTGAGTTTAATGCCATTAATTCAAGAGAAAAAGATTAAAAGTAGAAACTTATATTTCTTCAGAAGTTACGAAGATCAATATGCTGCAGTAATGAATGGTGATTGGAAATTAGTAAAATATTTTAGCGGTAAATATCAATTATTTAATGTAGTTGAAGATATATCAGAGCAGAAAGATTTGATTGATATTGAAGTGAAACGTGCTACTAAAATGCAAAAGGATTTAGCAGCTTGGGAAAAAGAAGTGTATGCAGGATGGAAAGAAGTAACAGAGGCAAATTCTGTGTTTTTTCAAATTCCTCCTAAAAGAAAATCAAAATAGTAAAAACCGATTTTAGTAAATACAAGTATAGCTTAGAAAACCTTCCTGATTTTTATTGGGGAGGTTTTTATATTTTTAAACAATGATATTGCGGTTCATCTAATATTCTCATTCACTTAAATTAATTACATGAATTTTCTTTGTGAGAAATTCCCATGGTGAGTTCATTCTTAAAAGAAACTTTATCGTCTTTAAA
The DNA here is from genome assembly GCF_018736065.1 of Flammeovirga kamogawensis. Classification (GTDB taxonomy): domain Bacteria; phylum Bacteroidota; class Bacteroidia; order Cytophagales; family Flammeovirgaceae; genus Flammeovirga; species Flammeovirga kamogawensis. The sequence continues at coordinate 75,223 of NZ_CP076130.1, forward strand.
ATCTTGTATTTTACCTACATAAGTCTCAATATTTTCTAGTTTACCGTGTTTGTCATATTGAGTTCTCATAAACTGCATAATATCTTTTTTGAAATTAAGAATAACTATTTCTGATCATTGATTAGTTCTGTAACATTTTCATCATGATTAAATGGTAATAACATACTAAACATGATAATGTGTACTATAATGGTTATTTCCATTGTATTGTTTTTAGCGACCAAGCTCCAGTTGGTTTTTGATTAAATTAAAATATTTACCTTGAGTATTTACTAGGCTATTATGATTGCCTGTTTCAACTATTTCTCCATTATCAATAACTAAAATTTTATCAGCATTTTTTACAGTGGATAATCTATGTGCAACAATAATTACTGTTTTATTTACAAAAAAATGCTGTAGATTATCATGAATCTTTTTCTCATTTGCAGCATCTAATGCTGATGTTGCCTCATCTAAAAATAAAATTTCTGGATTTTTATAAATAGCTCTTGCTAATAATAATCGTTGTTTTTGTCCTCCACTTAATTGAATTCCTGTATTTCCAATTTTAGTATTATATCCCATTGGTAATGCTGAAATAAAATCATCTATGCAAGCCATCTTAACAGCAAAATCAAGTTGTTTTTTATTTTCTTTTTTTTCTGAAAAAATTATATTTTCCTTTATAGTTCCACTAAAAACATGCCCATCTTGGAGAACTATCCCAGTATGTTTTCGCCAAGAATCTGCATTGTATTCATTTAAGGGTTGTTTGTTAATTTCAATCCTTCCATCATTAGGAACATAGTAAGCTAATAATAGTTTTAATAAAGTTGTTTTTCCACATCCTGAAGCTCCAACAATAGCTGTTATATTGTTTTTTTTAATTATTATATTTATATTTTTTAAAACAAAAGGATTGAAATTTCCAGGATATTTAAAATTTAAATTAGTTAATACTATATCTTCAATTTCATGCTTTGAAATGTCTTTTTTACTATCATTATCTTCTTCTTCTGTTCTATAAACTTCATCAATGCGTTTATTGGCAATATCTGTATCTTGTGTATCTCTGATAAAATTTACTATATTTTTTACAGGTCTTGATAATTGTCCTAAAATATATGAAATACTTAATAATGTACCCAATGTCATATTTTGATTTATTATAAGAAAAGCACAGACTCCAATAACAATCATTTCAGCAAGTTTTGAAATAAAGTCTACACCAATTAGTTGATTTATGTTAAGAATTAGAGACCTTAATTCTATACTATTTAAACTATCTTGAATTTTTACTATACTCTTGATAATAAACTTTTGAGCACTGTTAACCTTTATTTCAGGCATATGCATGACAAATTCATATAATTTATTTTTATAATGAGCTTGCTTTAAAAAAAGTGCATATTCTAAGATTTTTCTTTTCTCTAAAAAAAAAGTGACCCAAAAAACTATAGCAATTGATAAGATAAAATAAATACAAAAAATATATAGATTAAAATATAATAAAATTGAACCGAAGATTACAATATTCATTACAGTAAAAATAAAATCTATTCCTTTCCAAGTTAGATAGGATTGTATTTTATTTTGATCTTCTAAACGTTGTAATGTTTCTGTATTTAGCCTTGTATCAAAATAATTTATTGGTAATTTCATTAATTTATAAAGCAATTTTTTCTTTAAAAGAATGCTTAAATTAAAATTTACCTTTGATAAAATATATTGACTATAAACATCTGAAATGAATCCAGATATAAATAAAATAAATTGACCGAGTAAAAGATAGAAAACTATATTCATATCCTTAGAAATAATACCCTTATCTATAATATACTGGAAGATAAATGGAATACACCAATTTGTAGATAATGCTATTAATGTGAAAAATAATACAAGTAAATATTTTTTCTTTTTTCTTTTTACATATGCAATAGCATCTTTGAAAAATAATGAATTGAAAAGAGAATAACTTTTCAATTCATTGGAATTTACTTTTTTCTTTTCAAATTCTTCATTAGGTTCAAAATAGATTCCTATTCCTTTTTCATTATCACCTTTCCATTCTTGAATAAAACTTTCTTGATCTAGTTTTATTTTCCCATATGCTGGATCAGCTAGAAAGTAAGTTGTCTTCTTACCCTTCAATTTAATTTTTTCAAGAACAACAAAATGATCTTGTTTCCAAAATAAGATAATGGGTTCTTCAAAGTCTTTAAGGTCATCAACAGTTAATTTCAGAGGTAATGAATTTAATCCTATTTTTTTAGATACTTTTAGAATGTCTTGTAATGAAACTCCTATTCTAGAGAATTCAAAAAAATGTTTGATATAAACAAGATCACAATTATTTCCATAAAAATTCACTATCATTGCTAAGCACGCAGCAGCACAATCAGTACTTTGTAATTGATGGAAAAATTTTAAATTTCGACTATTAGTTACCATCTAATATTTCATTTATTTTATTGTATATTATTTTGTTTTTTTCTTCAATATCACCGAAATAGACACAATACTCTTCACCACTTTCAATATGCTCTATTGCATGTTGAGAACAGCCACCATTACAAAGTGGTAGTATTTTACATTCTAGACAGGGTTTATTTTTAAATTTTGCATTCATTCTCCTTTCAAGTGAATTATTTTCCCAAATTAATATTCCATCTTTACTTAAATAACCTTCTCTATTTTGTGTAACAAAGTCTCTGGCAGTACACTTAAAAAGATCACCATTATAATTAATTGTCGCACTATTTATTTTGTCAGCATAGCAAGAGTTCTTTACATTATCAACGGAATATGACGATAATGCCTTAAACCCATTTTGATGTATAATAGACATGTTTTTATCAACTGTTTTAGAGATATTATCGTTTTGGTCATCTTGCCACACTCTATGAAAATCGAAAAGTAATCTTTTTCTCTTAAAATTTGGTAGAGATGAAAAGTCTTCTATTATCTTAAAACAATTATTTATATTATCTGCTGTATAATTTATTCTAGCTCTTACTGAAAAATTATCATGTTCGAGAAGATTATGGATATTAGAAATTATTTCATTATAACTTCCTTTTGTTTTTGAGACATATCTTACTTTATTATGTTCTTCTCCATAACCATCAAGAGTTATCTGTAATGATATAAATAAACCTTTTTGAATAAAATATTTAATAAATTTTCTATTTATTAAATAACCATTAGTTGTAAACGATATGTTTTGTGATTTCTTATATTCAATACACTTTTCAACTAAATAATCAATAAGTGGAATAACACTCTGATAAAAATATAAGAGAGGTTCACCACCAAAAAAAGATAGCGTAATGTGTTTTAATTTTTCCTTTTTTAATAAATTATCAATTAATTTTTTAATAGAATCAATAATATTAAAACCTAATTTTGAATCATTTATGTGAGACTCATAACAATACCAACATTTAAAATTACAATTCATTGTTGGATTTATAGTTAAAACAAAGTTTTCTTCTGTATTATCTATTTTATATGATAGGTCTTTTACTTTTTGAAGTTCATCTAATTCATCCTCTATTATAAATTCTTCTTCGATTAAATAATTATAAAACGATGGGTGAAAGTCTTTTAACTTCGTAATCCCTTCATTTTGAGCTGAAATTAATAATTCTTTCAAGTCATGTTCAAGAAATAAAACTTTATTTGTGAAAGAATTATATAACGAGTATTTATCTTCAAAAGGTAAAATTGAATTGTAGGTGCTAATTTTCATAGTTTGTATAGGATTTATTAATTATAGTAACCATTTAGAAAAAAATGAAACTAAATAGTTACTTTTCAGTCAAATGGTATTGTAATACACTAACCCCACATTTGTAAATGTTTCATCTCCGGGGTCACTTTTGTTTGAAAAGCAATAATAAAACCATCTTGCAACATACCATTATCTTCCGTTGACGGTTTATATTAATGCATAGAAATTGCTTTTTTTATTTTTCTTCTACCTCATCATTAGAATTAGTTTTTATTATTGTGGTTAGGGAGTGACAAATATTATCTGTCACTTCCCAATATGTTTAAAGATTATTTTTAACTACCACAACCTTTAGTACAGTTACCTCCCTGACAATTATTTGTCGAGGGACAATTTCCATTTACGTCAATATCTGGTATTTCTTTATCAGTGTTACCACCATAGACAATTGAATATCCACCACTTAGGATATCCTTTTCATGAATTAGCATACTAATTTTCGAAAAGGATTTAATCTTCTTTCTCATCTTCCTTATTTAGTATTTTGATTGAAAAATAGATAATAGTTTTTAGTCATTAATCCTACTTCGGACTAACTTGCAAGTTTATTTTTTATTTAAGTAAGCATTAAGCTTAGTAATTATCTTTCGATATATAAGGACTTAATAGGACCTATTAATTTCTTCTTTATTTTTTATTTGCCTATCACTCACTTTAACTTTTCCTCCTAAATTGATTTTAATAGTTAATTTTACATACCTATTATCATAGAATCCATTTGTTTCTACAAAATTTCCATTTCTCTCTGATGTTGAATTAAAACTATACTCACGGAAAAGGTTATTTACATTAAGGACTAAAGTAATTTTATCATTTATTATTGCAGATAAATATAAATTTAAAATAGACCTTGCTTTATTATTTGTAAGGTCAAGCCCTACGTTAGGAAACACTTGTTGGTAATTAAAACCTGTATTGATTTTCTCATTAAATTTATAATTAAAATACATATACAAGACTGAATAAAATCCATCTATTTCTTTTGGTGTAATAGGATATATTTTTGATTTTGACTTTTGGTAACCACCATAACCTCCATAGTATAATCTAATTTTATTAATATTATTAATGAATGTTTGACTTATACCAAACGTTTCAGTATCAGTATAATTTAATGGTTTAATTAATTGATTTACATTATCATTATCGATAATAACAACTCCTCCATACATATCTTTAGTTGATTGAAAAAACAAGGATGTCCGACTGTATTTTTTTAATTTATAATTCAATTCTAAATTATGAGTGAATGATGGAGTAAGTGAAGGATTACCTTCCCAATAATAAAAAGGACTAGAATAATATCTAAAAGGGTTAAGGTTTGAAAAGCTTGGTCTATTAATTCTTCGATTATAAGAAAATGAAAAATTATTATTATTGTTTAGTCGATAGCTTAAATAAAAACTAGGGAAGAGTTCAGTATAATTATACGTATTCAATAATTTAGTAGATTTACTATCAGCTTCAATTTGAGTGTTTTCTATACGAAGACCGAGTTTAAAAGAGAATTTATTTGATAACTCTTTTTCACCACTTATAAACAATGATTGTGTATTCTCATCATAATTGTACTGATCATTTTGTATAAAACCAACGTCATAAATATCTGAAAATAAATAGTTATCTATTTTTGAAAAGGATACTCTTCCTCCATAATTTAAATCAATAAATTTAGTAGGGTGATTCATATCTAAATTTACAGAATAATTATTAATACTAAGATCCCCTGAGTTTATATTCTCTTGATCAGATAATAAGTTGTTATTATTATAAACTATAAAATTTCGTTCACTTTCAGTATTATAATTAAAATAATCAATATCTATATTTAACTCTTTTCCAAGAGTATCAATGGTATATTTTAAATGATAATTTAATGCATTATTACGCTTTTTTTTGTTTGAAATCCCTTTTGTAACAACCTCTCTACTGCTAATTGAATTATTAATAACCGAATTATCTATATCAGAAACATTTGGTTTATTTAATGATCCATTATATTGAATACCAGTAGTTATTTTTTTATTCAAATCATAATCTAAGATAAAATGTCCTGATAAGTTATTTTTTTTATTGATCGACTCTGTATTAGAATTCCATATATTTTCAGGATATATTACTTGTAAATATTCTTCTCCTTTATATTTGCCAAACGAATAATTTACACCTGTTCCAATTGATAAATTATTTTTTTTGAAATAATAATTAACTGAATTTATGCTTTGAGCATAAATACCTTGTCTATATGAAGATGAAATTATAGTTCTCCATTGATCTTTTCTTGGTTTCTTAAGGATAATATTAATAAGACCACTATTACCTTCTGCACTATATTTAGCGGGAGGACTGGTTATAATTTCAATACTTTTTATTTGATCACTTTGTAAACCTTGTAAATAATCAATTATTTGGTTAGGAGACATTTGTAGAATCTTTCCATTAACCATAACGCCTACTCCTTCGGCTTTACCAAGTATTGAAATTCTATTTTGATTAACCATTAGGCCAGGAGTAATCTCTAAAATGTTAAGACCATTAGCACCTGTAGCTAAGGCTGTCTGATCTATATTAAAAACATATCTATCTATTTTTTGTTCAATTAGATCATCTTGATTTTTAATTGTAATGGCATCTAGTATTATGGAAGGATCAATAATTAACGGGCCTAAATCAATAGATGAATTAATATCAACTACTTTAGAATAAAATTTTGTACCAAATTGATTTAACTCAAGGATATATTGTCCTTTTTCAACTTCCAAGCGAAACCTCCCTAAACTATCAGATCGAGTACCTACAATAATATGAGAGCTATCATTCAATATATTTACATTAATATATTCAAGTGGTTCCTCATCTATCGAAAGAACCTTTCCTTCTATTGAAAAGAATTGAGCATGTACATTTATTGAAATTAGTAATATAAAGAATAGGTTAAATATCTTCATAATTAGTTAGTTAGTCGTTTTGTAATTGGTTTTTATCAATGTCTTTTTTTTATGAATATTAACCAAAATAAATTAAAAAAATTCAAAAATGTTAACATTAAAAACACTGATCAATAGTTAATAACGGAATTAATCCGCAAACGGAAGTTGGCTTAAAGACCACTTTAATGTTTAAATTATTTGATAAATTCCTAATATAACTCTCTTTATTGTGAAAAAATGAAACTCCTTTCCATCTATTGTTAAGTCACACTTATTTTTCTTTTATAACCCAATCAGAAATGTAAATTTCATAATACACAGATAATGGACTTTAAGTAACTGATATGAGAGATAATTTATCAAATCCACTGTTTACAAGGTGGGCTGTTAAAAACTTCGATGATACAGAACCAAGTGTAGGTATAGGTTTTAGATAAATGTAGCTACAGTTACTCTTCAGTGGTTGAAAGTATTTGTTACCGAGGAAGGTATTCTTGTGTATTTTTAATTATCGTTTCTCCTAAAAGGTTATAGCTCAAGAAAGGCTGGTAGCTAAGTAAAAACTTTACTTCTATACAAGAATTACCAATGATGATATTAGACTATACAGGTATTGAACATTGACTAAACTGAGACTAAATTTTTGTTTATTTTGCCCATTACTTCTAAAACCCCTAGTAAGTCTCTTTCCTTTTTATAATGAAAAGAGACTTACTTTTGAGTTTATTTTAATGATTTAGAACTGCTAAACTTATTTTCAACATACGGTATTTCTACCACAATTTTTATTTCATCTGTAGGTTTTAATTTCCCTTTTTTAGAAGATATATCGTTTATAGATTCTACCAATTTAAGGTCGAGCGTATTCTTGTATCTATTTGATAGATCTTTGAGATTTTCTCCTTTTTTGGGATGAACTACTGTAACGATTTCAACTGTAAAAGATGCCTTCTCTTCTTGAGTTAGCACTCTTAAACTTTCTGCAACTTCTTCCAGAAGGTTAGCCTGCTTTTCTGGACAAATTCCTGTTAGCTGAAACAAGTTACCGTTTAATGGTATCCAACATGCATAAGCTGTTACATTCTCGTTATTTACAGTCTCTTTAAAAGAAAGGACAAAGCTATCTAAACCATTTATTGTAATTTTTTCTGAATTAGATAAACAAGCTTTTTCTTCTGGCTTTAAATTATTTAAAAATTTAGCAGCCGCTTCTTTCGGTTGTAATTTGGCATCGTCTAGCGTTAAAAAAACTACACCATTTCTAGATGGATTATAGGCACTTACATTCGTTTCGTGATTTTCTACATTCCATTCTTTAGGAAATTTTATTCTAAAGTCTAAGTCAGGATGCAAGAATTCGTTTTTTCTTACAACTCCTTGAGATGGACTCTGACCATACAAGAGGCTATCAAATTCCATCAAGAAATTGGATGAGATAGGTTGTTTTACAACAATATTTTCACCTTTTATATCTTCTTCAATTTTAGAAATTCTATCTTTTGTATAAGGGTGATCATTAAAATAACTTTTAACTTCTGCATGCCCTGTAGCTTTCTCAATAGTTTTAGACATTCGATCTAAAATAGACATTAATGCCTTAGGATCGTACCCTGCTTTTGTCGCTAATTTTACACCATCAACATCAGCTTCTGTTTCATGTTTTCTACTGTAAGAAGACAATAATAAAGCATTTGATGTTTGAATAGGAGCATTCAAAATATCACCTAAATTTTTATTTACCACGCCTACTAAATTACCAGGAACTTCTAATAACCTTGGCAAAATGCTTTTTTTCATTTGCTTGATCGAATGACGTTCATGTGCATGAATAATTTCGTGTGCCATAATACACGCTAGTTCATCTTCCGACTCAATGATAGGTAGTAAACCTGTTGTAATAAATATATAACCTCCGGGTAGTGCAAATGCGTTAGGAGTTTCTTCTGGTACAATATAGAATTGATAATCAAATTTTTTGTTGTCTAATTGACTCACCAATCTATTGCCTATTTTTCTAATATATTCTGTTTTCTGTTTATCATTATAGATTCCCATCTGAGCAGCAACAGATTTGGCATTTTCTTTTCCAAGCATTTTATCCAATTCAATGCTTTGTGCATTTGCAACAAATTGAAAGCATAAAAATACTAGAGATAGCACAATTGTTTTATTGATTATCATTGTTTTTAAATTATAAAAGTAAATGCGTTATAGATAAGTCCTTTACAATGTTTCTTAGTAAATACACTACAATTAGTCTAACTCATCAAGGTTTTTCTTTGCAAGCTCATCTGTAATAAAAGGTAAGCTTAAATGTAATGAAAGAAAGCTATTTCGGTTATCGTTTGCACTTATTTCATCGGTAAATACATCTGTCATTCCGTAGTAATATCTTAAATGCAAATGTATTCCTTTTCCTTTGTGAGCTTTGCCTAAGATATATCCAAAATCTGCTACTGCACCATAATCAATATTACCTGTAGAACTATTTATACTTTGTACAAAATCACCTTCAGCGCCTTTATAAGTAGCTTTAGAAGAGTTTAAAAACGAGACCTGGGGTCCTATACTGTATCTAAATTTTTTATTATTTGTTTGATAGCTAAAAAAGATGGGAATATCAATATAATTTAAATCTATTGAGGCATTAACATCTTGAAAATTAGCATCTAAACTAGGGTTTCCTGAATCTAAAGATAGCGAACTAAATTGTGCATTTCTTCTTGCTAAGAAGTAGATATTTGGAGAAATAAACCAATTATCAGCTACTTTAATATTCCCTCCAATGCCAAAATTAATACCTAGCTTAGAACTTTTAGAGTTATCTAAATTTGAATAACCCATATAGGTTGACCCTAATTCTAGACTAAGATTAAAATTTTCTGATGCCACTTTATCACCAAAAAGTAATGCTAAAATTGCAGCCTGTCCATAAGATTGTTGGTTAACAAAAAATGACAAACAGAAAGTGATGACGAATAAAACAGGATATTTTTTCAAAAGATATTTTTTTAGTTGAAGATGAAGTTATTAATTATGCAATACTATATTATTATTTCATATAATCAATTACTCAAACATTAAATTGTAGGTTATGATTAAATTTTATTGAAAGGAGCTCAATTCAGTTTTAGAACTTTTGTACTCATCAACTCCAAAACATCTCCTACATTAGATATTACATCTGCCATTTTCTCATGTACCGATCCTATACCCTCTTTAATAGAGTTTCCTAATTCACTAATTTGTGTTTCTTTATCTTCTAATTGATCTGTAATTTCGCTTTGTAAAGACAATAATGCTCTTAATTGCTTCTGAAGTATTTCCTCTTTTTCACTAGCGGTTAAATGCTTATTGTTTAATATATATATTGTTGTTTTCGTTTTTAAATCAGAAACTATTTTTTGCGTTTTACCTGTTGTATTAAGAAGTAGTTTTTGATTAAAATCCGTCAAGATATCCACTAAATTAATTCCTTTATCCTGCAAATCATTTAGTTTATCAATAAATTCAATTTCGTTATCTAGTAAAATATCTTCTAGAGAAGAAGAAACTAGCTTTTTTATATTCGTAATCTCCTCTTGGTAAGATGTAATTACTGAAAGTATTTTAACATTCGAATTAAATAAATTTGTATTCATAGTAGCATATTTTTTAGTAATAAAACTTAGCTTTTAATAGATTACAAAGGTTGTTTAATTCATTGGGTTATAAGTTATACTATTACCTAAAAGGTAGAAATAGGTAATTTACTTAGGTAGTAATTTTTTTAATATGGAGTATAACATTGTATCATTCATTCTTTTCAATTGCGTTTTCTATACACTGACTATTAGCTAGTTATACAATCAGATACAAATAACTTACACACAAGTTCAACGGTAATAATCGTATAAACGACTTTTACACCATTATTATATGAACAACTGACACGAATGAAATATTTTATTACTCTAGGCATCTTATTGATGACCATAAATTTATCAGCACAAGAAAGAATTAGTTTTAATGCCAATTGGAAATTTAAACTTAATGAACAAAAAGGTGCACAAGAAATTAGCTACAACGATAATGATTGGAGATTACTAAATGTACCACATGATTGGAGTATTGAAGGGGAATATAGCCAAGAGAATCCAATGGGAGGACAATGTGGTTATTTACCATCTGGGATTGGGTGGTATAGAAAAACAATTAAAGTACCTGAAGAATGGAAAGGCCAAGTGGTTTCTATTGCTTTTGATGGTGTGTTTATGAACAGTACAGTTTGGGCGAATGGTAAAAAACTAGGGCACCGTCCGTATGGATGGATTTCTTTTAATTATGATATTTCTGAAGAAGTTGAAAAGAGTAATGAAATTACATTTGTTGTTCGTGTAGATAATGATTTACAACCTTCGGCTAGATGGTATACAGGCTCTGGGATTTATGCAAATACTTGGATTGATGTAAAAGCAGCTGTTCATGTAAGTGATAATGGAGGTGTATTTATTAAAACTAAAGGCGATGAGGTGACTATTCAAACTGTAATAGAAAGTGTATTGGCTAAAACTACCAAAGGAACGCTTACAACTAAATTAATTGATAAAGAGGGAAACATTGTAGCAAAAGCAAATCAAAAATTCTCAATAGCCTCAAAAAATAGCAAAGAGATTACACAGGTAGTTAAAATGAATTCACCCCAAAAGTGGTCGGTGGAATCACCTTATTTATATACTGCCCTTACAGAAATTAAGATAGGTAAAAAGATTCATCAACAAGAGAAAACACGTTTTGGTGTACGAGATATAGAATGGATTCCAGCTTCGGGAATGTGGATTAACGGAAAAAATGTAAAGCTACAAGGAGTGTGTAACCATCAAGATGCTGGTGCGTTAGGTGCTGCTGTTCCCGATAAGATTATGCGTTTTAGAATAGCTCAACTTAAAAAAATGGGTTGTAATGCTATTCGGACCGCACATAACCCACAAACGCCTCAGTTTTATGATATGTGCGACGAAATGGGGATGCTGGTTATGGACGAAATTTTTGATGGTTGGCATAAAAAAGCAGCTAATGATTATGGAGCTCATGCTTTTGAAGAATGGTGGAAAAAAGACCTAACAGATTGGATAAAAAGAGATAGAAATCACCCATCAATAGTTATTTATAGTGTGGGGAATGAAACCAAAGGAGAAATAGGTAAAGAATTAGTAGAAAGGTGTCACGAGCTTGACAATACAAGACCTGTTACATCAGGACATTCACAATCTGAATATATGGATGTTTTTGGCGTAAATGGGAGTAGTGAAAAGATGGGTTGGTTTGATAATCTTGAACAAGATAGAGTTTTTATTGGTACAGAAAACACGCATACATGGCAAGTTAGAGGATATTACAGAACTAAAACGTGGTATAGAGATGGTTATCCAAGTAAACGCCAGAAACCATATTATTACCCTGATCTTACAGAAGAAGAAGTATTTACTTTCGATTGGACAAACTCGTCGAATAAAGAAAGTTACAAGCAGATATTTAATTCTAGTTACGACAATGCAATGGTGCGTTTAACATCACGCCAAAATATAGAGCAATTAAGAGATATCCCAAATTATGCAGGATCGTTTAGATGGACAGGGCATGATTATATCGGTGAGGCTTCTTATGTACACGGAGGATGGCCTTTTAAATCGTTTATGGGTGGAGCAATAGACATGGCAAATTTCGAGAAAGATTTGTATTACCTCTATCAAAGTCAGTGGACGACAACTCCTATGGTGCATATTTTACCTCATTGGACGCACCCAACTTTAGAAGAAGGAACAGAAATTCCAGTTTGGGTATATTCTAATTGTGATGAAGTTGAATTGTTTTTAGATGATAAGTCATTAGGTAAGCAAAAGCCTGGTAAATCTTGGGATAAAATGCAATGTCAATGGTTAGTGGGTTGGAAAGCAGGAACATTAAAAGCTGTAGGTTATAAAGGTGATAAAATTATTTGTGAGCAGATAATTCGCACAGCTAATAACCCATCAAAATTAAAATTAAGTATTGATGGAGAGAAATTAGCAAAAACTACCAATGATATTGTACAAGTACGTGTTACAACAACTGATGATAAAGGGGAGTTTTATCCTTATGGAGAAAATAGAAGTTTCTTTAAGGTGTTGGGTTCTGGAAAAGTTAGAGCATTGGATAATGGATCGCCCATTGATATCGAAAAACATTTTGAAGCAACAGATAGAATTGCCTTTTATGGGTTAACAAGAGCCTATATTGAAAGTACAGATGATAACGGAGCTATCAGTTTATTAGTCGGGGGTATTTTAGGTGAAAAGCGTCAAGTATCATCAAAAAGTGTATCTATTGATGTGCAGCAACTTGTTCTAAGAGGAAATATGCCAAAAGGTAAAGTAGCTATATTTTACACCGTTGATGGTAGCACACCAACTACATCATCTAAAAAATATAGATCTGCATTTGATGTAGAAATAGGCACATCTGTTAAAGCTTTGGTAACTTTAAATGGTACAAATGCACTAATAATGCACGAGAAATTTTCTTCAGAAGAAGGCTTTGTTTGGGATGCAGTTGCAATGGCTGCTAACCCGGGTGGAGACCAAGCCGAAGATGCTCGTTTTGATGGGGTAACTATTGCTTCTAAAGGGGCTAATTTTAATGGGAAAGGATATATAGATTTTGGTAGAAATAGTGGAGGTTATGTAGAGTGGTATCAAGAAAATGATGGCAGTGAGGGAGAATTTACATTACAAATAAGGTATAGTGCTGGCATTGATGTGCGAAAGGAACATAAAGTTAAACTTACTGTAAATGGTAAGGAGCAAGAACTTGTTTTACCTGCAAATAAAGGATTTAGAAAAACTTGGCAAGTGATAGATGTCCCTGTTATTATGGGTACAGGGGCAAATACAATTCGTATTACAGCATTGCAAAGTAATGGCCTTTGTATTGATGAATTGAAGGCAATTTAATATATATTTGACTGAAATAAATAAAGTAATACTGATATGAAATTCCATTTTTTACTAGGGTGTCTTTTGGGTATTTTGACCTTTTTACAGGCACAATCAAAACCAAATTTGATTATCATTCAAACTGATGAACATAACTTTAGAACGTTAGGGTGCTATAGAGATCAACTACCAGAAGAACAAGCGTATGTTTGGGGAAAAGGAGTAGAGGTTGAGACTCCAAATATTGATAGAATTGCAAACGAAGGAGCAATTTGTATGAATTATTATGGGGCATCGCCAGTATGTACACCTTCTAGAGCATCTTTCCAGACAGGGTTATTTCCGCAAAATACTGGGGCATGGAAAAACAATTTACATATGACGCCCACACTAACAACTTATGCAAAAGTTTTACAAAATAATGGGTACGCTACATCTTATGTTGGCAAATGGCATTTAGACGGTAATGAAAAACCTGGTTTTGCACCGAGTAATAAATTTGGCTATTCGGATAATCAATACATGTTTAATGGAGGACATAACCCTTGGTTTAAAGTAACGGAAGAGGGTGAGCATTTTCCAGTAAATAAAAACATGTATTACAAATGGAAAAAAGAAGGGAGAGATATGTCGAATATCCATTTCACAACAGATTATTTAACAGATAGATCGTTAGAGATTCTTGAGAGAGATAAAAATATACCCTTCTGTTTAATGCTGTCAATTCCAGATCCTCACACCCCAAATATTGTAGAAGGAAAGTACAAGCATCTTTATGATGACATGGTTTTTGAGAAACCTATAACAATGGTTGAAAATACAGAACAAAGACCATCTTGGGGAGCACCAAAAAATAAGAATGAGGCAAAAGATGAAATAGACCAAGAATACATGAGAGGGTATTTTGGCATGGTAAAGTGTATTGATGATAACGTTGGGAGAATTCTTAAGTTTTTAGAAGAAAATAAACTCGACCAAAACACAATCATAATTTTTACATCTGACCATGGTGATATGCTTTTTGAGCACAAAAGAAGAAACAAGTCGGTACCTTACGAAACAGCGGCTAGAGTACCTTTTGTAATTCGTTATCCGAAAAAAATAAAGGCAGGGAAAGTAATTAATGCTGCGTATGTAACTACAGATTTTGGTCCTACAATACTAGGAATTATGAATCAGAAAGAGATACCTAATGCCGAAGGATATAATGCAGCAGCAACATTTTTAGGTAAAAGTAAAGTAGTAACAGATAACCGTTTAACGTATTATAGAACTTCTGGAGGAGGCTGGATAGCAGGTGTTACAAATAGGTACAAGTTAGTGTTGTCTGTAAAAGAAAAGCCATGGTTATTTGACCTTGAAAAAGATCCAAACGAATTTTTTAATGTTTTCAATGATCCTGAGTACAAAGAAATAGCTACTAAAATGCATTCTGATTTATTGAAGTTGATGACAGAAGTTAAAGAGCCTGGCTTGGCTAAAATTCAAGGGGATTCTAAGTAAATAGGGTGTTTGGAATGTTATGAAGGTAAAGTACTATTGTACTCTTTAAATTGGGATTTGTTAAAAGAATATTGTTGACATTTATTTATTCAAACGAGTTATTGCAACCTATTTGTACAAGCTTAATAATTATGATGAATAAAATTACAACGTATTTTAGTTTACTACTCTTACTTCTAGGCGTTATATCTTGCGGCAATGACGAAGATGTATCCCCAAATGACACTCCTCATGATATTGAACACACAAAAAGCTTTTCGTCTATTGAAGTTCAAAATGATGCAACAATTAATATCTATAATGGAGACTTTGGTGTTTCGGAAGGTGTAGAATACACGATAGAAGGCAAAACACTAAAAATAAATAATTACGCTACTGAAAAGCAGATAAACATCTCTGTTAAATCATTGAAAGAAATTTCGACAGGAGATAGGGTAGTTATTAATTTCCCACAAGGCTTTATCAATTCAGAAAAAGATTTAGATATACATTCTGGGAATGACTCTAGATTATCTGCACAGTTCTTAGATATCGATCATTTACATATGCACATTGGCGATAGACCAGTTATAACAATATCATCTGTTTCAGCTCATTGTTTAAAGTTACATTTAGGGCACGATGCAAATGTATTTTTATCTCAGAATGATAGTAAATATGCGTTTATCAAAGAGTTAGAAATAAAGAAAAATAGTGGAAACGATCGTTTTAGATTAAATCATGAAATGTCTCCTAACCACATTGTTCCTGTAGAAAAATTAACTCTTGATATTGGACACGATACCTATGTGCAAGCAGTTGTAAAAAAAGAGATAAAAGGATATACAAAAGACCGTTCACAAATCATATTGTATGATAGTGACGAAGCAAAAATAAATCTTACACAAGGAAGTGAATCGTCTGTTACTAAAAAGAACATTTAAGTATTAAACGTTTTTATCTTACTATTAATCGCACTTTAAAAGAGTAAATTCTTTTGGAGTGCGATTTTTGCTTTTTTTAATAAAAAAATTATATATTTGGTTAACTATTTTACTTCAACTATATAATTTTTTATGCAAACTAGAATCAACAAACTTTGTTTCCTATTTTTGATAGGACTTCTTTCTCTATTTTTAAATAATAGGATTTATGCTCAAAATTCATGTTTAGATGCACTGTTACCAACTTTAGGAGAAAATGAGTTTACAGGAGATGAATATTGGTATAAATTTGAAATACCTCATGACATGAAGTATTTAACTTTTTCAGATGGAAGTGCATCTATACGTTCAGTATTGGGTTTTTACTCAAATTGTGATGAACGATTACGTTTCAACGCAACGATATTAAGTAATTCTATTTCTTATCATGTATCAGCTTATCAAGGTGAAGTTATTTATATTAAATTGACTCCTGATGTTGGCTCAGGTGAAATCTTTAAATGGACTCTTGGAGGTGAAGATATAGCAGGTAAAAGATATTCTAATATATTAGATATTGATGATATATCAATTCGATATGGAGAACAATTATTAATTGAGAATAAAAATAATACATTTGATTCCTTACACTTTAATCTAGTAGGTGATGATAAAGGTATTATTCAATTAGAAAACAATACTATAACGGGGTTAGGAGTTGCAGGTACTCAAGAAGTGGTTGGTATTATTTATAATGCTGACAATGTTAATCTGGGTCAGTTAAAATTTACTGTTACAAATAGTGTGGATGTATCTGGTAAGAAATATGGATATTTTTTTAATGTTCAAGATATAACAACTAACATTGGTGTAGTCACTACTATTAAACTTTCTACAAATTCAGATGCTAAAGCAAAATTTACCATAATAGATGGTCATGAATTTTCTGAATTATCCAATAATCAATTAATAATACATTCTATTGATAAAGATATTACTATTAAAGCATCAATTGATGAAACTGATACTTATTTAAGTAATAGTGAAACTTTTACCGTAACAGCTTCAGCATTTAAAGGTGGAATATTATATGAGGAGTATTTATCTCTAGAAAAGTTATATAATTCAACAGGGGGACTTAGTTGGAAAAATAATGATAATTGGATGAGTGATAAAAATGTTAGTTCATGGTATGGGGTGACTTTAACAAAAGGTGATGATGATATTTATAAAGTAACACAATTAGATTTATCTACAAATAACTTAGGTAATACTCTTCCAGCAGTAATAGGTGATTTTAGTAGTTTAACTCGATTAAAACTAAATGGTAATGATTTAATAGAATTACCATCATCAATTGGTAAATTAAGTTCTTTAGAATACTTAAATGTAAACGACAATAATTTAAGAGAAATACCTTCAAGTATCAATCAATTATTATCATTAAAAGTATTATACCTACGTGGAAATGGTTTAACACGTTTACCAATTGAAATAGGAGAACTCCAATCTTTGGAAAGTTTAGATGTTTATAGAAATGAGCTAGTTAGTTTGCCATCAGAAATAGGAAATTTAAAGAATTTAAAATCTTTAAATTTATCTTTTAATTTATTAGTTGGTCTACCTTCAACCATAACTAATTTGGAATTACTATCTAATTTAGACTTAAGTAAGAACCAAATAAGAGAATTACCAACATTTACTAATTTTAAAAAAATCACATCATTAAACTTAGCTGATAACAAACTAGTTAATGTTCCAGAAGGTATAGAAGAATTGGTTAATTTAAATTTAATTTATTTAGAAAAAAACAAATTGAATTTTGAAGATTTTGACCAAATAAAAAATACGTTAATAAATACTGAATATACTACTATTAGAAATCAAAGTAGTCAATATTTAAACATCTCTCAAAATACTGATAATGAAACAACTACCTTGTCAGTGTTAGATAATTCTCCAAATAATATTTATAATTGGTATAAAGATGATTTAAGAATAATAGATGAAAATGGAAGTTCATTAGAAATTTCTTTTAAGGATGATATTAATTCGAATTTTTATTGTAGAGTATCCAATAGTTTATGGGATGGTTTAGTTTATGAAACAACACATTATTATGAATTAGGAGAATTTGTGAAAGTAATTTTAGAATCTGTTCCGTCGAGTACTCCTATTAATAAATATATTCGATTAATTTCAGCTGAAGATAATAATTATTGGAATGAAACCTCTTCTTATAATACTAAAACTCAAAAGTATGAATTTAATATTCCAAAAAGTAGAGGTGATATTGTTAAATTTAGTATAGCCTTTTCAGGCCTTTACAAAGAATTAAATAATAATAGTGAAGAGTTTGTGAGGAGTCTAAATTTATCAGAAGTAAATGGTTCTATTGTCATTGATGGAGTTTTTACATGGCAAGATGAATTAAAGCCTTCAAATACATGTGAAGAAAGTTATGTTATTGAGGATGGGACTACATTTATAGATAATTACCCAAAGTCATTTGTTTATACAGCAAAAGAAGATGTTTTAATAACATTTAAAAGAAGTAAATATTCATATGGAGAACTTATTGAAATTTTTAATAAGTGTGGCGATACACCAATTGCTTCAATATATGCTGGGGAATTTAGTAAACAGCTATTTTTAGAACAGGGAGAACAAATTTACATTAGTTTCTTAAATAACGTGTATTTAAATTCTTCTAGTAACTTTACGATTGAATCTGTAGCTTTAAATACCTATATAATACCTTCAATACCTCAAAATACACCTAAGGATATAACTATATATGCTATTAACCAAGTAAATAATTTAAAGTACGAACTAAAACAAATAGAAAATAGTACTTCTTACAAATTAATCTTGCCTCAAGATCTTTCGATTGAGAATTTCACTTTTGCATTAGATGGTTATGAATCTTTTTCTGAAGTAAATCAACAAGGTAGATTAAAAATAAGAGACTATGGCACTATTGGAGAAATAGATCCGATATATGCATGGAAGCAAATACCAGTTAGTCCCAATAGTTGTAATGATCCAATTGATTTAATAAGTGAAGGTGATTATGTAGTGAGCAATTTTAATCAATATTATTCTTATACTGCAACTGAAGATATTCAAATTGAATTAAATACACTAGATGCCAAAGGTACTGAATTAGAACTTCTTTCGGGATGTAATACATCTATAAAGTCCGTATCTGAAAAGTATAATGAATTAAGGTTAATACATACAATATATAAAGGCGAAAGTATTTTATTAAAGTGGAAAAATAATTCAAAGGAGACGTTTACATGGAATTTTAAAATAAACAAAACAAGAAAATTAATAATAAAAAATATTCCAAAAAATACTCCTCCTTCAGTAAAAATTCATGCGATTGGTTCAATGAATGATTTTGATGATAATAATCAAGATTATGAATTAGTTTTTAATCCTATTAATTTACATTATGAAATTGTAATGCCTAAATATTTAGGTAAAACAGAGTTTTATTTTGTTTTAAAAAATTATAATGAATTTAGGGAAGTAAATTCACAAGGTGATAGTCTTTTAAGAGATATAGATCTTGAAAATTTATCAAATAATACAACAATTTCTGATATTCATTCATGGAATGCCATACCACAAACTGCTTATACTTGTGATAAAAGTATTGAATTAACTTCACCAGACACTCTCATAGCAGGTGGAACAGATATATGGTATAAGTATACTGCTGACAGAGATGAAGTTTTATTATTATCAACTGAAGGTTTAACTGATGAGTATAAGAGTGCTGATATCTTTGAAGAATGCGGAGGACCATTTGTAAAAAGTAGTACTTATGTAACTTCAAGAAAAGATGGTGGTTATATGCAACATGCTTATTTAGAATATAGAATTTTAAAAGGAGAAACTTCTTTTATAAAATGGAAATCTTCTTATAATGATTTAGCTTTTAAATGGTCCTTTAATACTACTCCTGTTACAAATGCATCAATCAGTAATTTGAAGGAGAAGCTATCCTTTGCAGGTCAATATAACGTAAATAGTTTGCTATCAGATCAAGGGTATGTTATGAAAGTTGATATTATATCAGGTAACGCATATATTGAAGATGGAATATTGTCAATTTTAAGTGCAGGTGAGGTGGAATTCAGAGTTTCATCAAATAATAGTCCATTCCACTATGAATTTGATACTACTTTTACTTTAGAAGTAAAAAAAGGAATCCAAACCTTAACAACTGAATTTTTTGATGAAATTACTGAAACAGGATATTACAGAAATATTACTTGGATACAAACAAATGAAGGTCAAGAATTAAATGTTAAAGGATTAACGAATAATGCTAGTATAACTACAGAAAACTATTTATATATTAGCAAATATGGTAAGGTATCAATTCAATTTTATAATAATGGTTCAGAAATGTACGAACCATTTAGCAAAACATACACATTTGATGTTACAAGGCGAATTCAAACTTTTTCAACAACATTTTTTGATGATATCACTGAAATTGGAACATACTCATTACCAAGTTTTAAAACAGATAAAAATAATATTGTTTCAGTTAGTTTAGAAAGTGGACCTGCTAGTTTAGAATGGAAAGAATTAAAAATTAGAGCTGGAGGAGAAGTTGTTTTAAAATTTAGTTTTGAAGAAACTGATTTTGACGGTGCAGTAAGTGAATTAATAACATTGGATATTAATGGACCTTTGAATTCTTTTAGAGAGGATTCTACGAATATTGTTTCAATTTACCCCAACCCTTCTTCAGAAAATGTTACAGTAGATTTAGGGCTTATTTATGGAAGTGTAGATATTTCTATATTAAACGCTACTGGTCAAGTTATAAAGAAAGATAATTTAGAAATAGAAAATCAACAAAAGTATATCTTTGATGTTTCAACATTCAATACTGGTATTTATTTTATTAATATAAAATCATCTTTTGGAAATTTCACAAAACGTTTAATAGTCAAATAATTTGCTTAATGTGTACATAGCGTTACAAATTTAGATTACTATATATTGATAGCATCGGGTGTAAACTCGGTGCTATTTTTTTACTTTATGGGTATGTTTTAATAGGTGTTGTTTTATGATTACTCCGATTAGGTCTTTCATTTTGCATATATTAAATTGAAAGAAGAAGTTCTCTCTTTTCGTTTTTTTTCTTAAATGAAAAGAATATAAACCACCTATCGTTAATGCAGGTCTAATGCATAGTTAGGTTTCATTTTTGTATAATTTAAAATTAAACAAGAATGATACTATGAAGCAGTTTACCTTTAGCACATTACAAGCCCTATTTTTACTCTTTTTTTCTACAGTATTTGTGTTTACAGCAAAAGCGCAAAACACTCAAAATACTGTGGTAGCAAGAGTACCCTCACCTGATAATTATTCAAGAACAACTTTACCCGACGATAGTTTTGGTACTTTTTTAAGAACAATGCCTCTTTTACCTAAGGGTGCTCCAATTTTAGATTATAACGGAGATAAAATTTATAATCAGAATGAACACATTGGCATTATTAATTATGATGTAGGAAAAAAAGATTTACAGCAATGTGCAGATGCAGTAATAAGATTATATGCAGAGTATTTATGGGAGCAAAAAAGGTTTGATGAAATCACTTTTCATTTTACTAGTGGACATGCTTATGCCTGGAATCAGTATAAAAAAGGAATTAGACCAATTGTGAGTGGGAATAAAGTAACTTTTAAAACTATTAGTTCACCAAATAATTCGTATGAGGCTTTTAGAAAATATCTAGATTATGTGTACATGTATGCCGGAACAATTTCTATAAATAAGGAAATGAAAAAGGTAGCTTCTACTGATAAGATTAAAATTGGAGATGTAATTGTAACTCCGGGTAGTCCAGGACATGCGGTAATTATTATTGATGAAGCAGTAAATACTAATGGAGATAAAATTTTTTTACTAGCAGAGGGGTATACTCCAGCACAATCTATTCATATTCTTAAAAATCCATTTGATACCTCTTTACAAAATTGGTATGTTATAAACAATGAAGCAGAAACAGAAACAGCACGTTACACTTTTTATACAACCAATATTAGACGGTTTTAAATACAAAAATACCAGTCAATTTTAAAGAATATATCTATTAAATTGACTGGTAAATTAGAACTGTTCAGTTAGCCACTTTTAAGTATTACTTAGTAATGTAACCTGATGTAGTGTCTAAATATAAAATATCATTTTCAGAACTTAATTTCAATGTAGACCCTGTTATGCTCACTACTGTATAAATAGTAGTTTCACCACCAGATCCTCCAATACCACTGTATTGCGTAAAAGTAATTGTATGGATATCACTTTCGTTATATACAGCTTCTCCCACTGCAGAAGTTTGATTTGTTTTAAATACAATATTTCTGCCTCCTCGTTTTTCAATATATCCAATAACTGGAGCACCATCAATAGGTGTATCGCCATTTCCAGGGTTATTATACTCTGGATCAATATCAGTTAATGGAGGGGTTGTTGGAGTACCATCTTCTGGTTTGTCTCCATCAATAATTGGAGGAATTCCAGCGTCAATATCAGTGTCACCATCTTTATCAGTGCCATCTTCTCCATCAGTAGGAGGTGTTGCTTCAATGCCACCGTCTTTGTCGTCTCCAGGATAGATAGGTGCTACATCATTACTTGAGTTACAAGAAACAATTACAAATGCAGAAACAATAGTAAAGAATACCTTTTTCATTTTTACTGTTTTAATTTAGTTGATTTTAATTTCTCCATTTTTAACGCAACCTAATTGAACAAAGATTTCATATTTAAGACCAATAAATACCTCTTTAAGACCGATGATAAATGTTCTAATGAAATAGATAAGTTGGAGCCATAAAACCTACCCCTCAAAAAAAGACTTTAAAATAAAGTCTTTTTTGAATCTACTCAATTTGGTACTAAAATATAGTTAGTTTTTGGTGTGATTAAGGAGAGGCTTCTAACGTTTCTGGTGAGCTGCATATACGATCAAAAAGTGGTGATTGAGCGGTCAGAAGCCTCTTAAATTAATAATAGAAAAACATAAATAAATGTGGTATTTATATTTCTCATTTAATAAAGTGATATACTCAAGGAGTATAACTTTACTGTCCTAGAATTGCTACTATCTGTAAAGACTCTTTAAAGTTTTTTCTCGTTTTATAACGGGTTGTCATATTTAAAAATGTGACTGATTCCTTTTTTAAGCTGAAAATGTATAAGAATAAAAAGTGAGAATGTGGTTATTTCTGTTTCATAATGATAGGATATTTAGTTGTATTTAGTTTATATAATTTAGGCTTGTTCTTTGTTTTTAATTTGGTAGAATAACTTCGTTTTTTCTGAGTTAAAATATTTATTTATAAATGTGTAATATTTACATTTAATGATTGTTAACTATTTGTTTTTCTGTTTGTTAAACTAAAAATAGTACAATCAATAATCAAAGTTGTAAATATGAATGGAGAGGCTTTAAAAATTTAAATAAAATAAAAAGAGCTCCAAAATGAAGCTCTTTTATATTGCATAAATAATTATATTTTAAGTAGTCTAGTACACATCAATTCGACTTATGATTCTTTTTATTTTTTACTTAGCTTCTGATCAAAGAATGGAAATAGCGGTGATTCTATCCTTGCCTCTTTCATAATTTTGGCAATCTGTGCAACAACATCAGGATGCTGATCACTTAAATCATTTGTTTCTTCAGGATCAGAAGAAAGATTGTATAATTCTATTTTTGCGTTCGGCTTTGTGGCCTTGTAGCGCACACCTTTCCAATCTCCAAGGCGTACAGCCTGACGGCCACCTTTAGTAAAAAGTTCCCAATATAAATAAGGATGTTGTTCTACTTGTTCATTACCCAATAACGTAGGTAAGAAAGAAATACCATCATTCTCTGTAGAGTTCTCTACACCTACAAGTTCGGTTAAAGTAGGCATTACATCCCAAAATGCAGAGATGTGATCAGACGTACTTCCTGCTTCAATATTATTTGGCCACCTTACAATAAAAGGGGTTCGGATTCCTCCTTCGTATAAATCTCTTTTTATGCCTTTTAAGTTACCCCCGCTATTAAAAAACTTGGGATCAGCACCACCTTCTTGATGAGGTCCATTATCACTAGCAAACATCACAATAGTATTCTCATCAATACCTAGTTCTTTTAGTTTGCTCATAATTTGTCCAACATAGATATCCGTTCTATATACCATAGAAGCAAAAGTTGCATGTGGAATTTCTTGAGGACAGTACATTTGCTTTTTTATATTAGGACCGTAATCCGATACATATCTTTTTGTCTTGTCGTACGCTTTTTCAGGATATTTACCTCTAAATTTCTGAATAATAGAATCTTCAGGAGCAATCAATTCAGCATGAGGTAAAATCAAAGGAACATACGCAAAGAAAGTATTGTCTTTGTTGTTTTCTATAAATTGTAAAGTAGCTTCCTGTATCTTATCAGGGGCGTATGTTACTTTATTAGTCCAATCATTTCCTTCTAAATAGACCTTTTCATTGTTATGCCAAATATATTCAGGGTAATACCTGTGTGCGGCTCTTTGGCAGTTATAGCCATAAAACTCATCAAAACCTTGGTTTATCGCATCACCTTCTTCGCCAATAGCACCTAAGCCCCACTTACCAAAAGCACCAGTTGTATAGCCAGCATCTTTTAGCAATTCAGCAATTGTATATGTATTTGCTGGAATAGACGTTTGTCCCTCCGTTTCTAATTCTTTATTTCCTCTTATAGGCGTATGCCCTGTATGTTGTCCCGACATTAAACTAGAACGAGAAGGAGCACACACAGCAGAACCACTATAATGTTGTGTAAATTTCATTCCTCCTTCAGCAAGGTTGTCAATATTTGGCGTAGTAAACTTTGTTTGTCCGTAACTACTTAAGTCGCCATACCCAAGATCATCTGCAAGAATATAGATAATATTAGGTTGTTTAGTAGTCTTCGATTTAGCAGTATTTCTTGTAGTAGATGCACAACTTGATAGTAAAACTATAAAGAGTAAACCTACATATATTCTAGTCGCTTTCATCATGTAATTGTTGGTTATGTTTTGTTAGATGATGTCAATAATAAAAGTTAGATAATATTCATTTCAGACTTATTTCATTGATATTACAACTGTAAAGTAAAGGTAAACAAAAATTAAGTGTGTCTCCTGTAGTTCTTTGATTGTACTTCTTGGTTCAATATTGAGTTTAGTTCTTCTTGATTACATTTTAATGGTAAAATCCATAAAAATAGTTTCTACAATTTGATGTAGTAAAGTATTTGAAGCAATAGATAGGAAATTATCTAAACACATACATTCTACCAGAAGATTCATTGTGTTTTGAAAAAGACTTATAAAATGTAGTAACTAACCAAAGCAAAACTTTATATTCAGACAGCGTAACTTTCTACGTTATTTAGTAAGCATGATATAGTATGTATATTTAAGCAAGAATTAAACTTAATACATTGAAAACAGTAAATAAATACGGTAAAAAACCATTTCAGATTGCACTTTTACATGGTGGACCTGGTGCATCAGGTGGTATGAAACCTATGGCACAGACTTTATGTGCAGATTTTAGCATTTTGGAGTTAATTCAAACTGAAGAATCTGTTGATGGTCAAATTAAAGAATTATACAATCAAATAAGTACATGTGGAGATTTACCAATTACTTTAATTGGTTATTCTTGGGGTGCATGGCTAGGGTTCATTTTTACAAGTATGTATCCTGATTTGATAAACAAACTAATTTTAGTAAGCGCTGGAGCGTTTGAAGTTAAATATAATCAAGATTTAACAAGTTTACGCTTGGGTAGACTTAATAAAAGTGATAGAAAAGAGGCTGAAAGACTTATTTCAAAAATTGATGCTGGTGATACTTCAAATGATACTTTAAAGCAATTTGGTAAATTAATGGACATTGCAGATTCATTTGACTCTGTAGGTATGGCGGATGATTCTAGTGAAATAAATATGAAAATCTTTCAATCAGTTTGGACAGAAGCATCAAAATTAAGAGCGTCAGAAAAATTAATTAATCTTGCAGATAATATAAAATGTCCTGTGGTGGCTATTCATGGTGATTATGATTCGCACCCTTCAGAGGGAGTAGAGATTCCATTATCAGAAAGATTAAATGATTTTAAAATGATAAAACTCAAAAATTGTGGACATACTCCATGGAAAGAACGATTAGCTAAAGATGCATTTTATAAGATACTTAGAGAGGAAATAGTTACTAGTATTAATTAAATAAAAACAATATATATTACTCAAAACTATATCTTATAGTGGACTAATTTGATTATTTGAATGTAGCCTCTCTATCTACTTGAAAATAGGAATAAACGGTAATACGTTTGTGTAATATTTATATACCACGAATTATGAAACATATCTTTTTTAAACTTTTATTATTAGGCCACTTAGTAATTGAAAATATACGGGAATATAATTTAGAGTTTCAATAAACGTAATACAATATATTTTAAATATCCTGATATAAATTACAGGTGAGTTTATGAGTTTGTAATTCTGGAAAAGAGTTATTTGAATGGAAGGAAAAACAAACGGAGTGAAATCAAATTTAAAAAAACTAATGAATTTTGAACTTAATCTGTGCCATAAACTGTCTTGGTCTTAAATAGAAATAAGATAGGTTACTTTGAAAAGAATTTACAGTAGTTTGTGTGTATGAATGATGGTTTAGTAAATTTTGAGCCGTTAATATTAACCTTGTTTTCTTATTAAATTTATATTGATAAGATAAATCCATATATAAGAAATCATTATCAACAAAAGTATGAGTAATCCATTTATTGTTCCATTTAAATAAATGCTTCTTTTTAGAAAATTGAAGTTCTATTCCGAGTATTCTTTGTCTCCAATTTACTTGATTCTGTTCTTTATAAATACTTTTAGAGATATATTCATTTAAATATGTAGAAATATTTAAGTGTCTGATTACAGGAAAGTCTAACATAACTCTCCAACTCAAATGACTATTAGTATTTTTATTCACTTCATTATTTAAAATAACATTTTCTACATTTTGACCAATTTCAATATTACCCTTTATCATTGTTTTTGTACTTAGAAGAAACCAATCAAAGTTGCTTTTTATTTTCTTATTTACTCCGTCATTATTATCTAAATATTTTGTTTGAATTAATGTTACTCCATCCTCACTCACTTCATAAGATTGAATCCAATCTTTATTGGTAATATTATATTCATAGCTGGCATATAAATTTAGAGAAGCGGCTGTAAGTTCATAACTTATATTACTTCTAAATGAATGCTCTTTTGTTTTTAGAATAGGAGTGTTTTTTTGGTTAGCATTATTATAATTATTAATAATCAGACCAGAATATATCTGAGGTAATTCAGTATAATTGTTGGAATATTTGTAGCTCCCTTCTAGTTTAACCCCTAATATATTGTACTTAATATAAGTTATGGGTTCAAATATTAATTGTTTTACGAAGCTTTCTTCATTTAATAAATGGTTAATTAGTTTTCGTGTCTGTAAGGATATATTAGGGTTTACGGTCAATGAGACGTTTTTATGTTTGTAATTTATTGCAGGATTAACCATTGGAATAATTGATAAATATTCCATTTTATTATTGTAAATATTATTCTCATCTAGTGAATTGATTGGAATTGATGATGAAAGAGTTTTCCATTCATAGTTCAAACTAAATTTAGTATCAAAAGTTATACGCTTCCATTTTTTTATGATATTCGTGCTGATATAAAGTTTCACATTGTTTTGATGAGTTTTTTGATAAACTTTATTTAAGTTTCTAAATATTTCATTATCCATTAGGGGGCCTCCAATAAAATTTAACTGTTCTGGAGTATTAGTATATTCACTATACACATTAATTTTATAATATGTATTTCTTAATTTTAGCACTTTGCTAAATTTATTTCCAATACTATAAAAATATCTATCTGCAATTTGAGGGATATATTCTTCATTTTGGACAAACTCAGAATTTTCATTTCTATTCGATACCTTAAAATGAAAATCATTTTTAAAATAGTTCTTTTCAGAGTTATGCTCGTAAGTTAATCTTGTTTTTAAATATTTTGTTGTAAATGTAGAATGTTGAGAAAATGGAATTTCAATTGTATCATTCCTTACAAAATAAATGCTATTTGAAGATAGATCTTGAAAACGTGAGTCATAATATGTATCTATATTTACTTTTAGATCACCTTTACCTAACCCAGTTAAGTAGTTAGTAGTAGCAGTATGGGTTCGATGGTTATTGTATTCTGACTTATTGAACAAAGAACTTTCTAATGGAGTATTTCCAAGTAAAAATTGAGGATTACTTTCAATAAATCCAAAATCTAAATAATCGAAAAGATTAACACTATTAAATGCACTTAATTCATCTTGTCCACTATTTGTTGAAGATAAAACATTGATTGTTTGATGTTTTTTATTAAATACCATAGGAGTTACTTTTCCATACCATATATTGGGTATACCTCCCCCTAATTCAATATTCCCAGTAACTGTTACTCCCTGTTTTAGAACAATATTTATAGCTGGATCAATGGAATGAACCACATCTTTTAGCATTTTTATTGGCTGATGATCCTTCAAAACTTCTACTGATACAACGGCATTTTTAGGTAAGTTTTTAGTTGTAATCGAATATTGGCTTCCCATTAGGTCTTTACCTTCAACATAGAACTTATTAATTGATCTACCTTGATAAGATATTTTTCCATCTTCATTTACTTCAATTCCTGGCATTCTTTTTAATACATCTTCTATTGACTCATCACCCTCTTTTTCAAAAGTAGCTACATTGTAATTTAAAGTATCTCCTTCTTCTGTAATTGGTTTAGCCTTAACTTCTAACTCTTTTAAGTAGTGGTTAGAAGCTGCTAATGTAAAATGAATAGGTTTAGATGAAACAGTAATTATTTTTTCTGTTAATGTATAACCTAACGATCTGCAAACAATCCGTATACTATCTTGACTCTCTTTTAAAGAAAACTTATAGTGTCCATCTTTATCAGATATTCCAAATCCTAAAATATTTTCGTTATAAGTTTTATAAGCAATTACAGAAGCCCCAATAATCGGTTTATTTTTTTCATTTGTTACTGTTCCATAAATAGTTTGAGAGTATAACCTATATGATTGTGTGATCATAATTAATATGAAAAGGAATTTCATGCTTCAAAAATTTATAGTTCAAGAAGAATATTGATAAAAAAATAAAATGATATGAAACTAACTTTAGTACTTAGGCATCATGTTATAATTTTTATTCTGTTATACTAATTCAACTTCTTTAAACCTTTCTATTTTAATGACTTCGTCTGCAATTTCAAGTATTTTTCTCCTATGTGTAACTCCAATAATAATTCTATCTTGTTTTATCTTTTGAATTATCTCCATCATATATTCTTCTGTTTTATCATCAAGAGCTGAACTAGGTTCATCTAATAACAAAACTTTGGAGTTTTTATAAATTGCTCTTGCAAAAGCAATTATTTGTCTTTGACCTCCTGATATATTTATTCCTTTTGTTTCTAATTTAGTGAAATAAGACATTGTATATTTCTCCAAGAGGTTATCAAAACCATATTTTTCACAAAAAGTTATAACATTAATAATTTCGTCTTTATTAAGGTTAAAATTCATAGAGATATTTTCAGCAATTGTACCTTTAAAGATATAGGGCTCCTGATTGACTATAGCAACGCAACCTAACCATTGCTTGATATCAATTTTATCTAATCTAACCTTATTATTTATTATAACATTAGAATCATATTTTTCATAATATTTTTGTATTACTTTTAATATTATCGATTTTCCAATTCCACTTTCTCCTATTAAAAAACTAACCTGTCCTTTCTTAAAATTAGCATTGATAGTATTAAATAAAATATCTGAACCAGGAAATGAATAGGTAAGGTTATGTAATGTAATTGTATTAATTTCAGGTAGTTCTATTGTTTCATTAGATTTGTTATTTCTAAGATTAGCCAACTCAAATATTCTATCAAATGATACTTTCGCTTCACTTATTAAAATATTTATCATAGATAATTTAGACATAGAGTTTTGCAATCCTATCATAATTGAAATAATTGCCATTAAACCCCCAATACTTAATTTTTCTTTTTCTATTTCGTTCACTCCAAAATAGATAGTTAAAATATATGTTAGTAAGCTTACAAACCCTAAAAGTGAGGCTACAAGATATTGATATACAGATAATTTAAAGATCTTTTTTTGTGAAATTTTGAATTTATTAATTCCAAGATTAATAAATAAAAGCTCTTTAATATTTGATTTAACTTCTCTAATACCTTCAATTGTATTAATAAATTGACTTTCAGATTGTGCAAATGATTGCATGCTGACTTTATTAAAGTTAATAAATCTATTGTATGTAAAATAACTAATAGTAATATACGCTAAAAAGCTACCGAAAAGTAAATATAGAATCTCAGGACAAATAGTATAGATGTAAAATGAAGAAACCCCAACAATAATTACATCAATTGTAAAATTACTTAATATTGATGTTATTACTTTTTGGATTTTTTTTGTATCATTTAATCTTGAAATGACCTCGCCTGTTTCTCTAAAATCAAAATAACTAATAGGAAGCGAGATAATTTTTGAATAAAAAAATGAAATTAAACTATTATTAAAATCTTGAGTATGAATTGATGTTAGTCTATCTCTTAAATAGTTTAGTATCAATCTAAATGAAAGAAGTATTGCTAATAGAGTCAATGATTCTAATATTGTATCATACTCTTTTTTGGGTAATAGACTATCTATTAATTCTCTAATGAAAATGCTATTTGATAAGCTGATTATTGCTATTAATAACCCTAAAAAAGAAGAAACAAAAAGTATATTTAATTCACTTGAAATTAAACCTATTATCCATTTTAGTTTCTTTTTACTATTATCATTTTCAAACTGAAAATTACTATTAGGACTAACTTTTAATAAAATCCTTTCTTCCCATATTTTTAATAATTCATCTTCAGTATAATATTTTACACCATCTGAGGGATCAGAAATAATAAACCTTTGTTTTTTTTTATCCCATCCAAAACATACAATATAATGTTCTCTATTTTTATCTATTATTACATATAAAATTGAAGGTTTATCCGTTTCTTTTAATGATTTAATATCATATTCATAGCCTTCAGAATCAATACCTAAAGAATTTGATGCACAACTTAATCCATCCAAACTAGTTCCATATTCGTTTGTACCACTTAAGATTCTCAATTCTTCATATGAAATATTTTTACCACCATAAAATTTTATTATTGTTTTGAGACAAGCTATTCCACAATCACTAAATCCATGTTGCTGAAAAAAAAAGTTACTATAGTAGTTTATATTTTTCATTCTTTAAATTTTGATAAAAGTTTTTTCACAGGAGCCCACCCTAATTCCCTGTAAATACACTTATTATTCTCTATCACCCATGAGGTTGGTGTTTTTGAAGCTGGGAATGTTTGAAAGAATTCAAACTCGTCACATTTATAAATTTTTATATTGTTGACCTGAACTAAGTTTTCGCTTTTCATGAATTCTTTTAATACTTCAATATTTTCATCTGAAATAAGAATAAATGAAATATCTCTGAACTCTAATTCTGAATTATCTTTTATTTCTTTTATTTCAATTTGACAATAATGACAGGTTGTGTTAAAGAAAGTATATATAGTTTTGTCAGAGTTAAAATCATTTGATTTTGAGACCTGAATTAAGCTTAAACTATTTATGTTTTTTAAAAAATCACTTTCATTTTGTTGACAAGATGAGAGTGATAGTATTATAATAAAAATTCGAAAGTGCATTCTCACTATATTTATAGTTCAATAGAATTAGTTAAAGAGGCTCTTATTAAAAGTTCTTCTCTTCTTTCTGGGCTATCATTATCAATATTTTGAATATGTCCAAAATATGATATTCTACCAGTATTAATTAAATTTTTATATTTTTCTTTTTCTTTTTGTATCCATTTACCAGGTTTTCTATATTTAAAATACCCAAAACTTTGTACTATTTCTTCGTTAGAAATTTCTTTTCTTTTTGCTGTAAAAATATGGTCATTATTTTCATCATAAATTTCTAAAATTAAACCTGGTAATCCGTTAAAAACATATGGACCATCTGAAATAGGTATTTCAATGCTAAACCATGCAATGAATTTCCGGTTCCCATATTGACCTTCAGCTTTTACACATTCATAGCCTAATATTATTTTTTTATCCTTCTTTATTTCCCATTCAAAATTATAAGAAGGAGTTTTAAACTTTATTTTAGGTAAAGTATGATCAACAAATAAAGAATCATGAATTTTATGAACTGTATAAACATGAACTTTAGACATTGTTCTACCTTTTGTATTAAATAAATTCAACCCATTTTTACTAGCTTCTCTTAAAATCTTATTACTTTTGAATGCATTACTTGTCTGAGAAATGGAAGAGTTATTACCAATATATAAACTTATTAATTCGTTCACATATTGATCAAATCCTTTTTTAATTCGATAAGAATAATCATATTCAATAAAAAATTTTGCAGTATCAATAGTAATAATTTGACTTAGTATTTCAGAATATTGAAATACAAGTAATACTATAATTAATAATTTCTTTTTCATATCTATTGATCTAAATAGTAATGAGCAGCAAGCTCATTACTATTTGACTTATAATTATGTTCTAACAAACATAATAGACATCTGATTTAATTATTCTCCAAGCTTGATCATCATGACCAGTGTTGAAAAGATGGTCAATGATATCAATACAGCTTTCGTGAATTAGACCTCCTCTTACTTTTTTCATTTGTTTAGTTTTTAACTTTTTCATGGTTATTTTAGGGTTAATTAGTTATTGCTACTCTTTTATGGATTTTCGCATACTCCAGTTCTATCTAGATATTTTTTTAAGGCTAAGTGTATAACTTTAATACAAAAGTTAGAAAGGTCATTCCTATTAAATAGAATGGTGTATAACCAATTATAACGGCATAAATACTTTGTTTTAACGATATATTAGAATGTGATTTTTGTATATAATATGATAAACTTAGAATAAATAATATGTAAAAAAAGTTGATTGCTTTACCCCAGTTTATAAAAATAGGAGGTAAAGAAATTTCTTTCAGATAATAACTCATACTCCAAGGAGAGAACGAATAAAAATCACCTATAAATACGAGTTTTTCAATCCAAATAAACCATACTATTTTTAACGCTGTTGGTATTAATAATATGTATTGGCATAATAGAACATATTTAAATAATTTAGAAAAATATATTTTTAGTTTTAGAATTATATATCCAAAAAGCCCCATAATTGATAATAATAAAGTTTTAAAAATTATATTAAATGGGGTTTTTAAATACTCTAAATATTCATTATTTACTTTATTTTTTAAATAATTATTTACATTTTCTTCTCCTAATAAATATTCATAACTATCTATAAATATTTTATCTTTTAATAAGTAATTATTTGATATATATGATAAAATTATTTCTATAATACATAGAAATAAAAAGGAATATAATAAATTGTATTTCATTAGTTTTTAGTTAAATAAAATTAGTAGTTAATCGGAAATTATACGAGAATATTATGTTAGTTATATAATTTAATGGTTTTAATAATTTGTGTATACAATTCTATGAAATTGTTTTTATTATTACAAAATGAGAAATCTATTAGCATTAAACTTTCTTTTAAAGAAAATTAGAATTGTACAACAATAAAAATATTCATAATGTTAAGATTATAGAACTATTTTAAGTTAAAAATGAATTACAAATCCTTATAAAAAATATTTTTTATAATGAAAATCCTAATTTATAAATATGAATAATCATATTTTGAGTAAATAAAATATATATTCAAAAAAACTACTTTTAATATTGTTATTTTGTCTATATTAATTTTGTTAGTATTGTTATTAAGTACCTAAAAATCAAATCTTTACTTGTTATTTAAAAGTGTTTTTCTACATATAGAAGACTTTTTGGTACTAAATTTATCATTTAAGTATCTTATTTTTTAAGTCAACATCTTCTCAGATTATATCTACATTTTATATATTTAGAATTCTTTTTTTTGAATAAAAATATGTATTCTTATACGCTAGTAACTATAAAAATAGTACAGTATGTTTTTGATTTAAAATCTTTAGATTATTTATAAATTCAAACTAATGATTAATTTGATAAGAGTTTTATTATGTTTTTAATCTACTTATTATCAATATAGTATTATTACCATTTTATAATTTACACATAACAAGTGTTAATGTCTTATGATAGAACTTTTCTTCAAAAATAATTAGTCAGTATGCTTATCTATTACTATACTTAATAAGTTCAATACACTATTTTTAAAGGAGTAACTATGGGAGATTACTTTTTACAATACTAAATTACTACTCAAAAAAAACGAGATCATAATTATTTATAAAACATGATTGATTACCCGAAGTTATCAGGCAATATGTAGTATAATACCGTTTTGAAACAAAATTCTGTTAGAGCTTTTGCGAATGCAATATTAAAATTAGAGAATATCATAAAATAGAAATGTATCTATAAATTTATTAAGAGTAAGGTGTTATAAGGTGGGTGTTTAGCAGAAAATCTTTGATTTTGATGCAATAAAGTAGGTTTAAAGGGTTGTGTTTGTAGGTGTCTTGTACTGTGAGATACACCAATTTTATAAGCAAGTACACTATACAAAGAACTGTTTTTTAGTTTTGGAGAAGTGAAATGAAAGACTTAATCAAATACTTCTTGAAAATGTTTAACTATATAAAAACACTTCTTTTACTCCTAATTTTTAGTACACTCAATAGTGGTTTACTTATAGCTGCTAACAAAGATAGCTTTAATAACAATTGGAAATTTATAAGAGAACAAGCTCCTTTATCATTTAAAATAGAAGAAGTTATTGCAAATAATTTTAACGATGATAATTGGGAAAAAGTACGTTTACCCCATTCTGCAAAGTTAGAACCATTACCTGTAAATAATCAATGGCAGGGAATTTCTTGGTATAGAAAAGGTTTTGAAATACCAGCTTCAGCAGTAGATAAGCAGTTGCTTATTGAGTTTGAAGCTGCAATGAATTTCACTCAAATATGGATCAACGGAAGTCTGATAAAAGAACATCAGGGAGGGTATTTGCCAATTGTGGTAGATATAACGAACCTTGTGAAAACTAAAGGTGAAAATACGATTGTAGTCCGTTTAGATAATTCAGATAATGAAGTGACAGGACCTAAACCTTTAAAACGATTAGACTTTAATATGTATGGTGGGCTATATAGAAATGCATGGTTAATTAGTAAAAATAAACTGCATATAACACATCCTATTTTACAAAATAAAGTAGCTGGAGGAGGGATTTTTGTTACTTATCCTTTAGCAACAGAAGAAAAAGCAATTGTTAGTGTGCAAACACATATAAATAATTTAGACAATACCACTCAGTTACATGTTGTTCAAGAAATATTAAAAGGAAAAAAAGTAATTGCCAAAGTAAAAAGTGAGAAGTTTACTTTATTAAAAGGAAAAGGACATACATTAAAGCAAGATTTATCAATAAAGAAACCTAATTTATGGTCGTTAGATCATCCGAACTTGTATGCTTTAGTTACAAAAATCTATAAAGGGAAAGAAGTAGTAGACAAGGAAACTACAACAATTGGAATCCGAAGAATGGAGTTTAAAGGAACTTCTTTTTACTTAAATGGAAAAGAAACATTTTTGAGAGGAGTAAATAGACATCAAGAGTATCCTTTTATTGGTTATGCATTATCTGATAATGCTCAAATACGAGATGCAATTAAGATTAAACAAGCAGGTTTTGATTATGTTCGTTTATCGCATTATCCACAGTCACCTGCATTTATGGATGCTTGCGATTCTCTAGGTCTTGTGGTATTAGATGCTATCTTAGGTTGGCAATATTATAACCCTTCAGACGATTTTAGAAATCAGATGTTTAATGCAAGCAGAGACCTTATTAGAAGAGATAGAAACCATGCTTGTGTAATGGCTTGGGAAGTTTCTTTAAACGAAACACAGATGCCTTTAGAGTTTAGAGAAAAGCTATCGGCCGTTGCCCATGAAGAATACCCGGGAGACCAATGTTTTACAGCTGGATGGATGGCAGAAGGTTGGGACATCTATTTACAAGCACGTCAGCATAGAATACTTCATAAAAATAGTGGACATGTAGAGAAACCTTATTTAGTTTCTGAATATGGGGATTGGGAATATTATTCTAACAATGCAGGTTTAAATCAAGATAAAATGTCTAAAGATTTAAGGTTTAAAACAAGTAGTCGCCAATTACGTGAATTTGGAGAAAAACGCTTACTGCAACAAGTTACCAATGTACAGGAAGCACATAACGATAATTTAAATACTTCTGCTTTTGCAGACAGTTATTGGGTAATGTATGATTACACTAGAGGATATCACCCCGATATCGAAAGTTCTGGATTAATGGATATTTTTCGTTTGCCAAAGTGGGGATACTATTTTTATCAGAGTCAGAGATCGCCAACAAAAATGTATCTAGCAATGGTTAAAATTGGGAGTTATTGGCAAAAGGATTCACCCTTAAATTTGCGTGTTTTTAGTAATTGCGATGAGGTGAAACTGTATTTAAATAATACATTAATTGGAACTCAAAAACCAGATGAAAATACGGTATCTACAAATTTAAACCACCCTCCTTTTACATTTAAAATAGATGCATTTGAAGAGGGAACTTTAAAAGCAGTAGGATATATAAAAGGAAAAGAAATAACATCAGATATTGTAAGAACGCCAAAACAACCTAAGGCAGTTAAAATTACTATTGATAAGAGTTCTGTTGCACTTGCATCTAATGTAAATGATGTGGTGTTTGTATACTTCTCTATTGAAGATGAAAATGGAACTTTGGTTGCAGATTATGCTCAAAAAATTAATTTAGAACTACATGGGGATATAGAATTAATGAATGTAGGAGAGGTGAAGGCAGAAGCTGGAATCGGGACAGCATTAATTAAAATAAATTCGTTAGAAAAAGGGTTTTCAATTGAGGCAAATACAGCAGATAATTTACATGGTTCTTATGAGTTTGGAGCATTATAAATTTAAAAAATAGTGCTGTTAAAATTCTCTTGATATACTGCTGAATACACTTAAATTATTGAGCGATACATTTTTTTAAGGAGTAATACAGACCTTACTTATAGATAATAAAAGGGGCTGTATACCATCTAAAAGCAATAAAAATGGATGAAATGATATTTTTTAATCTTAAAGAACAAACAAAGAAACTACTGCCCTTATTTTTAGGATGTACATTAGTTTTATCGTTTTCTTGTCAGAAAATTGAGAAGACAGTACAGGTAAAACATTCAAATAAGAAACAGCCAAATGTAATTCTTTTTGTAGCAGATGATCATGGAAAAGATGCTCTTGGTTGTTATGGAAATAATGTAATCCAGACGCCAAATTTAGATCAATTATCAGCACAAGGAACAACATTTAACAATGCATATTGTACAAGTGCTAGTTGTGCAGCAAGTAGGTCTGTGATCCTTACAGGAAAATTTGGACATGCTACAGGATCGTACGGACATACGCACGATTATCATCATTTTAGCACTTATGAAAACGAGAAATCCTTACCACTTTTGTTAGAAGAAGAAGGGTATTATACGGCAAGGATTGGTAAGTATCATTTAGCACCAGAAAAGGTGTTTCATTTTGAAAAAACATTAAAAGCCGACCAAAGAAATACCGTGCAAATGGCGGATAAATGTAAGCCAGTTTTTGAAAGTGAAAAACCATTCTTTTTGTACTTCTGTACAGGAGATCCACACAGAGGAAAATCAACAGGGCCTAATTGGTACGATCCTAATAGTTTTGGTAATAAAAGAGAAGGTTATAAAGGTGTCGAAACGGTAGCATATAAACCAGAAGATGTGATTGTGCCATCGTTTTTACCAGACTCTAAAGAATCTAGAGAGGAGCTAGCTCAGTATTATGAGAGTGTTTCTCGTATAGATCAAGGGTTTGGTAGGTTGATGGACAACTTAAAGGCATCTGGTAAATTAGAAAATACCATTGTAATTTATATTTCTGATAATGGTGTAGCATTTCCTGGAGCAAAAACAACATTATACGAACCAGGAATGAATTTACCATGTATCATAAGAGATCCTTTTATTAAAGAAAAAGGAAACACAAACGATGCAATGATTTCTTGGGTAGATTTAACCCCAACTATTCTTGATTATGTAGGGGCAGACTATAAAGAAAAAGCATTTCATGGAAAATCGTTTAAAAAAGCAATCATAAATCAAGATTCCACAGGTTTTAACGAGATTTTTGCCTCTCATATTTTTCATGAGATTACCATGTATTATCCAATGCGTGTGGTTAGGCATAACAATTACAAATTGATTTATAACATTGCACATAAATTAGATTATCCATTTGCATCAGACCTTTGGGTGTCGTCTACTTGGCAACAAATAAATAGATCCAAGGCAAAGTATTATGGTAAAAGAACAGTAAAAGACTACCTAGAACGTGATGAATTTGAATTGTATGATTTAAAAAAAGACCCAGATGAAGTGGTCAATTTGGCCAATAATGATAATTACAAAGAGGTTTTGGAAAATATGAAGGAAAGAATGCAAACTTTTCAAGAAGAAACTAACGATCCTTGGAAATTATTTTGGAGTAGAGATTACAGTTTGCAAGGTACAGGACTAGACTTATAAGAAAATATTATGTGTGACTACAAAAAAATTATAGTACAACTCTTAAGTGTATTTGTCTTCTCATTCTCTGTGAATGCGGAAGAAGTAATTGTCTTAAAACCTCAAAAAGGAGATAGAACATTAGCACTAAGAACGGCATTAGAAAATGTAAAAGACAAAGAAATAAAGCTCGTTTTTGAAAAAGGGACCTATTTCTTTGCACCAGATTATGCTTTTGAACAGGATTGTTATATTACAAACCATGAGAATGGAATAAAAAAAATAGCATTTCACCTACAAGATTTTGATAAAGTGACAATAGAAGGGAATGGTTCTGATTTTATTTTTCATGGACAAATTCTTCCTTTTCAGTTTGATAACTGTAATAATGTTGCTGTAAATGATGTAAATATAGATTGGGATATTCCATTTAGTTTTCAGGGAGAAGTGATAGAGGTAAATCAAAAAGAAGGGTGGAGAGTTATAAAACCTTTTAATGACGGATTTTCTTGGAACTTAAAAGGGGGAACAATTTTTTTTCCTAGTATTGATGGTTTCAATTTTTCAATTTTAGGGAGTTCTTTACCATTTGATAAAACCACCAAAGCAGTAGTGCATGGTGCAATTGATCATACAAGTAAACCGAATAAAGTAGAGAAATTGCCAAACGGAAATCTTAAATTTTATGAGAAATTGAAATATTATCCACCAGTTGGATCAATTGTACACTCAAAAGGTAAGAAAGGAGAAAATAGGTATGCACCAGCTTTTCATGTTATTCGATCAAAAGATGTGACTTTTGATAAAGTTGTTGTTCACCATGCTTTAGGGATGGGTTTTCTTGCCGAAAAATCTGAAAATATCACGATAAAAAATAGTGGTGTTTACCTTAAAGAAGGAACAGATAGAGTAGTTTCTAGTTTAGCAGATGCAAC
The DNA here is from genome assembly GCF_018736065.1 of Flammeovirga kamogawensis. Taxonomy (GTDB): domain Bacteria; phylum Bacteroidota; class Bacteroidia; order Cytophagales; family Flammeovirgaceae; genus Flammeovirga; species Flammeovirga kamogawensis. The sequence goes on from NZ_CP076130.1 coordinate 115,084, forward strand.
ACACTTTTGTAATGTAAAAGGGCACATTTTAATAGAAAATTCCCGTTTTGAAAATATGCTTGATGATGGTACAAATGTTCATGGAACTTACGTTGTTGTAGATGAAATTGTAAATCAGAAAACGGTAAGAGTAAAATTGGCTCATTTCCAACAAACAGGATTTGAATTTGCGGGAAAAGGCGATGAGGTGTGGTTTATTCATGCTCCAAGTCCGTCTAGAGCAGAAGTCAAAAATGTAGAAGAAGTAGCAACTATTAATTCTACTTTTTCAGAAATTACATTTAAAGAAAACTTGCCAACAACACTACGTAAAGGAGATGTTTTAGAGAACAAAACTTGGAACCCTACTTTTACAATGCGAGGATGTGAAATTAAGAATCATAGAGCAAGAAATATTGTGTTAAAATCGCCATTAAAAACAGTTATCGAAAACAATACACTTTCATCAATGATGTCATCGATTTTGTTTAGAGGGGAAACTTATTATTGGTTCGAATCTGGTGGAGTGGAAGATGTTTTAATTCAGAATAATACATTTACAAATTGTGCAACAGCAGGTAAAGAGCATGCAGTAATGTGGGTAACGCCAAGATTAGGGAAAGAATTTTCTACTGAAGAAATATATGATAAAGGGATAAAGTTTATCAACAATACAATTAATACTTTTGATGCTAGAATTGTAAGAGCAGATCGTACTTCAGCTGTATTGATTAAAGGAAATACAATTACAAAAACATCAGATTTTACACCCTTATTTCCAAACAGTCCGATGTTTGAATTTAAGAATTGTGAGAAAGTAGAAATTAGTAATAATACTTATAAAGGACCCACTCAAAAAGGGATTTTATTGGATGAAAAATCATCTAAAAAAGTGAAGGTTAAAAACAACAAAGGCTTTGATATTGTATCAAAATCAGAGATGTAATAAATTAAAAAAATGCTATTTATATGAGTGTTTATCTACAAGGTATGGTAAGCACTCATTTTTTGCTTAAATACTCAATTAAATTACTTAAAAATCAAATATTTACTTATTAATAAGCATCATTTTTACACATAATATTGTATATTTGTTACTATAAATAATTATATTTTTTATTGATGGACATCTGTATAGAAATCGACTTGTATACTTATTAATCAGCTATTAAATACTACACTTTTCAAAAATTATCATACGCTATCTGTATGTACTAGATAAACCAACATTATGAGACAATTTTTTACTTTTATTGTTTGCCTCCTTGTGCTAGTTTTACCCATTAATTCTTTCTCTCAGGAAGAGGGAATTAATCCAAAATTAATTAATAGTTATTCCATGCCACAAGGGTTATCTCATTATGGAGTTACCTCTGTTTTAGAAGATCATAATGGTCTTTTATGGGTAGGTACTTTTGATGGTTTAAATTATTATGATGGCTTTGAGTTTAAAACATTTAGAAATACAAATACTGTAAATTACTTAAATAGTAATCGTATTCGTTCTTTACTTCAAGATGAAAAAAATAATATTTGGATTGGGTCAGATCATGGAGTAAATCTTTATAATTATACTACAAAAAAGTTTAAGCAAGTCTATATTGTTCGTTCTAAAAAAGGAGTGAAATCTGGACCAATAGTTAGACAAATTTTACCTTCAGAAAACAGTGTAATTTGCGTTACAGAAACACAAGGATTACTATTTTTTAATAAAGAAACAGCCACATTAGAAAATACAATCCAAATGCCTGAAAAAACAATAGTTTATAAGGCTTTACAAACATCAAAAAATAAATTATTATTAGCTACGTCCAAAGGTTTATATGCTGTGGATGTACCATCAAAAACACTTACTTCTTTATTAAAGAAACAAATTCCAAGGGTTAATGATTTAGCAACTGATAGCACAGGAACCATCTACTGTTTGGGTAATTCTGGTGTTACATTGTTAAAATTAAATCATCAAAAAGAGTATAAAATTAAAGGGAAATTCTTCTTGAATAAAAAATTCCTGTCCGTTTATGTAGATAAGCAAGATAATATTTGGTTAGGGGAAAGAGAAGAGGGATTAACCGTACTTACAAAGAATGACTTTATGAGTAAAAGAATTCCCTTAAAACAAATAGCCAATAAAAAATACTATGGTTTAAGTAGAGTGAGTTTCTTACTTCCTGATGCTAAAAGTGGGTGTTGGGTAGGCTCATTTAGCAGTGGGCTTTACCATTTACAATTAAAACACCAGGAGTTTAAATATTCTAATCTGAATACAGAAAATACCAAACAATCAAATTCAAACCAGATTTTACATATTGATGTTTTAGATAGCACGAACGTTCTTTTAAATGTACATTTTAAAGGACTGATAAATTTTAATACTAAAACAGGACAAATAGAAGAACTGCCAAAGAACTTGAGAGTGTTTAACTCCCTTGCTGCAGGTTCTTTAATTATGGATCAGAAAGGAGGCCAGTTTATTAGAAAAAATGCCTTAACTGGGTATTACCTATATCAACGAAAAGGAAGTACTCAATGGCATGAATTACGTTACAAAGGTTTAAATAATTTATCTAGTGTAAAGGCAAGATCGTTAATTATTGATAAGCATGGCTACCATTGGATGGGATGTAATGAAGGGCTTTTTAGATTCAAGATAGAGAAAAATGGTGTTGTAAGTAGTGCAGAATTTATTGATGAGTACCCAGTTGGTTCAGGTAAATCTTTTAAAGAACTGCGTTATGTTTATGAAGATCCAAAATATAATTTTATTTGGATAGGAACAAAGCAAGATGGACTCTTTAGGTTAAACAATAACCCTAAAAAGGCATTGGCTAAAATGAAAACGCAGCAGTTTGTCCATTCTGATGAAAACAGGTATTCTTTATCAAGTAATTTTGTGTCTTGTATTCAAAGATTACCTAATGGTGAGTTATGGATAGGAACAGAGCAAGGTGGAATCTGCGAGGTAAAGAACAGTCAGTTAGCTTGTACTTTTAAAAGTTATACAGAGAAAGATGGTTTAGATAATAATACGGTAAAATCTATATTATATGACAAGCAAGATAACTTATGGATAACCACAAACAATGGAATTAATGAGTTTGATATAAAAACAAAAAAGTTTAGAAATTACTCGATTGAAGATGGTGTGATTGTTTCTCCTTTTGTATCTGCAGAAGGGTACTTGAAAGATGGTAGAATGGTATTTGGAGGGGGAAATGGCTTGTGTTATTTTAATCCAGATGAAATTACAAATGAGGTTCCATTGCCAACTTTATTATTGGGTGATTTTAAAGTTTTTAATCAAACAATAAATCCCTTAGATACCTTAAAAGATAAAGTAATTCTTACTAAAGTCTTAAACGAAACAAAGAAGATAGAATTAGACTATAATGAGAATGTATTCTCTATAGAGCTTATTTCTTTGCACTTTTCTAATTCTAAAAGTAACCTAGTAAAATACAGATTATTGCCTCAAGATACAGAATGGGTAACAACAACTTCAGAAATGAAAGTAGCCAACTTTAATGGTTTACCTCCAGGCAATTATACTTTCCAAGCTTCTGGATCAAACTCTAAAAAAGAATGGTCGCCAATTAAAGAAGTGCAATTGGTAATTCACCCTCCTATATGGAAAACTATTTGGGCATATATAGGTTATACAATAATTGTAATACTAATTTTAGTTATCATAGTAAAATTCTTGTTGCGCTTAAATACTTTAAAGCATAAGTTATACATTGAACAGATGGAGAGAAATAGAATAGATGAATTGAACAAAACAAAGATTCGTTTATTTATGAATATCTCACACGAGTTTAGAACACCTCTTACATTAATAGTAGGGCCATTACAGATTTTACTTAAAATGTTTAAATCGAATCAGGATGCCTTCCAACATCTTAATCTTATTGAGCGCCAATCAAAAAAGATGTTTCAGTTGGTAAATCAAGTACAAGATTTCCAAAAAGCAGAACAGAGTCTTTTAAAATTGAAAATGAAAAGTTTCGATTTTACAGAACTGATTACAGAAGTTAAAAAAGACTTTGATCAGTTGGCAGAACATACAGAGAAGACATTAAAAATAGAAGGAGAAGCCAATAAGTTATTTGTGGTTGCAGATAAGCCAAAACTGGAAATCATTTTAAATAACCTATTGAACAATGCGTTTAAATTTACTCGACAAGGAGATACTATTACGTTGAGTTATGGTATTAAAAATGGTGAACTATTTTTCTCAGTACAAGATACTGGTGTTGGTATTAATCAAACAGATTTACCACATATCTTCGATCGCTATTACCAATCAGAAGAAAGAAATACAGCAACCATTGGATCTGGTATAGGTTTGGCTTTTTCTAAGAAGATTGTAGAATTGCATTATGGTAAAATTTATGTAGATAGTACAAAAGAAGAAGGGACAGTTTTTAGTGTACTACTTCCTGTACAAGTAAGTAAAGATGATACGTTTAATGAAAATAGATTTAATGAAATTCTAACATCTGAATCTGATGATGAGAAGCAGAAATTACATCCAAATAGCTTTGAGCTACCTACAAATCTTATAGACGAAACATTGAAAGAGCTAAACATCTATTATGTAGAAGATAATGATGATTTAAGAGATTTTGTTTATACATCACTTTCAGAATTCTTTAATGTAACGGCATTCGAGAACGGAAAAAAATGCATGGACAAAATTGAAGAAGAATGGCCTGATTTAATTATTAGTGATATTCTGATGCCAGAAATGAACGGTTTAGAGCTTTGTAGTGCCATTAAAACAGATGTTAGAACAAGTCATATTCCAGTATTGTTACTTACATCTAGATCTTCTATTGACGATCAAGTTACTGGATTAGAAAGTGGGGCAGATGCTTATATTAGCAAACCTTTTGATTTGAAACATTTAGTAGCAACAACACAAATGCTATTAAAAAATAGACAAAAACTAAGAGAAAGATTTAGAATTGATTTCCCTGTAGAAGTAGAGAAAAAGAACAATAATAAAAGCGATAGAGTTTTTATGGAGAAACTCTACGAACTTATGGAAGAGCACCTTGATAATGAAGAATTAGATATCAATATATTTATTAAGGAACTACACCTTAATAGAACACACTTTTATCAAAAAGTGAAAGCAATTACAAATTATACACCTTATGAATTACTAAAGTTGTATCGTCTTAAAAAAGCAGCAGAGTTTATTGTAAATGAGAAGCTAACCGTTTCTGAAGTATACTTAAGAACAGGTTTTAAAAGTCGAACGCACTTTAGTAGAATGTTTAAAGAACATTATGGAGTTACACCAGGTAAATACGGCAAAGAGGTTGAGAAACCAAAAACTGTAGAGGTATAACACAAAAATTAGAATTTGATACTATTTAGTTATAATCTGCTAGTAATACTATTTTACTTCTACGTTAAACAATGTGTAGATAGAATAATAGTAGTATAGATAGTAGTTATATAGAAAAGAGCTTTCCAATGGAGTGCTCTTTTTTTTATGTCTAATTTAACAACCACTTATTACTTTAATTATAAGATTTTAATTATTCACATAACTATTAAAAGTTATATTTTGATATTTTAATAGCAGAATGTGTAAATCTTAAAAGATTATAAAGACGTTATATATACCATAGACAGTAGTTAGATTATATAGTTTAAAGGGGTGCTTTTATAAAGTATCCTTTTTTTTATGTCCAAAATTTGAGGCAGTTTTCAACAAAAGAGCAATTAATGACCATTAAAGTTAAATAAACGCACTTTTGTATGTATTGACACACCTTGTGTACGGGTAAATACTAAGATCGAAATATTACTATTCATTTTTGTGTTGTAGAAAAACCATCTAGAAAAGTGGCATTCTAAATGTTTTTTAAAACAATGAACCTAGAGATAAAATGAATAAACTACATAAAATAGCAATTAATTTAGCATTCATATTGACTACGTGTACTGCTTTTGCTCAAGAAAAAATTATAATTAAAAACACCAAAGAAATCACTCAAGATGCAACAGCTTATGTGTTGAACAAAGTACAAAATGCAAATTGTGAAGAGGGAAATACAATTCTTTTTGAAAAGGGAGTCTATCATTTTTATCCAGATAAAGGATTAGAGAAATTTTGTTATATATCAAATCATAAAGATGTTTTTGTAAGGACTGCTTTTCCATTAATTGGTAAAAAGAACGTTATTATTAATGGAAGTGGCTCTACTTTTATTTTCCATGGAAAGATGATTCCTTTCTTAGTTGAAAATGGAAATAACATTAAAATTAAAAATGTTGATATAGATTGGGCTATGTCGTTTCATAGTGAGGGTAAAGTTGTGGGTAACAATCTAAAGGAACATACTTTTGATGTTAAATTTTCAGAGGAATACCCTTATGAGATAAGAAATGAACAAGTTTATTTTATCAAAGAATATTATGAGCACGACTTAGGGCAAACGATATTATTTGATGAAAAACGTAGGGCTGTAGCTTTTAATACAGAAATATCTACACCGATATCAACCAAGCAAAGAGGAACAGTACAATACCAAATTGAATCAATAAATTATAAATATAGTCAGGATAGAAAAGACCTTACATTAAGAAAAGTAGGAGTTAAAGACCGTATTAAAGTAAAAGAAATTAAACCAGGTGTACTAAGGTTTTATAATCATAAAAAAGCATTACCTCCAATTGGTTCAATTCTTACAACAAAAGGAGCACAAGGAGAAAATAGGGTTGCTCCAGCATTAAGAGTGAAAAATACAGATGGTTTTTTATGTCAGAATGTAACAATATTTAATGCCGGAGGTATGGGTTTAATAGCAGAAAATTCATCTAATCTTACCTTAAATAATTTAGTAATTACACCTTCAAAAGGCAGAGTAGTTTCTACTACTGCAGATGCTACTCACTTTGTAGGCTGTAGAGGTAAAATTGAAATACGGAATTCATTTTTTGAAAACCAGTTAGATGATGCTGTAAACATTCATGGTACATATCAAGAGGTGGTTAATGTAAACGGAAAACATACATTGGGTGTAAGAATGGGACATCATCAACAAGAAGGCTTTATTATTGGTAAAGAAGGTGACGCCATTGGTTTGGTACGTTTAGATGATTCATTTTCTCCTTATAAAACTCTTACAATAGATACAATAAAGGTGGTTAATAACAGATACCAACTGATAACTTTTAAAGAAGAAATTCCAGCTACTATTAAATCTGGTGATTTGATTGAGAACCTCTCTGCTTACCCAGAGGTAGTAATTGAGAAAAATTCATTTAGAGGAAACAGGGCAAGAGGCTTACTGTTATCAACCCCTAAAAAAACCTTAGTAAAAGACAATTACTTCCATACAGAAATGGAAGCAATATTAATACCTGTAGAAAGTGGAAAATGGTTTGAATCTGGAAGTCAATCTAACTTAACTATTGTAGGGAATATCTTTGAGGATTGTAACCACGGAGGGCATAGTAGAGGTTTAATTCGATTAGTAACAGATGATGATAACCAAAATTATGCTTTTTCTAATATTATAATAGAGCACAATATTTTTAAGAGTTTTGATAATCTAATTTTAGAAGTTGCCAATACTGATGGGTTGAAATTTATTGGTAATACAATTTTAAAAACTGAAACATTTCCAGCATTATATCCAGATAATCCTGCTTTTAAAATAAAATCTTCAAGAGATATTATTTTTCATAATAACGATTATAAAGGGAATGCATCTCAAATTATTCAGAAAGATGTAACTATAGGAGAACTTAGTTTTCAGTAAAACCAAACAAATAAGTACGTAAAGAAATGAAATTGAATAACTATTACATATTATTTGTATTACTATTTAGTGGACAAATAATAAATGCACAAGACCGTCCGAATATTTTATTAGTGATGGCAGAAGATATCAGTACAGATTTGGCCTGTTATGGAATGGAAGCTGTAAAAACACCTACTTTTGACAGATTAGCCGAAGAAGGAATAAAGTACACAAATTGTATTGGTACAAATTCTATATGCTCTCCAAGCAGGTCTGCTTTAATGGTTGGAGCACACCAAAATATTACCAATGCACAAAACCACAGAAGTAATAGAAATACACCTCTTGATAATAAGTTTGTACCAATAACTAAATTACTTCAAGATGTTGGCTATAAGACGATTATTGGAAATGAAAATGTGTTTTCTAAAGGAGAGAAAATAGATTGTAACTTTAAATTTAAACCAGTTGGGACATACAATGGTATTGATAATTTTGGGTTGTTTAATGTAAAATCTGCTAAAACAGATGACAAGCAAAAACCATTTTTTGCACAAGTTCAGTTAAAAGTAACGCATAGAGGAAATTGGTGGAATGACATACGAGCAAAATCTGCTCACCCTGTTGACCCTAAAGATGTAGTACTGCCTCCATTTATGGCAGACACTCCTGAAATTAGACTTGATTGGGCAACATATTTAGACCAGATAGAATATGCAGATAACGAAATGCAATTACTTTTAGATGAGTTAAAAGAGAATGGAACTTACAATAATACAATCATTATTTTTATTGGTGATAACGGTAGATGTAATATTAGAGGTAAAGGTTATGTGTTTGATTCTGGATTGAGAATACCACTAATCGTATGGTATCCTAAAGAATTTAAAGGTGGAAAAGTGGATGATAAGTTGGTTACTTTTTCCGATTTATCTGCTACTATACTTTCTTTAGCTGGTGCTGAAATACCAACTTATGCAACAGGAACTTCAATTTTTGATAAGGAAGAAAGAACCTATGTTTATTCAGCCAGAGATATTTGGGATGAGATTAAGGATAGATCAAGAGCTATTACAACAAAGCGTTATAAATACATTAAGAATTATTTTGCGGATGTTCCTTATGATGCACATCAGGCATATTTAGAATACAATCGTCCGGCAGTTCATGTCATGCGAAAGTTAAATAAAGAAGACAAATTAAATGAGTACCAATCTTTGTTTTTTGCGTCATCAAAAGAGGAAGAAGCATTGTATGATCTGAAAAAAGATCCACATGAATTGCACAACCTAATTAACGATGAAAAATACAAAAAAATAAGTGATCAACTAAAAGGCTATATGGCCGAATGGCAAACAGAACATATAGATAGAGGTTTTGAGGATACTAAGCCAGAAGCACCTAAATCTGTCGCTTTTGTAGCTTTTCTAAAAGCAGAATTACCAACTGTTTGGACTGCTTTAGAAGAAGGAAAAGTAGTTGATTTATCAGAGGCTCAAGCGGTTTTTAAAGCAAGAAATAAAAAAGTAAACTAATGAAAAATTTAATTTTACTATCCATTGTATTTTTTGGATTATATGGTTGTTCTTCTATTAAACAACAAGACGAAACAGACCATACTCAGCAACATCCAAATATTGTTTTTATCTATTTAGATGATCTAGGTTATGGAGATGTGGGAGCCTATGGAGCACAGGCATTAGAAACACCAAATATAGATAATTTAGCTCATAATGGTCTACGTTTTACAGACGGTTATTCTTCGTCAGCTACTTGTACACCAAGTAGATATGCTTTACTTACAGGAGCATATCCATGGAGAAATAAAAATGCAAAAATATTACCAGGAACTGCTCCCTTAATTATTGGAGCAAACCAAATGACAGTTCCTAAAATGCTTAAAAAAGCAGGATACCAGACTGGAATTGTAGGTAAGTGGCATTTAGGTTTAGGTGATGGAAATGTGAATTGGAACAAAAAAATAACATTTGGACCAAACGAAGTTGGCTTTGATTATAGTTACATAATGGCAGCCACTCAAGATAGAGTGCCTACTGTATATATAGAAAATGGAAATGTGGTAGGTTTAGATCCCAACGATCCTATTGAAATAAATTACAAACAAAATTTTGAAGGTGAACCAACAGCTATTTCTCATCCAGAGTTGACCACAATGAAGTGGCACCATGGGCATAACAATAGCATTGTAAACGGAATACCAAGAATAGGATTTATGAAAGGTGGTACATCTGCAAAATGGTCTGATATTGACATGGCAGATCATTTCCTAGAGAAAGCACAAACATATGTAAAAGAGCATAAAGAAAAACCATTTTTCTTATACTATGCAATGCAGCAACCTCATGTACCAAGAACACCTAACCCTAGATTTGTAGGAAAGTCTGGATTGGGGCCTCGTGGAGATGTAATTGTTGAAGCTGACTGGATGATTGGTGAGTTTATGAAAACTCTAGAAGAGGAAGGCGTACTAGATAATACGTTAATTGTTTTCTCAAGTGATAATGGACCAGTTTTAAATGATGGGTATTATGATGATGCCGAAGAAAAACTAGGAATACATACACCAACTGCAGGTTTAAGAGGTGGTAAATACAGTCTTTTTGAGGCGGGCACTAGAGTTCCTTTTATTACTTATTGGAAAGGGAAAATTACACCAAATGTATCGAATGCATTGGTATGCCAGATGGATTTATTGCCTTCTTTAGCAGAATTAGTTGGAGTAGAGGTGGGTACAAATGATGCTCAAAATTTAATGAGTACTTTCTTAGGTAAATCAAATGTAGGGAGAGATGAACTCATATTAGAAGCGACATCAAGAACAACATTTAGACAAGGAGATTGGATCTTAATACCACCATATAAGGGGCCAGCATCACTTAAAAAAGTAAATATAGAAATTGGAAATGCAGCAGATTTTCAACTTTATAATTTGAAAGAAGATGTGAAGCAACAACGAAATTTAGCTGAAGAAAATAAAGAGAAGTTACAGCAAATGCTTCACGATTTTGTGGTGTTAAGAGGTGGAGATTATTCAAAAACAGAAACTTATAAATTAAGGTAAGTGCTTTTTAGTAGAAATGAAAAGGAGTAAGGTTTCGGTCTTAGTCCTTTTTTTATGCTCTAATTCGTCTTAAATCAGGTTTTAGAAAACAAAAAAATGAAATACACAGATAGGCACACTTTACGTATCTGTAAGGACAAAATTCTTATAGAAAAGACGCAAATTTCATGACTCTATCTATTTTTAACCAGTAAAAGCACAAACTTGAAATGATATTGAATTTTACTCTAAATACACAAAATATAGTACAATACCGATGTGGTCAGTTAATAAAAATAATAGCAATTATCTGTCTTATTCAACTAGAGGTACGAGCACAGGAAAATGATTTTGTTTACGATTTTAATAAGAACGAGTCGTTAGATTGGACTGCCGATAATACATCCTTTTGGGCTATTGAAAAAGACCCAACCAATACCATAGATGCAATGCATTTAAAGGTAATTTCTAATCCCAAATTAAAGCACATATACAGTATTGAAACAGGAAAAACAATACTAAATGTAAGCACAGCAGTAAGAGACAAAACTACATATATTGTTGCAAGTGATTTCGATGGATTGCTTATGGGGATAGATTATGATGGGAATATCCTTTGGCAAAATGAGTTGTCTGGCTATACGAATCACGATATTTGGTGCGAAGATATTACCAAAGATGGAAACGATGAAATTCTAGCTGCTAATGCAGATGGTACTTTATATTGCCTTGATCATAATGGACAACTTCTTTGGTCATACAAGCATACAGAAGCTCCTTTGTTTTCGGTTACAGTAGCACATCACGATGGAAATGCATACGTAGTAACGGGTGGGTTTGAAATGAGTATTCTGTATATAAATAAAGATGGTGGGTTAGAAAAAGAAATCAAAAACACATCCTATTCAGTAGATAAGGCTTGGGGGAAAGATGTAATTCCAACAGGGAAAAAACATATCAATAATTTTTTGAAAAAGTTTTATGATGAAGAAGGGAGCGAGCGTTTATTAGTTCAAGGTACTCACAATGGAAATGCTGGCGATGGAACTTTATACTTTTTTGAACCTTTTGAAGATACTCCTTACGAAATTGTAAGTGCAGATTTAGGAAAACCAGTAGGAGGTTTAAACGTTGTGAAAGTAGACGGTAAAGTAAAAGTATTGATGGGGACATCTACAGCTGTAACAGATTCTCAATTTGAGGTATATGACTTAAAAGATAAAACTCGTGAATACATATTCTTCCCAGATATCCAAAAAGAATTTGATAGGTTTGGTTATAGAATTGTAGAACCTGAAGTGATAGAATTTGAGGGGAAAACAAATTACTTAACGTTGTTTGGTTCACGTATTTTTCTGTTTTCCACTACATATAGTTCAGATGACGAACGTAAAATAATACCAAATAACTATGCATTTAATGACCTTTTTAAAGATACTCAAAATAACCGTTTATTATTGGCTAGTGCTCAGAGTGGTGGTTCTTGTATTCATGTTATAGATATTAATAATAACGATTGGGTAGAGGAGTTTCCTGCATTGGAACCTCCTGGTAATATTGCTAAAATTTTAGATAATTCAGCTTCAGTTAGAGAACAAGTAGCTAGTTTTCAAAGACCAAATAGGGAGAGAGAACCGCTAGAAGTTTATTTTGTATCTGATGAAAAAGATGAATATACAGGGCCTATAATTGAGGCCATGAATTCTAATTCTTATGGTGCTCAGTTTTATGCCAATAAGCACATGCCCAAAGTAGAAAACTGGGACAGGTCTGCAATGGAAAATGAGACTTATAAAAATAAGAGAGATGGGCGTAAAAAATATACACTTACACAAGATGAAGTATTATCGACGTTAACACCACTTTATGAAGAAGGAATTGGTTTAAATACGTGGGGAGGGCATGGAAATGATCCTTATTTTTATAGTGTAGATACAAAGAAAAAACTTATTGATGCAGCTAAGGGAAAACGGATCAATTTTATATATCCAGAGTTAGAAAGTACATCAGCAGAGTTTGAATTTGTGATGAATGATCTCCTCTATCCTTTGGCAGAATATGGGAAAGGTAAAAACCTTACAATTAGCATTCGTACAAAACATTTATTCTGGTCATCGGTTATTTACAAACCGTTTTGGAGTAGGGTATTGAGTGGTGAGTTTTCTGATGTTTTTGTCCCTTCAATGGAAGAAACAACAGATAAAACAATGGAAATTTCTATTGCTGCAAGAATGGGTGTTTGGTCTAGTGGAGCATTAGATAATTGGGGGGTAAGAAGTGCAAGAGACAACCCTAGTTATATTCGTTTACGCCAGCGTTCGCATCAAATGTTACCCAATCATTTCTTACGCCAAATGGTATACAATATTTCTTGTGGTGCACGTTATATCAATAATTTTGCAGTAGACCAGCAGTACACAAGTGTGCTATGGGAAATGGTAGAAAAAGGTGTGATTTATGTGCCTAAAAGAGAAGAAATCGTCAGCATATCGCCAGTGCATTTAAGCATTATTAATCCTACAGAAAGGTTTATTCATGATGGCAATAGAGTAAAATGGTTAACATGGTTTGATGAAGGTAGAAAGGACGAGACAAACATGCTTTTTGATAGATTGAATGGCTCTTGGCCTGCATCTCCAACAAACGAATGGGATTTTTCTAGAATAACTGCAAACGTGAAAGATAGACGTTTAAATTTCTTACCCACATATCCGAATGGTATTGTGCTAATTACGCCACCGCAAAACAAGCATTTTGTGCCAGAAGAGTTACCAAGAGGTAATTTAGTAGATCATTTACACCCTTTATATAAAGATATTCTTTCTGAATTTATTTCTGATGGAGATCAATTTTATTCAGCAGATGGGAATTCGTCCTTTACAGCACCTTCATATTCTGCCACTTTTAAAGAAGAAATTGAAGAAAAAGCAAAACTACTTCCACTTAATGTAACGGGTGATGTTGCATGGGTTGCAGCACAGTCAGATGCCAAACACCTAAGAGTAACATTAATAGATGGAGGGTATTTAAATCCAAGCGCTAAAACTGCAAAATTAACTTTTCATACAGTAAATCCAGTGAAAATTACAGACATACTTTCTGGTAAAACAATAAGCGTTTCTTCTGGAGAAGCAGAAGTAGAAATTCCTTGCGGTGGCTTTATTTTCTTAGATGTAGAATTACAAACAGCATTATAATATGTCTTACATTAATATATCAATAATAGTTTTAATGGTGTCATCATTTTTTTTAGACGCTAGAGCAACAACAAATAGTTTACTCTCAGATACATTATCTGGACCTATAGTCTCGACTGTTTTAGAAAGTAACACTTTATTTGTAGATGTGTTGGAAGCAGGAGAATACAATCTATCTATAGATGTTTTTTTAACGTCAGAGAATACCTTAAATAAGTTCTATTTTCAATTTTTAGATCCTTGGGTTTCTGTTCCCTTTACACTAAATACCATAGAAAAAGGAAAATGGATAACACTTACACAAAAGGTTAAGTTAAGTGTACCAATAGAACAAGGGAAAGTCCGTTTTCAAATACCGTTAAAAAATGATGAGCTAGTAACTGCAAATGTATATTTCGGGACAATTCAAATTGAAAAAGTAAGTGATGTAACTGACATCATTACAGATAGGAACATTGTAAAGGTATATCCAAATCCTACTCAAAATGTTATAAATGTTAGTGGGAAAGGGATTCAAGGTGTTTTTATCTACAATGTTCAAGGTCAACTAATGAAAGAAGTGGTAGCAGATTTTGAAAATATTGCACTCTCTTCTTTTAGAAAAGGTGTATATATTTTACGAATTCAGATGACAGATAAGTCATTTAAGAACAGGAAAATAATAGTTAATTAAGCATATACAGAAATAAGGTTTTAAGGCCCTAAATATATTATTTAGGGTCTTTTTAGTATTTGATACTTTTAGATTGGTTTAATTTTTATGATGAATTAAATTATCAAAAATGAATTGCATATCTGCATCTTGTTTCAATTTGAAATATCTTTCAAAGTCCTTTTCAGGAATTGTAATCGTTGGTTTTAATGGTCCCATTGGTACATCTTGATTAGAGAACATCAGCTTAAATAATGGTAATCTTACTAAGATTTTTGTATTTGGTAATTCATAAAAAATAAACATACCAGCAAAAGTCTGATTTTTATCTCCTCCTGTGTTTCTACCAATTATTTCACCACGGTGATGCCTATCAAAAATATCGGCAAAATATACTGCAGCAGAGAATGTTTTTCCACCTACCAAAACATATACATTTCCTGTATAATTGTCTTTATCGTTAGGGTAATTTCTTACTAGATTATCAAAAAGTCTTTCATTACCAACGTATTCATTATTTAAAGTATCAAACCTTTGATATAAATAATTTTCATAGTCATCAATCAATTCATTTTTAAAAGGACTTCTATTTTCATCAACTAAATATTCTTTTTTAAGTTTTATAGACTTCATTTTATAATTGAAGTTGTGCTTAAATGTAGTGTCTGTTAAGAAAGAAAATAATAAAGCAGAAATATTAGGATCACCCCCAAAATTGTTTCTAATATCAATTATAACATCGTTATATTTTTCTTGATTCATTTTTTTAAAGAATTCACTAAACTTCTTATAAGCATAGGTTTCTGATAAATCAAAAGAATTAACTGTCAGAACACCAACCTTTTTATCTGTATAATATCTACCATAAATCGATTGTTCTTTTTCGTAATAATTGATAGGGTAAACTAGTTTCTTAGCAATATCATAAGCTTCATAATAACTAATAGAGTTTAGTTTGATAACTTTATTTTTTCCTGTTTTTAACTCATTATATTTAATTGAAAATTGAGTTGGCTGTTGTTCAAAAAAGTAAGCATAATTTATGAAGAACATGTTGGATGAATAGGCTTCTGTATTGCTTTTGTTAAAACCATCTCCACTAATATACTTATTAAGGTATGCTAATATTTCATCAATAGGTTGATTATTGATATGAGTTATTTCTGTTCCATAAGGTAATTCTTGATCCGTAGCATTGACATACATTTTCCCGTTATTAAAATATATTCCAAGAGGGAAATATAAGTATTCTCTAATTTTTTCATCAACAATTTCATCTGTTAGTGAATACGATAAATGCCCGTCTCCTACATAATCTAATGCCTTAATAAAATTATTGAAAGTTGGCTCTTTTGTAAGTGTACTAAGTGATTGCTCCCTCTTTTTTGCTATTTCTTGAGGAGTAAGGTACTCATTAATATTAGGATGTTTATTGTCTAGAATTGAATGAAGAACTTCTAGGTCTTCTGTATAATCTTCTAAAGTATAAGACGTTACATTTTCAGACTGAGCAAATAGTTGAATTGATATGCCAAGACATATCATAAAAGAAAATAGTGTTTTCATGATTAAGATTTTATTCTACCTATTAGACATTTTTATGCGTTGATTAGACATCTTATTATTGTTTACAGATGTTAACCTAGCGTTTTGTTTAAACAAAAAATGCTAGTTTTCGGTAACTGATTATTACTAAAACCTAAATCAATTAACAGCAATGAAAACTATATTGTTTTTTCTATTTTGTAGTACAATATTGAGTACACATTCTATTGCTATAGATAATGAGAGAGTAAACTCTTCAACTCTTGATACAACTCAATCTACAGTCAAAATTATTACATTAGATCAGCTAGAAGCTATAGTTACTAAATCTCCTAAAAAATATGTTTTACTAGAGATAACAGCTACGTGGTGTTCCCCTTGTGTTAAGGATGTAATGGAGTTGATAAAAAGAAAAAAAGAGTTTGATGCATTAAATGTTGAGCTAGTATTTTTGTTTGAGAAGAACTCGAAAATTCAGCATATAGAGAAGCTTGTTCCTCCAAACTATAGAAGCTTTATTGTAAATACTAAAGGGAAAAAACCAAAACAAAATATGAAGGAAATAGGTTTGAAATTATTTCCAGATTTGAATGAGTTTTATTATAGTTGGCCTTTGTCTCACTTTGCTTTAGTAGATAAAAATATGAATAGGTTACTTCATCACGATCCAGTGAATGATAGTACTGATATACTCCTAAAAATTAAAGAACTAAACACCTTATAAAAAGTTGCATGCTTTGATTTTAAGGAGTAGTATCTCTCATTTTAAAAATGAAATACCCTCTCTCATTTCACTTTAAATACTACCTAAAAGGGAGATTTATTTTAAGATACATTTCATTTATGGATAGACATCTTAAAAGTAGTAGTTCTAAATATATTTGATTTAGAAATGTATGATGAATAGCACTGAATATTACTTTTGATATGAAAAGGAGAGACTTTTTTAAGAAATCATCTGGGGCAGTAATAGCCTCTAGTTTATTACCACTAACAGGCAACGCAAAAGAGAAAAAGAACATTACTTTTGATGTAGGAGATAGAGATAAAGACAACTGGTTTCAAGTTGGTGAAGGGAAGAAAGGAGTACCCAATAGAAATAAAACAATCTCTTGTGATGTAGTAGTAGTTGGAGCAGGAATAGCAGGAATCTGTGCTGCGGTGGCATCAGCTAGAACAGGAGCAAAGACAATTCTTTTGAGTGATCGTTCTGTGATTGGAGGGAATGCGTCTTCAGAAATTCGAGTAACCGTTAATGGGGTTCAGAATTTGAAAAATGACCATAAAGTAGAAAGAGAAACAGGCATTATAGAGGAGTTTCAGATAGAGAATTGGTATTATAATCCTCAAGAATCCTACCCTATGTGGGACCATGTAATTTACGATTATTGTACGCGCCAAGAAAACCTAACTGTAATGGTTAATACTCAGGCCATTGATGCAACTACTGACAAAGATAAAATAACGTCAATCTTGTGCTGGCAAGGGTCTACAGAAACTTATTATTCCATTAATGCTAAAATGTTTTGTGACTGTTCTGGAGATGGTTTAATGGCTGCACAAGCAGGAGCAGAATACAGAACTGGAAGAGAAGCAAGAACTGAGTTTGGTGAATCTTTTGCTCCTGAAAAAGCAGACGGTTGGCAAATGGGAGCATCTGTTATGATGATTACAAAAGATATGGGGCGCCCAGTAAAATATATTCCTCCAACATTTGCAATAAAGTACGAAGCAGAGAAAATGCATGACCGTAAAATTAAGCAAATGAAAGAGGGGTTCTGGTGGGTAGAACTAGGTAGTGATTTTGATATTGTTGCAGATCAAGAAGAAAATAGACATAAATTATTGGGGTACATGCATGGTGTTTGGGACTATGTCAAAAACTCTGGAAACTATCCAGAATCCGAAAATATTGCATTAGATTGGGTAGGTTCAGTACCAGGCAGAAGAGAGTCACGTAGGTTTATGGGAGACTACCTTCTTAATCAAAATGATTTACAAAATTACAAGCATTTTCCAGATGCAGTTGCCTATGGAGGTTGGTCGTTAGATGAACATTGCCCAGGTGGAATAGAAAGCCCAGATCAGCGTCCAAGTTATTTCCATGCAAAATTTAATAAACTATACGAAGTACCCTTTAGAAGTTTATATTCTAAGAACATTAGTAATCTGCTTTTTGCCGGCAGGAATGTAAGTGTTACCCACATGGCACTGTCTTCTACAAGAATTCAAGCAACATGTGGTTTAATGGGACAAGCTTCTGGAACTGCAGCAGCATTGTGCGTTAAAAACAATTGGACACCTCGGAAAATTGCGAACAATAAGATTGATGTATTGCAGGAGCAGTTACTTCGTGATGATGTTTTTATTCCTAACAGACCTGCAAAAGATCCTAAAGATTTACTACGTAACGCAAATACAATCATTGCCTCCTCTACCAACTCTGGTAATGTGAAATTATTAACCAATGGAATTTCTAGGAAAGAAATTGGAAAAGTAAACCATTGGGAATCAAAAGGAATTAATGCATATTTACAAATGGAATGGGAAAAGCCTATTTATCTATCTAGCGTTGAATTTAAAGGAGATACCAACCTTCAGCGTAAGATTATGATGCATAAAAACCCTGAAAAAAATAAAGGACAAATCATCGGAATTCCTCCAGAATTAGTGAAATCTGCAATAGTAGAAGTTAGAAAAAATGGAGTTTGGCAAACTGTAAGCTCAGTGGATAACAATATTACTCGACTAGTTAAAATGCAATTTGATCAAGTAAAAACTACTGGTGTTAGATTACGTCTTAAAGAAACTTGGGGCAAAGAAAATATTACATTATTTGAAGTTCGTTGTTACGCATAAATGAAAACTAGACCCTCACAAATAGCACTTATAATAGCTCTATTATTTGTAATAGTAGGCATGGGAGATATACAAGAATTGAAAGGAAAGAAAGTATATCTTAAACATCCGGGACTTACAAAAGGAGAAACGGGAGCATATTATTTAAATTCATCAAATAATGAGTTGTATTATATTGATGTAAAATCTGTGTTATGTGCAGAGAAAGTTTGTAAAGTTGTGCCTGTTAGAGTGGTCTGGAATAAATTTGGTGAATATCAAGAATTTAAGATGATAAATGGAGCAACTTTAGAGAAATTAGAAAACGGTAAAGTTGTTCCATTTAACACAAGTGATTATAAATTGCTACATGAAATTTTATCAGATAAAAAATCTCCTTTTAAAAATTTGACTTATGCAGAAATTACAAAAACCTATGCACATGGCGAAGGAGATGAATTAGATGGACGTTCTGGAGCTACAGCCATAATGTTAGAAGAAGGAGAATCTATTATTGGAGCAACATGGACTTGCTACACTCTATGGCATTGGGTACACGGTGATGCTGTTGAAGAAATTAGAAACTATTCCGCAGAAAATTTATCTGACGATAGGTTATTAGAGGCCTTAAAAAGTAGAAGAAGAAATCAACAAAATTATGCTATAAATGCAATAATAAATCAGGAGTTGTACAGTAGTGCACTTTGGAGAGAGCTTACAACATCAATAGCATTATATACAGATGACCAAATTCGGTTATTGGTCAATTATTTAGAGAAGGCAAAGCCATCTGATTTTGATATTTACTGTACAGAATGGTTTCATGAAATCACACCAGAAAAGCATATTCATTTTTTACGTAATTTGTTTAATTCAACACATAATATCTCTTCTAAATTTGTAGCTGATTTATACATAAACCTTCCTCTCATTACAGATTATGCAGAGTTCGACGCCTTTATTCATTTACTTGATAAAAGACAATTAGAGAGTGAGGAAATCAATGCTTATGTTGGGAGATATCTATCAAATAATACAATTTTTTCTAGGAGGGCTTACTGGTATTTACAAGACAAAAATCTAACAAAAGAGCAAATTAAATCTATGAAGAAGTATAAGAGAATAAACAAAAAAGTACTTCAATAAAATAAATATTCAAAACGTCTTTATGATGTAGTTAACTGTAAATATCAATATCAAAATTATTTTTATTTATAGGCAACTACTAAACACTTTTTATAAAAGAAAGGTGGATATACCCAACAATACTTATTAAGAAAGTAGGTAAAATAGCCTAATGACGTGTTTTTGGAGCATTTTTCTACAAATATTTAGCACAAAATAGATATTCGCTCATTTTTGAAAATTTACTATCCTAGTTTTTTCAATGTAATCCTCTCTTTTGTAAAGAACTCCATAACATTAATCAATGGATTTTTTTAACTATCAAATAGTCTAATCTAATTTAAAAATGAAAAAATATTTTGTACTACTAATGATGTTGGGACTTGTCCCTAATTTTATTTTCTCACAAGATAAACGACCAAATATTGTATTTCTACTTGCCGATGATTTAGGGTATGGAGAACTTGGTTGTTATGGTCAGGAAGTGATAAAAACGCCTAATTTAGATGCTCTTGCAAAAAAGGGAATCCGTTTTACAAACTTCTATTCAGGAAGCCCAGTATGTTCGCCTTCAAGAGCAGTTTTAATGACGGGTGTAAACTCTAGTCGAAACGCAATTAGAGGGAATAATGGGTATTATATAGAAGATGATAATTTTGAGAGGGTTTCTTTATCAAAAGAAGATAAAACACTAGGTGAAGTTTTGAAAAAGGCAGGCTACCAAACGGCTTTTATTGGAAAATGGCATTTGGGTGTTCCTGAAGATTTAAGTACTTGGGCCTATGGCAGAGGTTTTGATTATGCTATTCAAGAACAATGGGGAATCTCTAACAAAGGAGAAAAATTTGACGAGCAAATACATTGGATTAATGGAAGACAAGATTCTATTTATTATAACGAAAAAGAATGGGACTCTAAAGATGAGTTTAGATCGGAATTGGCATTTAAATATTTAGATACAGTAGATAAAGACAAACCTTTCTTTTTATTCATGTCGTACAGAGCACCTCATGCTCATGAATTCTACATTAACAATAAAGAACTTTATGCCGATAAAGGTTGGCCAGCAGAAGAAAGAAGACACGCAGCAAAAATTACATTGTTGGATAAGCAAATTGGTAGAATGTTAACTAAACTAGAAGAAATGGGTGAATTAGAAAATACACTCATTGTTTTTACAAGTGATAACGGTCCAACTGGAGAACACCACGATTACAAATTTTTTAATAGTAATGGTGATCTGAAAGGCTATAAAAGAGATGTATACGAAGGTGGAGTACGTGTACCTACAATTATGTATTGGCCTGGTAAAACGGCTAAAGGTATAGACAATGATTTTATTGGTGGTGGAATTGACTTTATGGCTACTTTCTCTGACGTTGCAAAAATAAAAACTCCAAAAACAAACGAGGGTATATCTCTTGTTCCTGTTTTAAAAGGTAAAAAACCTGTTGATAGAGAGTACTTAAATTGGGAGTTTCAGCGCAATGGCCGAAGTCCAAAAAACTTTAGACAAGCAGTACGTATTGGTCAGTTAAAAGCCGTTAGATACGGTGTAAATAAACCTGTAGAAATTTATAATTTAGAAGAAGATATTTCTGAGACAAAAAATATTGCAGAGCAGTATCCTGAGTTAGTGAAGAAGGTTATCAAGATCTTTGAAAACGAAAGAGAAGATAGTCCTCATTACCCCTACGGAGGATACCCACAAGAAAATAATTAATAAATTAAGAAGTGTGCATTAGTAGTTAACTGATGTACACTTAAATACACTATTAAATAATATGTAGTATTGATATTTACAAATAGATTTTCTTAGTTACCCTTGCAATTTTATAACACAGGTTATGTTAAATACAATATTCTATATGAAAAGGATCAGTTATATAATCTGATCCTTCATTATCTTCTTGAGAGAAGAATGATCATTTCTCAGAACAACCATAAGACCAATTCAAGACTGTATACTCTCCTTTTGCATTGAATAAAACTGTCTTAGTAGCCGGCCATCCAGTTTTTGCTCTATTTACACCACCCAATTCTCTTTCACCCATTTTCAATCTTGACCATCTTTTTTTCTTAGTTGGTCTTTGATAGACACGATTTCCAATAGCGTATTCTAAACAATTTCTGATTTTGTCTTTGTCATTTTCTGATCGGTTTTTTCTCTTTAATATTGAAGCTTTATCCTCATAATAATAATGTATTAAATCTCCATGGAAATCTTCAATTATTGAAGAAACATCATTATATCTTTGATAATCATCTTCAATTTTAGCAGTGATATACCACTTTTCACCACCTAAACTATCAGGGTAAATGCTTATTTGTACTATTCCTCTATTGTTTCTAAATAGATCATATTTAACAAATTCACTTATTGTTTTTCTTATCAAATTTCGTTTTGTAGTATCATCTTGTGCAAGAGTTACTATGTTACAATATTCTAGATCCTCTTTATTACTTTGTGATTTCGTACATGAAAAACCAATCAGAATAATAAATAAACAAACATATCTACTAACAATCACTATTATTTTCACAATCTTTATCCTCAGTTGAAATTGTACCATTTTCATTATTTGGTAATATAACTTTCACTCTATTATCAAGAAAGAATCCACTAACTTCATTTTTGGTTGCTTTTTGCATATTTATCATAGTGTTTACTGCATTACATTCACCTTGAACTTCAATAACACTATTTTCAGATACACTAGCACTTTGACAATCTCCACATGAGTTTCTAAACTCACCATCACCTACATTCTATATTGAACTCTTTTAATACTATTTTTAAAATTTCACTAAGAGACAAATATTACAAATAAAACTATGTTTAAAGAAGTGTATTGCTCTTTCGTGATAAATAATTACCTATTGTCTATTCTTTATTTAATACAATAGGGAAATATATGACCAATTAATTAAAAAAATAGCTTATACCGATTTTCAAGTGATAGATATAGAAAATAGATTCATTGATGATTAATTTATGAGATTTCTATCAGAAAGTATATTCCGCAGAATTGACCAAGTGGTAAGAAGATGATAAAGATATGAATGCATTACGACAAAAGTACAAGCTGTATAATTTCAATTTAGAACTTTTAGTTGTAGCAAGGAAGTAACAAATTGTGCAAGATCAGGTTTTTAAATCTATGAGGAAATCTATTCCAAGAAGGAGTTGGACCCTTTGCAATATTTGAAATTTAGTTTGTAGAAATATTCAGAAAAAGATTTGTTCCTAGTTATTAAAAATGAACTATTGAGATTTAGCAATGAGTTTGGGTATTAAGCGAATTTTAATTTGAGTAGAGCTAATGATTATGTATTAGTTATGCTACGATTAGTTCTTAATAATGGTGTAAAAGGACCTTATATTTCTTTTTCAGTACCGGCTTCTTGTTCATCTGGGTCTGGTTCAGGTCCTGGTGGTATTGAAAATGGGGGGGGATTTATCCCTCATTTTAGTTCATCAAGAGTAATAGGTAATAATCTTCTAGAAGATTTTACCTACCATATCTATCCTAATCCTGTAAAAGGAAAGCTAAATATTGAAGGCAATTCTAATTTTATGAATAACATTGATGAAATTAAAATCTATGATATTAATGGTGCTTTAATAAAAACATATGAATTTATTCAGTATGAAAGTAATTCTTTTGTTTTAAATACAATATTCTATATGAAAAGGATCAGTTATATAATCTGATCCTTCATTATCTTCTTGAGAGAAGAATGATCATTTCTCAGAACAACCATAAGACCAATTCAAGACTGTATACTCTCCTTTTGCATTGAATAAAACTGTCTTAGTAGCCGGCCATCCAGTTTTTGCTCTATTTACACCACCCAATTCTCTTTCACCCATTTTCAATCTTGACCATCTTTTTTTCTTAGTTGGTTTTTGATAGACACGATTTCCAATAGCGTATTCTAAACAATTTCTGATTTTGTCTTTGTCATTTTCTGATCGGTTTTTTCTCTTTAATATTGAAGCTTTATCCTCATAATAATAATGTATTAAATCTCCATGGAAATCTTCAATTATTGAAGAAACATCATTATATCTTTGATAATCATCTTCAATTTTAGCAGTGATATACCACTTTTCACCACCTAAACTATCAGGGTAAATGCTTATTTGTACTATTCCTCTATTGTTTCTAAATAGATCATATTTAACAAATTCACTTATTGTTTTTCTTATCAAATTTCGTTTTATAGTATCATCTTGTGCAAGAGTAACTATATTACAATATTCTAGATCCTCTTTATTACTTTGTGATTTCGTACATGAAAAACCAATCAGAAAAATAAATAAACAAACATATCTACTAACAATCACTATTATTTTCACAATCTTTATCCTCAGTTGAAATTGTACTATTTTCATTATTTGGTAATATAACCATCACTCTATTATCAAGAAAGAATCCACTAACTTCATTTTTGGTTGCTTTTTGCATATTTATCATAGTGTTTACTGCATTACATTCACCTTGAACTTCAATACACTATTTTCAGATATACTAGCACTTTGACAATCTCCATATGAGTTTCTAAACTCACCATCACCTACATTCTATATCGAACTCTTTTAATACTATTTTTAAAATTTCACTAAGAGACAAATATTACAAATAAAACTATGTTTAAAGAACTGTATTGCTCTTTCGTGATAAATAATTACCTATTGTCTATTCTTTATTTAATACAATAGGGAAAGATATGACCTTTAATAACTAAAAAATGACTACTTAATTAATAAACGTATTCTTTACATTTGAATAATATCCTAAATGAAGTCTCACGAATAAATTAACTATGAAAAGAAATCTACTAGCAAAAAATGTTTTTCTAAATAGGTATAATCTTCTATTTGGTTGTGTGTTATTTTTACTAATTATCCTTCTCGAATTTTATAATTTAAATACTATCGAAAGACCTAATAAGATATTTAAGTCTATTGCTTTTAACTTTTATATGAAATTATTTATCGAATTGATAGCTGTATTTATATTATCGTTATTTCCTTATAGAATTTTGTTTTTTAAAGAGAAGAAACAAGAGTTCTCATCAATTTTAGAAGATGAATTTATTAAAGATATAGACCAATTAATTTCTGAAAATATAGCTGATACCGATTTTCAAGTGATAGATATAGAACGTTCTTTGGGGTTGAGTAGACCTGTATTATTACAAAAAATTAAACAAGCAAAAGGCACTACATTAGTCAATTACATCAAATACAAACGTATTGAAAAGGCCAAGCTTTTATTAGCAACAACTACAGATAATATCTCTGAAGTAGCCTATAAAGTAGGATATGTAGACCCGAAGTATTTCAGTAAAACTTTTAAAAAACAAGAAAAGAAATCTCCAAGTCAGTATAGAAAATCTTATTATAAAAATGAAGAAATACAAAATGATAAAGATTTTGACTTTTATTTAAAAAAGTAGCTTTAAAGTACTTTAAATGGCTGTAAATTAAAAGGTGGATATTTTTTTTATCCACTAATCTTTAAAAAAACACCCCATTTGCTCCTTCAAAAGTCATGAGTTTAGCACTATAATTTTTTGCAAACTTAACTATGAAGAAAAGTATGAAACAAATGAAATGGGCTTACTTTTTATCACTATGGAGCACTTTGCTCTTTGTAGTGATTTGCCTAAACACTACCAATGTTCAAGCACAAAATCCAGAGGTACCAACTGGAATTGTTTATGCTCAAGACACACTGTTTATGAGGAATAACCAAAATGGCAGTACAGAGCCGTATTATTTTTCTGGTACGAACAACTACTACATGATGTACAAATCTATGGATATGGCAAAAGATATCTTAGATGGTATGGTTTGCTTAAACCAGAAGGTGGTAAGAATGTGGTTTTTTATGGATGGAGAAAAAGTACATGATGGCTACAGTTTCCAATCTGCTCCTTACACGTACAACGAGGCTGGATACCAACACATGGATTCTATTATGGCAGAATTGGAAAAAAGGGACCTTAAGTGTATTCCAGTTTTTGTAAATTATTGGTCGGACTTTGGAGGTATGCAACAATACGCCAATTGGACGGGTGGTGCTGCCACAGATTTTTACACTAACCCTGAGATGAAAAACATCTATAAGAAGTATGTAGATTCTTGGTTAGAGAGAACAAACACTGTTACGGGGAGAAAGTATGCTGACGATCCTACCGTTTTTTCTTGGCAATTAACAAACGAAGCGAGGTCTACTTCTGCTACTGTTGGAGCATATGTAAATTGGGCAGACGAGATGTCTACTTATATAAAAAGTAAAGACCCATATCATATGGTAAGTATGGGAGATGAGGGGCTTTTTAATTATTCTTATGATGAGGTAAATCAGATAAATGCAGAAAGAGAAGCCAATGGAAAGGATTTACTTACACAAGATTGGCAATATGCAGGTGGGCAAGGAGATTGGATCGGGCTAATCAACCTACCAAATATTGATTTTGGGACTATTCATAATTATGCAACAGACAATTGGAGCAAGGATTTAGAATGGGGTGAAATATGGACAGCTTACCACGTAGAAGTAGCACATGGTTTAAATAAACCTTGTATTATGGAAGAGTACGATAAAGCGTATACGGGTACTTGGGACTTAACCAAAGATCAGGAAAGAGCCGAGGTAATGAAAGCTTATACAGATATTATTAACGAAACAAATATGGCAGGGGATTGCTCGTGGATGTTAGTTGGTATTAATACATCGGCTTCAGAACCCCCAACTCCAGGTTACACCACTGTAATTGAAGGTGGCTGTGATACACAAACGCCAGTAGATGAGATTTGGTTATACCGTGTAAAGTGGCCAGGAGATGGACATCAGTATTCACGTTTTGATCCGTATACAGCACCTGTACTTACGGCTCACGGACAACGAATGTTAGAGAAAAATATCCAATCTGCACCTGGAGATTTCGGTAAATTATCACCAACAAATTCAGCGGAAAGTGTTAGTGTAATCCCTACTTTTTCATGGGAAGGAGCTCAATTTGCTTCTAATTATACATTAACTATTTCTACTTCGAGTAACCTAAGTAATCCTACTGTATATTCTGATATTAAAGGGACTTCATTTTCTTTAGATCAGTCAAATAAATTAGCTTACAACACTACGTATTATTGGCAAGTAGAAGCAAGTAATTATATTGGAAATAAAGTAGCGGGTAACGTAAGTACTTTTTCTACACAAGCACCTCCACCACCAGTTGGCATTTTTTCTCCTGTGTTACCTTTATCGAATGATGTACCTACTACGGCTACAGAATTTGCTTGGAGCACATCTGATAATGCAGAATTTTATCACTTAACTGTTTCTACATCAAGTGATTTGTCTAACCCAATTATTGATGAATTAAGTATTGATGGAACGTCGTTTGTATCTTCAAAAAAGCTGTCAAATTTCACAGCATATTATTGGTCAGTAACTGCCTATAATTCGTTATATGAAGAAACAATTGATGGAGGAACGCAATCTTTTATCACGCAATTACCTTCGCCTATAATAGATAATTTTGAGAGTTACACATCTTCTACCATAGCAACGGCTTGGGTTCAAAATCCTAGCGGAGGTACTGTAAATGTAAGTACAGATATAAACGCTCCTTCTGAAGGTGTTCAAGGGATGAAGTTAACGTATGATTTCTCTTCATACGCAGGTATTACAAGAACAATTAATGCAAATTTATTGGGGTATGATGGTATTGGCTTTGCCTTAAAAGGTGATAACTCAAATCGTACTCTTTTACTTCAGTTTTTAGAAAGTTCTGGAGAATATTGGGAGGCTTCTGTTCAAATTCAAGGTAATGAAGACGTTTATTTACCATTCTCCAATTTTGAAAACCCAAGTTGGGGCGGTGCAATAAATGGTACAGTTGATCAAGGTTCAATTACACAAATTGCATTTTACTTTGGAGGTGAAGCAGGTAGCGGAACTATAACAATTGATAACTTAAGAGGAGTAATTACTTCTGGCGAAAATAGAGCTCCTGTAGCCAATGCTGGTATTGATTTAATTGTAGAGGATGAAGACAAAGATGGTTTAGCTAATGTAACCCTTTCTGGTGCTGCATCTTTTGATTCGGATGGATCAATTGTAAATTATTCTTGGACAGAAAATGGTGTAGAAATCGGGATTGGAAGCACTCCTGTTTTATCACTTTCTTTAGGCGATCATTTGATTACTCTAGAAGTTACAGATAATCAAGGAGCGACAAGTCAGGATGATATTACGGTATCTGTGGTAAATCCTGCAAATAAAATTCCAGTTGCGAGAGCTGGTGACAATCAAGTGGTTTCTGACACTGACGGAAATGGTTTAGCAACTGTAACATTAAATGGGTCTGCTAGTAGCGATGAGGATGGCACAATTACAGATTTTACATGGATAGATGCAGGTGTAATTGTGGCAGAAGGTGAAATAGTAAACTTAGAACTTCCAGTAGGGACAACAAGTATTCAGTTGCAAGTTAGAGACGACCAAGGTGCTTCTTCTGTAGATATAGTAGAAATAACGGTACAAGCAGTAGGTGTTAATTTACCTCCAATTGCAGCAACTAATGGGGTTACGGTTACAGATACAGATGAAAACGGAGAAGAAGTTATTCTCTTAGATGCTACAAATAGTACTGATACAGATGGTCAAATAGTATCATATACTTGGTTTGAAAATGGAGTTGAAATAGCAAATGGAGCAACTGCACAAGTAGTTTTTGCAGTTGGGGTTCATGCTGTTACACTTACAGTAGTAGACAATGAGGGTAAATCAGCCTCAAAAACAGTTCAAATTATAATAAATACAACTAACCAAAAACCCTCTAGAATAGGTATACATTGGACAACATGGGATGTATCTCATTTTGAAAACTATACAGAGCATATTGGTAAAATGGAAAGTTGGGGTATTGAATATGTTTCTATTAACCTTACCTACTTTATCGATACTTATGCAGAAGGAATTATCACTACTTTAGATGGAAGAGAGAAAACACCTTCAATTGCTTTACAGAAAACGGTGATAAAATCATTAATTCAGAAAGGTTTTTATGTAAACTACCGTCCTCATGTAGACCCTATAAAATTTGCTATGCCTTTAGGTGATGCTAGAGATAATTTAAATACTATTCCTGGTGGGCAAGATTGGAGAGGGAAATTTGATCAACTAGATCCAACAGATGCAAGTATTGGTTACAAGGAGAGAATTATTTTACCTGGTTTACAAATGCTTGCAGAGTCGATTAGAGAAGCAGGTGCACCAATAACTCCAATTAGATATGATTTAGGAGCAGAATTAATGGATGCAATGCTTAACTATCCTGAACAATGGATTGCTTTAAGAGAGGAAGTGAGAACATTGTTAGCAACAGATTATGCAGATGTAGCACAACATATTACACTAGGTCATAATTTCTGTCATCATTTTGAGTATTTGAGAAGACTTGAAAACCACGATGAATATTTACAAAGAATTACACCAAGTAACGAAGTTGAAGACCCTAATTTATTTTTAGACCGTCCGGGTGTAACAGAAACAACGCGCTTAAAAATTGGAGAATACATTGCTGGTCTTGACGAGGTGAGTATTTCTCAGTATATGCCTTTAGATATTTTATCTACAGGGGCAACAACTCCAGCTGATGTTAAGAATGCATTGGCATTGCACGAAGAAAATTTCATTAATGAGATTTTAATGCAAGAGTTAGGAATTGCTGCACAAGATATTCCTGCACTGCATATTGGTGAATACGGAATGGGTTGGAGAGGATTAGCTGCTCCAAATGTTTGGGATGTAGATGCTTGGAATGCTGCAGGTAGAAGCGATGGAATTCTTACTGATGAGCAACAAATGGAAGATGCTAGAATTGCTATTGAAGGGATTGTTCAATACGTAAATGATACGGAGAATACAAAATTCAACTCTTTCTTACTTTGGTTTGGAGGTGCTCCTTATGACCTTATTAATATTAATGAGTATTCTGAATGGTACAATGAACCTGCGGCAAATACTTTAGAAGCATATTGGTCTACACACCAAGGTTTTCCAAGTATTGAAAGACCATTTGATGAAGTAATTGCACTCCGCCCAACAGCTAATGCAGGTATTGATCAAGAAATTATTGATACTGATAAAAACGGTACTGAAACAATAGCTTTAGACGGTACATTAAGTAAAGATACAGATGGAGTAATTTCTTCTTATTCATGGGTTTTAGATAATCTTGAAATAGGAACATCAGAAACACTATCAATAGATTTACCTGTTGGAGTACATGTAATAAACTTAACAGTAACGGACAATGATGGTCTTACAGCTACAGATTTAGTTACAATTACTGTTATAAGTGAAGAGTTACCGCCTGTTGAATTGTTAAATATTGCATTATATAAAGATGTGGAGATATCTTCTATAGATGGTTTTGCAGGTGAAGGAACCGCAATTACTGATGGTGATTTAACTACGCGTTGGGCTAGTGCATGGGCTGATCCGCAATGGATTTATATTGATCTAGAAAATGAATATGAAATTTCTAGTGTAGTATTAAATTGGGAAAATGCTTATGCAGATCAATATAAAATAGAAGTGTCTAATGATGCTCAGAGTTGGACAGAAGTATATCTGCAAAATGCTGGAAATGGCGGTGTAGAAACAATAACATTAAATGCTCAAGCAACCTATGTTAGAGTGTATTTTTCTAATAGAGCAACACAGTGGGGTAACTCTTTATGGGAAGTTGAAGTATATGGTACTTTAATAGAAAATGGTGATAACCCACCAGTAAATACATTACCTATTGCAGATGCTGGTGCAGATATTTCTATTGAAGATATAGATGATAATGGTACTGAAACTATTTTATTAGATGCATCTTTAAGTTCTGATAATGACGGAACTATTACAGTATATAAATGGTATGATGGAAGTACGCTAGTAGCAGAGGGGATGACTGCAAATGTTTCTTTAACAGTAGGAGAGTATGTGATTTCTTTAGAAGTAACAGATAACGCTGGTGCTACAGCAACAGACAACATTACTATTAATGTGTTACCTAAAGAAGAAGTTACTTTACCATCTGCATGTGATGGATATGAAGAGTGGTCTAGTACTAAAGAGTATACACAAGGAGGTATGCAAGTAGTATACAATGGAAATATTTATGAAAATAAATGGTGGACTGTTGGTACAAACCCTGCATCGAATTCTGACCAATGGGGTGTTTGGATTTTAAAAGGATCGTGTGGTAGTAATAGTAGAGCTACAACAACTACTTTAGAAGCTGCTATTACACTTTACCCTAACCCTGCTAAAGATGTTTTAAATATCTATGCTGTCGGTTTTGAAAAAGTAATAGTATATGGTATTCAAGGCAATAGGATTGAAGAATCTATTGTGCCTAAGTTACAAATTTCTGAATACGGTACGGGGATGTATATTATTCAAATTATTACTTCTGATGGAGAAAATACCATTCGCCAATTTGTAAAAGAGTAATGCTTTTATTTTAAGTAATTAAATATAATTATTTACAGATTGCTTAAAGGTGGCATTTTGTTTTAGTTCAAAAAAATAGATTGTGTTTATTTACACACTATTTGAATTAAAATGAAATGTCACTTTTTTATATAAAATTCATGTGAAAAACTGATTTTCTCTCGAAATAAATACTGAATTACAAGAAGAACACCGTTTGTAGTATGTATATTTACAGTAGAGCCTTTTTTAATTAGTCTGTTTTGATAGACAGTCTAATTTTTAATAAAAAGCACTACTACGAACAGAATCTAAATACTTTTTTATTCAATTATTGAACACTTATTTACTTTTCGATAATTCACCAGCTACATAGATTCTTTTGAAGATAATTGACAATAATACCGACAGACAGTTTTATTTTATATGAGACAATTTTTTAAATTTTATACTAGCTTACTATTAGTTTTTTTGTCATTATTTTGTTCAGCTACCCCACTTAAGTTAGCCAACTTTTCGGGGTCGGTTACAAATATTATGCAAGATTCTGAAGGCTATATTTGGTTTGCTACTTGGGATGGACTATACAAATATGACGGTTACCAACTTACTACCTTTGGTGAACGGGAATATAAACCTTTACTCGATAAAAAGATTTCTGCAGTAATGGAACATTCAGATGGTACAATTTGGATAGGCACCGATAATAATGGCATTTTTATCTATCATAAATCATCTGACTCTTTTGAACATCTTACAGAAAAATCTGAATCAGCTCGTTCTTTAGGCATCAAAAGAATTACATCTTTTGCAGAAGATAACCTAGGTAACGTATGGATTGGTACTCAAGGAAATGGGTTGGGATATTATTCCAAGAGCGATGGGATTTTTAAAATCTACACTCGTAGAAATTTTGGGAATCATTTTAATGCACAGATTTTTCAAGATTTAGTGTTATCTGTCCATTATGACCATAATGGGTATTTATGGTTTGGAACAATGCAAGGTTTGGCATGCTTAAACATTAAAACATTCGAACTTTCCCTATTAACAGGTAAGCCTTTTGTAGGGGTATATAGTATTTATCAGTCAGAATCAAATGATATTTGGTGCTCTAATATGCAAGGAATCTTTATTGCTAAATTTCAAAATAAAGCACTTTCTGGTAAAGTTGTAAAAGAAATTGAGAACAACAATAAATCATATATAACACCATCTTTATCACAAAAAAATAAGTTATGGTACATGACTTCAGAAGAGGTGTATGCAATAAATACAATCAATTATGAAGTAAATGACTTTCAGAAGTATAATTCGAAAAGTGGTTTTTCTGCAATATTAGAAGACCGTTCAGGAACATTGTGGGTAGGTACACATTTTGGTGTTTATATGTTGGACCTTTTTCAGAAACCAATTTATCCTCTTTTCTCAGATGTAGTAGACCCTGTTGTAGCTATTGGCGAGGCCAACGATAAAGTATGGGTAGGCACAATTACTGGTAAATTATATTTTGAAACGCCTAATTATCAAAATAAAAATAAGTGGGGTAAGAGTTCGCAGAGGTTTGAACAGATTAGTGCAATAGTTGGACGAAATAATAACGTATGGGTTGCTGCAGTTGGACTGGGAATTTATAAGCTAGACAACAGTTCTGGAAAAGTGAAAAAGTTCTATTCTCGTAGTAATGAATTAATGAACCCATACATTATGACAATGGCCTTGAATAATTACGATGGCAGTTTATGGGGCGGTTCTTGGGATGCAGGCTTAACGTATTATTCTGATAAAGATGATAGGTTTTATGATTTTAAAACGGGACTTGGAAGAGAATTATTCAATACGCCAATAATTAAAATCCTACCTGTTAGTGATGAAGAAGTTTGGATAGGTACTCGAGGGCAGGGATTGTGGAAGTTGCAGTATAAAAAAGGGTTTGAGATTACTAAACTAGAACAGTTTAATGTACGAACACCTACAATGAATACATCTTTAATTTCTGATATTATTGAATATGATAACAATAGTTTGTTGGTAGCAACTGAAAATGGATTGTTTAAATTTTTAAGAGATAAAAAACATTTTTCTCAGAAAGATATTCCAAATAAACTTGCTAAGGCGACAATAAGTAGTATTGAAAAAGAAAAAGATAATACAATTTGGGGAACAACATTAACCTACGTTTTTGAATGGAAAGGTGATGAAATATATACGTACACTGAAGCAGATGGCTTATCTAATGAGAGGTATTTTAATAATGCAAAATTATATACTTCTAAAGGTGATATCCTTTTTGGAGGGGAGAAAGGTGTTGATGTTTTAAATGTGATCAATTTTAATAAAAACCCTTATGATGTAACGCCAATTATCACAAATTTCTATTTAAAAGATCACGTTATTCACCCTAAAGAACTGGTAAATGGACAAATTTTATTGGCAGATAGAATACAGAATCTTGAACAAATAAATTTAAAGCATGATCAAAATTCTTTCGGTTTTTCTTTAAGTAGTTTGAATTATTCTATAGGTGATAAAAAGGTTTTTACATATAAATTAGAGGGTTTAGATAAAGATTGGATTACAGCTCCTAACGGAAAGTCATTAATAACCTACACAGGTTTGATGCCCGGAAATTACACTTTTGTAGTTAAAGCATTAAATGTTGATGGGAAAATATCGAGTAAAGAAGTAAAGTTAAAAGTAAATATTAGCCCTATTTGGTATAGAACAACTTTGGCGTATGTAATATATACCATTTCTTTAATTGGTATTTTATTCTTGTCTATGGTTTGGTGGAGAAGAAAAGTATTACAGGCTAACAGAGATAAATATGAACATTTAAAAATTCGTGATGAGAAGATAGAATATGAGAGAAAGGTTAATTTCTTTACAAACTTATCGCATGAATTAAGAACTCCTCTAACATTGGTTTTAGGGCCTATAGAACAAATTTCTAAGAACGAGACGGTAGATGTGGCGTTACAAGAACCTCTAGGGATTGCCTATAGAAATGCTCAAAGATTATTACGTTTAACAGACCAATTAATGTTTTTAACGAAGTCGCAACACGGGCAAATTGGTTTAAATATTAAAGAAGAAGAAATTAAATTTTTACTTAAAGATGCGACCGATGCATTTAAACATATCGCTAAACGTAAGGGTATAAATTATACTGTTCAGTTACCAATTGAAGACGAAGGAAGAAGTATTTATATTGATAAAGTAATGCTAGAAGCAGTACTGTATAATGTTTTATCAAATGCATTTAAATATAATGTTAATAATGGTGGTGTTTGGGTGAATGCAAGTTTATGTGTGTATGCAGATGTACAACCTAAGTTTGAAAGTTACCAAGGTAATACGCCTTCTAAGTATTCTAAACAGTATTTATCAATAGAAATTAAAGATTCTGGAATAGGAATTAATAAGAATGATTTGGCCATTATTTTTGATCGTTTCTATCAAGTAAAATCAAAAAATGATACTGGTTCTGGAATTGGTTTGGCCTTTGCTAAATCAATTATTGAGGTAATGAACGGTATTATTTATGTGGAAAGTGAGCCATCTTTAGGATCGAAATTTACATTGTTAATTCCTGCAGATATTGATTTCTATAGTAAAGAACAGAAAGAGAAAGATAACCTAGAGGAAGTTTCTAAATTATTATATTCTACAACAGAGAAATTAGAATTTAATTCTTCAAAAGAAACAACGCAACAAGAGGAGAAAGTAGAGAAACAGGAGTTGGTTCTTATTGTAGAAAAATCGACTGATATTAAAGAATATATTGCGAGTATTTTAGGTAAGAAATATAAAATAATGTACGCAACTAATGGTTTAGAAGCGTATGAGAAAGTCTTGAAATATTTCCCTTCTTTAGTAATTGCAGAGATTTATTTGGAACAAATGGACGGTTTACAACTTTCTCAGAAGATTAAATCTGGAGAAAAAACAAAGAATATGCCCATCATTTTGCTTTCTTCTAATCCAGATACGCAAGAACGTATTAAAACGTTAGAAGCTGGTGCAGATTCATTTATTTCTAAACCTTTTACCTCTAAACATATTGAAGTTAGAGTTGAACAATTATTAAAAGTAAGAGCAAATTTATCTACAGCTGTTACCACACAAAATAAAGCAGTTGATAAAAATAAGATGTCAGCAGGCCAGAGTGTTTCTTTTGAAGATCAGGCCAGAAAAATTGTAGAAGGAAATATCTCTGAAATTGATTTCTCAGTTCCAGAATTAGCAAAAATAATGGACATGAGTACTATTCAGCTTTATCGTAAAATGAAAACGGAAACAGGAATGCCTCCTGTAGAATTTGTGCGTAATATTAGATTGCAAAAAGCACTGGAGTTGTTAAAAACTTCGGAGTTGAATATTTCTGAAATTGCTTACGAGGTTGGCTTTAATGATCCTCAATATTTCCGTAAATCATTTAAGAAACAATTTGGACAAACACCTACGCAATATAGAAAACCAATAAAATAAGGTTTTAAATTTTTACTGAATGAGTAGAGAGTTTATTTCTCTGTAAATGTGTTATTAGTTATATCAAATTGAAAAAAAATGCTATCTAAAATTAAAGATGAAAGTAAATGTTGGTGGTGTAATTCATCTGAATATGCATTAAGTGGTGAGCATAAAATAAAAAAAACTGATATTGAGCAACTCTTTGGAAAAGGGGATGAATTTAAAGAGCAGAAGTTTATTAAGGTAGTTGGAAATGGGATACTGAAAGGACAAATTCAAAGCCCCTCTTCTAATATTTTAAAATTTAACAAAAAATTGTGTTCTAATTGTAACGGTTCTCGGAGTCAACAAATGGATAGGTCATATGAGAAGTTTATGAACTATTATAATGAAAATAAAGAAAAAATTAAGACTTCAAAGATATTTGATTTAGGTGAAATTTATGAAAGTAGATTCAATGAATCATATTTAAATTTAAAACGTTATTTCATAAAACACATTTGTTGCAAAATTGTAGATGATTTGAATTTGTTACCTCCTTTGAATTTAATAAACTTCTTAAATGGAAAAGAAGAATTAAAGGATGTAAAGATTATTTTTAATATTAAACCGTATGCATTTTCTGTTAAAGACCCATTTACGACACCTTATATTTCATCATTGGATATACTAAAAGAAGAGGATAATACTATTGCAATAATTATGGGGTGGTTTACTGTTAATCAATTGTCAATTAATTATATAATCGAAAAAAACATTAATTGTGATTTAGTTGATGGAAAGATCATCGATGTTGGAGTTTTTGATTATAAGGGTCTAAAACATTGGAATGAAATTATTGATTCGTCAAAAAAACCTGAAATAAATTTTAAACTGATCTCTGATCTTTTTGAAAATTACCCTTTTAATCAAGAAAAAAATAAGCTAGAAAAAGCATTGAAAATGTATAAACACTTAAAATATCAATAATTATTTTATTGTATTTTGAAAATATTACTATTATTCATAAGTGAAATATATCTCAAGAAAAAAGGAGATACTTTTTACAGTATCTCCCAATAATTAATTAGTTTTAGTTTTGTTGGTGTGATGAAATTTAGAACATTGAGCCGTCTGTTATCATAACATCATCTAGGTTAACTTCATACGTTTCTCCATCAACATTACCTGTTGACATACCAAAGTAGAAGTAGTCTAGAACACCACCAAAATCAGGAGCTACGGCATCGCCACCCCAGTTACCCCAGTTTAATTGAGATAACCTAATAGAGTACAATACCCATTCTCCTTTCGTATCAATTGCATAATTTTCTGTATCTATATCAGCTCCAAATTTTGTTTCATTTTGGAAGATTTCAAATTGCATATTACCTCTGTTTTCACCTGTGTTTGCCCAGAAAGAAATATGTGGATCTAGTGTTTCAGCTAAATCAATATTCTGAGAGTTAGGGAACTCTAAAGTACCTGTCCAATCCCAAGGGGTAACAGCAGCTTTTGTAATATGTAAGAATTTATCACCAACAATTGGAGCTACACTTCCACCATTAATTGCCGCAGTAGCAGAACCACTGTAGTTATGTACGTCATCTTCGAAGTTATTGAAAACATAAACCTCTTTAATCGGTCCATCGGTAATCATAATATTATCAATATTAAGTATATACGGGTTGGCACCGTTACCTTGTTTGAATGATAACTTGACAAAGTCTAATACACCTTTAGGATTGATAGCTTCTAATCCACCGCCCCAATCTGCTAATTCAAAATCAGCTAAACGGATAGTAACCCATTGCCATTCGTTGTTTGTAGCTCGGAATACATAATTGTCTTCGTCGTTGCCCGTAATTCCACCTTTAAAATCACCACCATTGTTCGTTCCGTCTTGACCAATTACTAATTGGAAATAACCTTGAGAAGCCTCAGAGTTAATTTGGAAAGTTAAGTGTGGGTCTGTGAATTCTACCAAATCAATTGGCTCACCATAATAGATTTCACCCATCCAAGATGTCCAACCATCTCCATCATTTTTTCTAACAGTTAAATAATGCTCACCTCTTGCTTTCGTAATGCCTTGACCTTGGTCAATTCCACTTTGTGGCGTTACATCTCCTGGCGTGAAAGGGTTCACACCATCTTCAAAATTATAAAGTACAACAGGAGCAACCGGGTCTATAAAGTCTGATGGATCTTCTACAAAAATTTGATTAGATTCTGGAATATCGTTACCATTATAACACAATGCTTTGATAGTAACTACATCTGGTAAATCTCCAGGAGCTAAAATAGAAATTGAATTAGACGCACTATTTGCACCATTAACAGGAATAACTCTTCCATCAATTGTTACTTCGTAAATAAGGTCTACGTTTTCACCTTCAATTTTGAAAACCTGTCCACGAGTAATTCTAGCAGGCCATGTTGTTACCTGAGTTTCTGGAT
The DNA here is from genome assembly GCF_018736065.1 of Flammeovirga kamogawensis. Taxonomy (GTDB): domain Bacteria; phylum Bacteroidota; class Bacteroidia; order Cytophagales; family Flammeovirgaceae; genus Flammeovirga; species Flammeovirga kamogawensis. The sequence goes on from NZ_CP076130.1 coordinate 153,666, forward strand.
AAACAGGAGAGTATTCTGTTGTAGTAGAAACTTCTTGATCATATGCATTGATAACACGTAAGTTAGAAGTTTCGAAAATTCTTGGAAGCGTTGCAGTAAGTTCGTCCTCAGTCTCATTGATAGAGATGTCTGAACAAGGCATTCCGCCAATTAATACTTTTGCATTTTTAAGGTTCTCACCTTGAATTACAAAAGGTATACCGATGTTAGTATTTTCTTGAAGAGAAGTTTCTATAATAGTTGGTTGAGGGAAAGCAATATCGTTTGCTTTACTGAACTCTTTTTCAGATGTACATGATTGCACCCCAATCCCTACGCTAACTAAAGCAAAGGCAACTGTAATCTTCTGTATTTTGTGAAGTATATTCATTGTATTAATGTCTTAATGTTAGAAGAAGAGGAGAGACCTAAATCTCTCCCTTTGTAGTATTTAGTAGCCAGGGTTTTGTGTAATCCCGAACGATGCTACTTCTCCTGCAGGAATAGGTAAAACCGGTACTCCATTTAATTTCTTTCCTTCCATATTGGCAACAACGGTAGCACCTGTTATTGTAGATCTGTACCCAATATTATCTTTCTGTAATGCAGAAGTGTATTGGTCAGTTCTAAGTAAATCCCAAAGTCTTAACCCTTCTAGAGAAAGTTCTACTCTTCTTTCGTGAAGTATTGCTTCAAGAAGTTGATCTCCTGTAGCAGTAACTTCTGGTAAAGCACTAGAGTTATCACGAGCTGTGTATGTATTAGCATTTTCTTCCCAACCTTTAGGGTAAGTCATTTTACGTGCTCTATCTCTTACTTCATTTACTCTTAAAAGGGCAGTAGCTGTATTTCCTAAATGATAAGCCGCTTCAGCGTTCATTAATAAGACATCAGCATATCTCATTTTGCGTTGGTTTTGCGGATTATCAGATTGTTCGTTTGGTCTTAAAGCAGCATCCATAAGCATTTTTCTAGGGAAGTATCCCGATAAAAATTCTGATGTAGCAACACCTTGTTGGATACCGTGAGCATACTGACCGTTTTGCCCTGCAGTCCACTCCATTCTTGGATCTCCAGTTTCGAACTCATTGGCTAAATCAGTTGTTGGGTTTAAGAATCCCCATCCCCAACCTTTGATATCACCAGCACCACGAGGAGCCGTTAAGATAGGAGAAGTAGAACCTGTATTCTGATTTGCCCATCCAGTATTAGATGTTGTATGTTGTACTTCAAAAACAGAACCGACACCATTTTCACCTTCTTTTTCAAAAACTTCTGCTAAGTTATTAGCCAAAGAATATTCTCCAGAAGTAATAACTTCGTTTGTGTAGTTGTAAACATCATTCCAAGCATCTGCACCTTTTGTTTTCCAGATACCCACTTCATACATTAAAACTCTAGCGAGGTAACCTTTAGCAGCACCAGAAGTAGCTCTACCTACTTCCATTTCACTTTTTGTTCCTAAGTTTTCGCTAGCAAATTTTAAATCAGCCTCTATCTGTGTAAGTACTTCAGCTACCGGAGTTCTTGCAATTTTTCCAATTTCATCAGGAGCTACTGGAGTAGTAAATAAAGGAACATCACCAAATAAACGTACTAAGTAGAAATAGCTATATGCTCTAATAAAGTAAGCCTCACCTAATAATTTATTTTTGTCAGCCTCATCAAAACTACTTGCAGGTTCAATACCTTTAATAGCAGTATTTGCTCTATGAATTGCTTGATAGTATGTTTTCCAAGCTGTATGAGAAGTAGCATTAGCATTGTTAGCATCCCACTCTTTAAGCATTTGCACGTCTTGCATATCGCCAAAGTCAGACCCACCTTTCCAGCTATTGTCAGTCATTACTTCTCCAAACATCCATTCTTGCATGTGTGCAATTACACCTTGATCTTGAGCAATAGCTTGGTAACACGCGTTTACAGCTAATGTTGCATTTTCTAAGTCATCGTAGTAGGCTGGTGTATCTACAGCTTGACCTTGTGGCTCTCTTTCTAAGAAAGAAGAACAACCGTTAGCAGCAATCAATAAGCTTGTGCATGCTAACACTTTTATAATTTTGTTGAATTTCATTTCGTTATTTTAATTTGGTTAGCTATAGATTAAAAAGTAACGTTTAAACCTAAAGAATAAGTAGTCGATTTTGGGTAGTTACCAATATCTACACCTTGGGCAAGAGGGTCACCATAATGGTCAGAAACTTCAGGGTCATAGCCACTGTAATTAGTGAAAGTGAATAAGTTATCTGCAGAGGCAAAAATTCTTAAACGTTCTAAGTGAATTTTGCTAGCTAAATCTCTATTAAGTGTATAGCCTAGTTGTACGTTTTGAAGTCTTAAATAAGAAGCATCTTCAATGTAACGATCTGAGAATCTTGCATTGTTATTTGGATCTCCAGATACAACCCTTGGCATTGTTCCATTAGGATTGTTATCTACATGAAATCTATTATTGAAATAGTTGCTTGTTTGATTTTTCTGAACGTTAGAGTTCTCAATCCAAAATTTTTGCACATTAGCAATTTCGTTTCCGTAAGAACCAGTAAAGAAGATGTTTAAATCAAAGCCTTTGTATTCCATTCCAAGGTTTACTGATCCTGTAAATTGAGGGATAGCTGAACCTAAATTTGTTTTGTCGTTATCGTTAATGATACCATCACCATCACGGTCAACAAATCTAACATCACCTACACCAGCACCATCTTGTAAAGGGTTTCCTTCACTATCAACATGTGCGTCTACCTCTTCTTGTGTTTTAAAAATACCGTCTGTTTGGTAACCGTAGAAGTAGGCAATTTCTTGATTTTCTTCTGTTCTAGTTATATACCCTAACTTATCAATATATCCACCATCAATGTGTCCAGTTTCTCCAAGATCAGTTACTTTATTGTCTATAATTGCAATGTTAGCTCCAACGTTCCATTTAAAATCGTGTTCGCTGTTTCTTACATTTATAGCAAATTCAAAACCTTTGTTCTGCATTGTACCCACGTTTACATTTGGAGAGTTAGCCCCAACATAATCAGGTACAGGCTGTGGAACAACCATATCTGTTGTGTTCTTAATAAAGTATTCAGCACTTAATGTTACCTTATCGTTTAAGAATCCAGCATCAATACCAAAGTTACTCATCTGAGCAGTTTCCCATCTTAAATTAGGGTTAGACATTGTTGTAGGAATACGACCTTCAACTACATTGCCATTTACTACATAACGTAAGTTGTTTGTAATTGTAGATAAGTAATCGTTATTACCAGCAGAAGATTGGTTACCAACTTCACCCCATCCAGCTCTTAATTTTAATTGCGAAATAGCTTCTGAAGAAGACAAGAAGTTTTCTTCTTTCATGTTCCAACCAGCAGAGAATGAAGGGAAAATACCCCATCTATTTTCTTCGGCAAATTTAGAAGAACCATCTGCTCTAAGTGTTGCTGTAAAGAGGTACTTATTATTGTAATTATAGTTAGCTCTTGCAAAGTAAGACATTAAAGATGATGCTCCTTGATTAGAAGTAGCAAAGAAGTCTGCACCTTTAGCAGCACCTAGATAACGCATGTTTTCGTTAAAAGGCACATCGTATCCTGTAGCAGATATATTATTAAAGCTAAAGTTTTGCATTTCCATACCGACCATTGCCCCAATGTTGTGCTGCCCGAATGATTTAGAATAGTTTGCATAGTTAGACCATACCCAATCAAATTTATTGTTTCTATGTTCATCTAACTGAGAAGTATTTCTTTGCTCTTCGTTAGAAACAAAGTACTGAGGTAAATAGATTTTCTGACTTTGGTTTCTGTAATCAACACCAAAGTTAGATGTTAATGTTAAATCCTTATTTACTTTAGCATTTAAAGAGAAGTTACCTACAATTCTGTTATCAAAAGATCTTTTATATTGCTCTTGTTCTGCCATTCGAGCAGGGTTGTTGTTATAAGACCATGTTGCTCTTGCATAAGAACCGTCTGGATTAAGTACAGGAGTAATTGGATCTGTCCATAATGCTTGTGTTAATGGACTTTGATAAATATCATTTAAATTAGTAAGAGAGTAGTTTGCGTGTGTGTAAGCTATATTTTGCCCAAACTCTAACCAGTTTGTAAGTTTATTGTTGTTATTAAATTTCACAAAGAACTTCTCTAAGTCAGTTCCTTTAAGAACACCTTCATCTTTAACATAAGAAGTAGAGATGTTGTACTGATGTTTATCAGAACCACCATTAATACCCAAGTTATAGTTTTGGAAAGACCCTTGTCTTAATAATTCATCCTGCCAGTCTGTACCAGAATAGTTTCCGTTAGCAATATAAGAGAGTTGTTCGTGTTCGTTAGAGCCATCTGCAAATCTTTGTGCTTCTAACCCCATTTGAGCATATTGAGAAGCGTTTGCCATTTCTATAGTGTTAGCGGCTGTTTTAACACCTGTTTGTGCATTAAAAGTAAACGTTACTTTGTCACCAGCATATCCTTTTTTAGTAGCAATAATAATTACACCATTTGCTCCTCTAGACCCATATACAGCAGTTGCAGAAGCATCTTTTAGAACTTCCATAGACTCGATATCCTGAGGTGCAATGTGAGAGATATCTTGCATTGGGAAACCATCTACTACATATAAAGGGTCTGAGTTATTAATAGTACCAATACCTCTTACTCTAACTTTAGAGCTTCCGGCAGGATTACTAGAAGTTGTCACCTGAACACCAGGAACTCTACCTTGAAGTGCTTTATTTACATCTTCTGTAGCAACAACAGTTAATTCATCAGAACTTACTGTAGTAACAGAACCTGTAACATCACTTTTTTTAGCAGTACCGTATCCAATTACGACTACTTCTTCAAGTTCTTCTAAATCGACATCCATTTTGATATCAATAGTGCTTTGAGAACCAACGGTTAGTTTTTGAGTAACATAGCCAATAGATGTTATTTGTAGTATTGTATCATCTGCATCTACATTTAGTTTAAATTTTCCATCAAAATCTGTAATTGTTCCTGTGGATGTACCTTCAATGGTAATGTTAACTCCAGGAAGAGGACTATCTGTTTCATCAGTTACAGTACCTGTAATAGTACGCTGCTGAGCGTGGGCACTTACTGTAATTATAATAGCGATGAACAGCAGAAAAAAATTCTTAATAATCTGCATGATTAACTATTTTTTGTTTAGTTGTCATTCTATCTAATAATGAATTAGATGAATTTGAAAAAATTGAATAACCGCGGCGTTATGTTTACAAATGTAGCGTAGACACTAAAAAAAATGAGGTCAAATTTTGACAATTATGCGTTGAAAAAAATAAATTTTTATACCTATCAGTTTTTAAAATGTGTAAAAATCTTACATTTTTGATGAAAAAATACCTGTCAATTTTATCCTTTATTTGATGTGCTTTTTAAAATAATTTGCGTTGCCTAGACTCTTGTTTAATAGCTGGTGAAAAGAATCTTTTTTGTAGTAAAAAATAAGTAATGAACTGTAATATTTGTCTTTTTTTTATGAAAAAATTTGATGTAAAAAAATGTATAAATGTAATATTTGTCCTTTAAAAGTAGCTTCTATTTGCTTAAAATCAATGTTTGTGTAATATAATTACCTATTATCAATTATTTGTTAATACCGTTACTCTGTAGCTGTACTTACCAAAATTTAAAATTTCCATAACAAGCCTCATACAGCTTACTACATTTGAGTATCGAAACAAGTAAAAGGCAATTCTAATCTGGCTCCTAATGTGTAAATATTATACATATATAATTAAATGTATACTTCTTATTCTAAGTACTACTTCATGTGCAGTAATGCAAGAGCAGACTGTAACACAAACGGTAGTAAAACCTAGGGTAATAATAACTACAGATATATGTAATGATAAGACAGATTCGAATGATAAACAATCATTAGGGCATCTTTTATTATACGCTAATCAGGTAGAAATTATTGCATTGATTCCTGATGATTGTTCTGAAAAAGGACTTCTAAATATTAATGAATGTCTAACTGCTTACAGTGTAGATTTCAATAATAAAGAAAACAATTTTCAAGCTTTAGGTTTTCCTTCTCCTTCTAATTTACAAAATAGATTAATAGAGAATAAGGATAACGCAATTAAAGTACTAATTACTGAAGCAAGAAAACAAAGCGATGCTCCCTTATATGTACTTGTTTGGGGTAACATGAGAATCATTAAAGATGCTCTTTTTGCAGCCCCTGATATAGCATCAAAAATTAGGCTATTAACAGTAGGTACAAGAATTAAATCGCCTTTTGAAGATAGATGCGGAAATTTAAATTGGAACGGATGGGGCAGAACAGAAGTTTTCTCAGATCATCGATTTAAACAAATGTGGTGGATTGAAAATGATTGGGCCAATATGGGGTTGTTGATAGGGAACGAACCTCTTGAGATAATTAATGAGATAAAGAGATTTGGAGCACTAGGTGTTTATTTAGAGAAAGTAAATGCATTAAAGCCAGGTTTTAAAATTGCAGACAGTGCAACACTTCTTTATCTATTGGATCCTACAGTTAGTAAAGATCATCCAGAGTATGGTGGTTGGGCAGGGAATTTTATAAAGCCATATCCAGTAGAACGCCCTAATTATTGGGTGGATAGGGCTAATACTAAGAAATGGAATTACCAAAACCCTTGTGATACATGGGAGTTAGCTGAGCAAGCGTATACCGAACGTACAAATGCAGTTAAAGAAAGAAGAAAGGTAATGTATGCTCAATTAACTGTAAGAATGAAAAAACTATACAATCTATCACTGAATAACTAAAAATGAATTTTTTAATACTAAAGAAATGAAAAAGATAATTATAAATATAACCTTACTCTTAAGTGTACTTTTTGTGCAAAACAATTATGCAGCAAAAACACAAGATGGTCAACCAACTCTAAATGATAAGAAGGCTACTACAGAAACTGTTCAGCTTTATCAAAAGTTAAAACGTATTTCTGAAAATGAGAAAACAGTATTTGGCCATCAAGATGATTTAGCTTATGGTTACCATTGGTGGGGAAATGATTCTGACATTAAACAAGTTACAGGAGATTACCCAGGATTATACGGATGGGACATGGGACACCTTGGTGATGAGAAAAACCTTGATGGAGTAGCTTTTTCTGATATTAAAAAATACATAGAACAAACGCATTTAAGAGGAGGGATTACAACTTTAAGTTGGCACATGATTAATCTTAAGATGGAATCAAGCTCTTGGGATAAAACAGCAGTTGTAGACCAAATGCTTAAAGGTGGAAAATACCATAAGCAATTTTTAAAGAAACTAGATCTATTTGCTGAATTTGTAAATAGCTTAGAAGTTAACAATAAGAAAATTCCAGTTCTTTATAGACCTTGGCATGAGCATAACGGTTCTTGGTTTTGGTGGGGAGCAGGAAACTGTTCTAAAGAGGATTATATAAAATTATGGCAATTTACCGTTAACTACCTCAGAAATAAAAAGGATGTGCATAACATTATATATGTTTACTCAACAGATGCTTTTAAATCTGAAGAGGAATATTTGGATCGCTACCCAGGAGATGACTATGTAGATATTTTAGGTTTTGATGATTATGGTGCATTTAAACCAAATGCAACTAAAGAAAGAGAAGATTGGGTTGTAAGAGAATTAGAAACAGTAGCAAAGTTAGCTGATGCTAAAAATAAGCTATGTGCTTTTACAGAATCTGGGTTAGAAGCTGTGACTGACGATACCTTTTTTACAAAGCGTTTACTATCAAAATTAAATTATAACGAGTGGACAAAGAAAGCTGCTTATGTAATGTTATGGAGAAATGCCAATTATGAAAAAGAGCAAAGAGATCACTTTTATGTTCCTTATAAAGGCCATTCATCTGCCGCAGATTTTATCAATTTTAAAAATGATCAGAGCATCCTTTTTGAAGCAGATCTGAAAGAATTAAAACTAAACTAACAACAAACATAATTATGCAACTTGAATTATTAGACTTACTCATTATTGGGCTCTATTTAGTGTCTACAGTAGTGATAGGGATATACTTAAAGAAGCAGGCTTCCAAAAATATGGAGTCGTATTTCTTGGGCGGTAACACATTACCGTGGTATATGTTAGGGTTATCAAATGCATCAGGAATGTTTGATATATCTGGAACAATGTGGATGGTTTATTTATGTTTTGTATACGGTTTAAAAAGTGTTTGGATTCCATGGTTATGGCCAGCATTTAATCAGATATTTTTAATGATCTATTTGTCTATTTGGCTTCGCAGATCTAATGTATTAACAGGTGCAGAGTGGATTAGAACACGTTTTGGAGATGGTACAGGTGGAAAGCTATCGCATATGGTTGTTGTTTTCTTTGCTTTACTAAGTTGCCTAGGTTTCTTATCGTATGGGTTTATTGGAATAGGTAAATTTATAGAAATCTTTATTCCTTGGTCTGTAGTAAGTGGGTACGTTCCTTTCGAGTTAACTGCAGAACAAGTGCCTTATGCTTATGGTATATTATTTACTACAATTGCTACTTTTTATGTGGTAATGGGTGGAATGCTATCAATAGTTTGGACCGATGTGATACAGTTTGGAATTATGACAGTATCTGCATTAGTTATAGCAGGTATAGCAATGTATAGAGTAGATGCTGAAACACTAATGGCAATGGTACCTAGTGGATGGAACTCTCCGTTTTTTGGTTATACAATTGATATGAATTGGTCGTCTTATATCCCATCAGTAAATAATAAGATTACAGACGATAGTTTTTCTCCGTTTTCTATATTTTTTATGATGATGTTGTTTAAAGGTTTCTTTGCATCAATGGCTGGTCCGGCACCAAATTTTGATATGCAGAAAATTCTTTCAACAAAATCACCAAAAGAAGCAGCTAAAATGAGTGGTTTTGTATCTGCAGTAATGTTTTTACCAAGATACTTAATGATTGGAGGGTTTACCATATTAGCAGTAGTCTATTTTAGTGGTGATATTAATATGGCAGGAGGAAATTTCGATTTTGAAAATATCCTACCAATGGCCATCAAAGAGTTTGTGCCTTCTGGATTAATGGGCTTATTATTAGCAGGTTTGCTTGCCGCATTCATGTCTACATTTGCCTCTACAGTTAATGCCGCACCTGCGTATTTAGTAAATGATATTTATTTAAGATATATCAATCCAAATGCATCAGGAAAATTACAAATGCGTGCAAGCTATATAATTTCAGCAGCTGTAGTAGTAATATCTACGGTAATAGGTATGTATGTTCAGAACATTAATTCTGTATTACAATGGATAGTTTCTGCACTTTACGGAGGATATATAGCTGCCAATTTCCTAAAATGGCATTGGTGGAGGTTTAACGGGCACGGGTTCTTCTTTGGGATGTCAGCAGGTATTGCAGCATCTATGATTTTCCCTCTAATTTTCAAAGAAACGTTAGAGTTGTATTATTTCCCAGTTCTATTTGCAGTATCCTTGATAGGTGCAATTTTAGGAACATTGTTAACTCCTCCTACGGAAGAGAAAACGTTAAAACAATTTTATAAAAACGTAAGACCTTGGGGTTTTTGGGGCCCAATAAAAAGAAAGGTAATGTTAGACGATCCCAACTTTGTTCCTAATAAAGATTTTGGTAAAGATATGTTTAATGTAGTGATAGGAATTACATGGCAAGCCACACTATCTATCCTCCCGCTTTACATCGTAATTAAAGAAGAAATGGGTATTGTGTCCTCGGCTGCTGTACTAGTTATTACCACATTAATACTTAAAAAGAACTGGTACGATAAGCTTCCCGAAGATACAAAACCAGTACCAAAAGTATTAATAGAAGAGGTTGTAGAAGAAGTATAAAAAAACAATTTGAGACCAATTAGAGCATCAAATTTTAAAAATATAATTACAGTAAATATGAACTTTAAAGAGCAATTAAACAGGTTAATAACGAAACAGGAGGAACTTCTTTCAAAGTCGAATACACCTACTGATGAATACAATGGTATATATACAAAATACGAGAATCCAATTTTAACAGCAGCACATACGCCACTGTATTGGAGGTATGATTTAAACCAAGAAACGAACCCGCTATTGCAGGAGCGTATTGGAATGAATGCAGCTTTCAATTCTGGAGCAATCCGTTTTAATGGAAAGTATGTGCTAATGGTTAGAGTAGAAGGGGTAGATAGAAAATCATTTTTTGCGGTAGCTGAATCTGAAAACGGAATAGATAATTTTAGGTTTTGGGATAAGCCTGTTTTACTTCCACAAACAGAAGAGGAAGATACAAACGTTTATGATATGCGTTTAACTCTTCATGAAGACGGTTGGATTTATGGTATTTTTTGCTCTGAAAGAAAAGACTTGAATGCAGCTGCTGGAGATACTTCTTCTGCCGTTGCAGCTGCCGGAATAGTGCGTACAAAAGACCTTGTGAATTTTGAACGTTTACCTGATTTAATCTCTTACTCTGGGCAACAAAGAAATGTGGTTTTACACCCTGAATTTGTAGATGGAAAATACGCATTATACACTAGGCCTCAAGATGGTTTTATAGATACCGGAAACGGTGGAGGTATAGCATGGGGACTTTCTGATTCTATGGAAAAGGCAGAAGTAAAAGAGGAAACAGTTATAGAGCCTAAAATTTACCATACAATTAAAGAAGTAAAAAATGGGCAAGGACCTGCTCCAATCAAAACATCTAAAGGGTGGTTACATTTAGCACATGGAGTAAGAAATACAGCAGCAGGTTTACGCTATGTTATGTACATGTTCATGACTTCTTTAGAAGATCCAACAAAGGTAATAGCACAGCCCGGCGGACATTTTATTGCTCCTCATGGTAGTGAGAGAGTTGGAGATGTATCTAATGTTGCTTTTGCAAATGGTTGGATTGCAGACGAAGACGGTACCGTAAAAATATATTACGCATCATCTGATACAAGAATGCACGTGGCTACATCTACCATAGAAAGGTTAGTGGCGTATTGTATTAACACGCCAGAAGATGGATTAAGCTCCGTTAAATCTGTGCAAACCATTCATGAAATGGTAAATAAAAATGAAAAAATACTTGAGGAATTAGATATAACTATCCCTAACATTCAGACCGTTTAATTTATAAAAAGCACCTACTCAATATTGAGTGATTTTTGATAGTCAATTGCGAATAGGTGCTTAATAAATTAAAGTATTCTTTTATCCACTTTCATCGATTTTTTTTAATCAGCAAACAGTATAATTATGACTACCAGTACAGAACTCTTAAAGTTATCTCTTCAAAGTGAACTCATCAATGGCATATTGAACTATTGGATGGAGAGAACTATTGACACCAAAAATGGTGGTTTTTATGGGCAAATCAGTTACAATAATATTATCAATGCAGAAGCTGATAAGGGAGCAATTATGCATGCAAGAATATTATGGACTTTTGCATCGGCCTATAATCTTTTAAAAGATGAGAGGTATTTAAAAATTGCTGATTATACATACGATTATATTAAAGAGCATTTTTTAGACAAAGAGTATGGCGGAGTGTTCTGGATGGTAGATTATAAAGGGAACGTTGTAGATGATAAAAAGCAGGTTTACGCCAACTCTTTTGTTATTTATGCATTTGCAGAGTATGCCAAAGCTGCAAAAACTTTAGAAGCAAAAGAACTGGCTTTAAATATCTTTGATAAAATTGAAGAATTTGCATTTGATGAAGTAAATAATGGTTACTTTGAAGCTTACTCAAGAGAATGGTTTTTATTAGATGATCTTCGGTTGAGTGCAAAGGACATGAATGAAAAAAAGACTAACAATACGCATTTACACGTATTAGAAGCCTATACAACCTTATATGAGGTGACTAAAAATGAAAAAGTAGGAAAACAGTTAAGGAATTTGATCGAACTTTTTCTCAATAAAATATTAAATCCAGGCACTTATCATTTTAAATTGTTTTTTGACGAAAACTGGAAACTAAAATCAGATGAAATTAGCTATGGTCACGATATAGAAGGTGCTTGGTTATTACAAGAAGCAGCAATCCAATTAGGAGATCAGGAACTATTAGAGCAAGTTAAAGATGCTGCCGTAAAAATTGCTGATGTAACCATTGAAGAAGGAATTGCAAGTGATGGAGCAATTATTAATGAAGGGAACCCTAGTGGAGTAACTGATACAGACAGACATTGGTGGCCACAGGTAGAAGCAATGGTTGGGTTTATTAATGCCTACGAAAACACCTTAGATGAGAAATACCTAGACACTGCTAAAACACTTTGGAATTATGCACTTATAAATATCGTTAATCACGAGTTTGGAGAATGGTGGTGGAGAGTTGATGAAAACAACCAACCTAACTTAGAAGAAGATAAAGTCGGTCCTTGGAAAGCCCCTTATCATAACGGAAGAGCATGTATTGAGGGCATAAAGAGAATAGAAAAACTAATGGTACAAGAGCAATATAAACAACATGAAACTATCTAGAATTATTACTTTATTACTGTGTGTACTGTTGTATTCATGTGCAAAGAATACAGCAGAAAATTCATCAATCCCGTCGTTTGTAAAAGTAGAAAATGGGAAATTGATGTTAGACAATCAGCCTTATTATTTTATGGGTGCCAACTATTGGTACGGGATGAATTTAGGGATGAAAGATGTAGGAAATCGCACTCGCCTTATTAAAGAGCTTGACCAATTACAAGCAATGGGCGTAACCAATTTAAGAGTACTAGCATCTAGTGAAGGAGATAGTACACAAAAATTTCAGGTACAGCCAACAATGCAAACTGCACCTGGAAACTATAACCAAGAAGTATTAGAGGGGTTAGATTTCTTTATGAACGAAATGAATAAAAGAAACATGAAAGCCGTGATGGTACTCAATAACTTTTGGACTTGGTCTGGTGGTATGCCACAGTATTTAGTATGGACAGGGAAAGGAGAAGTTCCATACCCACAGGTGAGTAACGATTGGAATAAGTATACAAACTATGCAAAGACTTTTTACTCTAATCAAGAAGCGATTGAGATGTTTAATAAGCACCTACGTTTTTTAATTGGACGTACAAATTCAGTCAATGGTTTAAAATATACAGAAGACCCTACAATAATGTCATGGCAGTTAAGCAACGAGCCAAGAGGGTACAATCAGGTACATGCGTATAGAACTTGGGTAAAGAATACCGCTCAATTAATAAAATCTATGGATGCTAATCATTTAGTCTCTATAGGTTCTGAAGGTGACTCTCCTGGTAAAGATGCAGGAATATCACTTTTAGAAGATAACGATATAAAAGAGATTGATTATGTTACAATACATATTTGGGCACAGAACTGGGGTTGGTATAACCCTTCTACTCCAGATAAAACAATAAATAGTACAAAAGAGAAAGTGACAGAATACCTTACTAGACATCTTAAAGATGCAAAGAAATTAGGTAAACCTGCTGTTTTAGAAGAATTTGGAATAGCAAGAGATCAAGATAGCTATCAACCAACTGCACCAACTTCTTGGAGAGACTTATATTATGGATTTGTTTTTAATGAGATTGTAGAATTAGCAAAAGAAGGCTACGCAATTCAAGGCGTAAACTTCTGGGCATATTCTGGCGAAGGAAGGCCATCTACACCCAAAGGATTTTGGCAAAAAGGAGATGATTTAATTGGAGATCCACCTCACGAACCACAAGGTTGGTACGGTATCTACGCTACAGATAAAACAACAATAGAAGTAATAAATAGATATGCTAAAAAGATAGAAAGTATTCCATTTAAAGCATATTCTGAAACTGTTGATACAAATGAATAAAGTATATTTTGTTGTGTATTTTTGTGCAGTGTTGTTAAGTTCTTGTGCTACAAAAGTAGTGCAAGAACAAACAATCAAACAACCTAACGTTATACTTATTTTAACGGATGATCAGGGTTGGGGAGACTTTTCAATTAATAGAAATAAAGTACTTAAAACACCTCATTTTGATAAAATGGCAAACAATGGAACTCTATTAGAACGCTTCTATGTGAGTCCGGTTTGTGCACCAACACGAGCAAGTTTATTAACAGGAAGGTACCATTTAAGAACGGGAGTATCTTGGGTTACTGGGGGTAGAGAAAATATGCGTTCTGAAGAAGTGACAATAGCAGAAGTTTTAAAGGAAAATGGCTATGCTACTGGAGCATTTGGTAAATGGCACAATGGTGCTCATTACCCAGAAAATCCTCAAGGGCAAGGGTTTGATACTTTTTTTGGATTCACTGCCGGACATTTATCAAATTATTTTGATTCAGAATTAGAATATAACGGACGCCAGGTTAGAACAGAGGGGTATATTACCGATGTGCTGACAAATGCAACATTATCATTTATAGATCAACATAAAGATGAACCATTTTTTGCATTCGTTCCTTTTAATGCTCCTCATACACCTTATCAAGTACCTGACAAATACTATAATCAATTTAAAGATATTGATTATGGATACGGTGAAAAGCAGAATAAAAAGATTGCAACAATCTATGGTATGTGCAAAAATATAGATGATAATTTAGGCCGTATTTTAGATCATCTTAAACTATTGAAGATAGAAGAAAATACAATTGTATTATTCTTGTCTGACAATGGCCCGCAAGGAGCTAGATTTAATGGTGTTTGGAGAGGGGGGAAAACCTCCGTACATGAGGGAGGGTCTTTAGTGCCAATGGCTTTACAATGGAAAGGGCACATTCCTACAGGTACAAAAAATGCTCTGACAGCTCATATTGATGTGATGCCTACTTTATTAGCTTTACTAGGTATAGAACATGATGCAAAGCATTTTGATGGAATAGATATAGCGAACTATATTTTAAATAAGGAAGATAAAATTGAAGACAGAAAGCTATACACACACATGGCTGGTTTCGAAATCACTAAAGATAGAGGTGCTGTAAGAAACAATGAGTATAGATATACAATAGAGAATGGAGTTACAGGTTTATATAATCTATCTATAGATCCATCTGAAAATGAAAATATTAAAAATATCTTCCCTAAAAAAGCTGAAGAAATGCAGCTTTCTTTTGATACATGGTACGAAGATGTGACTTCAGCAGGTTTTGCAGATTTAAGAATACCGATTGGGTATAATGAAAGTCCAAGAACTCAATTAGCTGCACACGAAGGAGTTGGAACAGGAAAAATTAAATACAAGGCCAACCCAAATGGATGGGCGC
Organism: Flammeovirga kamogawensis; assembly: GCF_018736065.1. GTDB lineage: Bacteria > Bacteroidota > Bacteroidia > Cytophagales > Flammeovirgaceae > Flammeovirga > Flammeovirga kamogawensis. The sequence continues at coordinate 168,842 of NZ_CP076130.1, forward strand.
ACGATTGGTTTGTAAGTACAGGAAATGCACAAATAACATGGCCAATAGAAATAATTTCAAAAGGAGAGTATTCTATGAAACTATTTTATACTGGAGATGCATCAATTATTGGAACTGAAATAGAGGTGTCTTGCAATAATAAGCAGCTTTCTAAAGTTATTGAAAAAGAGTTTATTACGGAAGAATACCCAACGCCAGATCGTGTACTCAGAGAGCAAGAGGCCAAAGAACAAACTTGGGGAGAAATAGATATAGGAGCACTATCATTTGATACAACCTTTACATCTAATCTATCCATAAAGATTAAGAATAAAAACAGCAATCCATTAGAAATCAAAGGATTGCAAATAACAAAAAGCAATAACTACAAATAATTTTTTACGCTTTGAGCGTAACTTCCAAATTTTTTAAAAAACAATTCAGAATATGAAGACTATGAATATAATAAGCATTCTACTTCTATTTTTAGCAGTATTAGGTTGCTCATCTGAGGAAACACCAAGCGCACCTACTACTACAAATGGAAAGTTATCTTTAAATGTTACCATTAATAAAGAGGTAACAGAAGTAGCGAATGCAAGAACATTAGAAGATGATGTAACCGTTGATATTTTAGATAGCAATGGAGAGGTAGCAGTTTCATACGCATCAATTTCAGCTATTCCAGAAGAAATAGAATTAGCTACAGGGGTATATACATCGGTGGCTAAAAGTACTTCTGCCTCTTTAACAGGCTTTGATACTCCTCAATATGGTGGTATTTCAGAAAGTTATTCTATTACTACTGATGCACTCACTGCGGAAAAGTTGGACTGTACTTTACAAAATACTAAAGTTACAGTAGCTTATTCTGATGTAATAAAGAATCAATACACAACTTATTCAACAAATGTAACTTCTGATTTTGGAGAATTAACTTTCGAAAAAGACGTAACAAGAGCGGGCTATTTTAGAGCTACAGGTAGCCTTACTGTTGTTGCTACAATTGGTGATAATGGCCAAACAGTTGAATCAGTAATTTCTGACATTCAACCTACAACACTTTACAAAGTGACTATTACCATTGAAGAAGGAACAGGAAAAGTAGTGATTTCTGTAGATGAGAGTGTACTTGATGGCGGAAATAAAGATATCGTAATTACTCCAGTTGAAGGAGAGGCAAGACCTGAGTACAATACATCTATTGGCTTTTTTACAAAGAATGGAAAATTGTATGATCCAAATGGTATGGAGTTCGTAGCTAGAGGAGTAAATAATGCTCATTTTTGGTTTGATAACGGAGGAAGAGATTTAGCATTAAATGCATTAAGTGCGATCAGTGCAAATTCTTCTAACATGGTACGTTTGGTATGGCAAACAGATTATAATGCTTCTAACTGGGAAAATGAAGAAGAAACAGTTCGCCTAAGAAAAATGATAAATACGTGTATTGCGAATGGTATGGTACCAATGATAGAGATGCACGATGCAACAGGTGGCGAAAATAAAGAGCAGATAGATGCAATTGTAGCCTATTATACTCGTCCAGATATTTTAAGTGTAATGAAGGAGTTCGAAAGTATTTTACTGATAAATATTGCCAACGAATGGAGTGGTAAAAACGCAGTCTATAGAGATACTTACACAGAAGCTGTTACAAATTTAAGAAGTGCAGGATTAATGCACACTTTAGTGATTGATGCAAGTGGATGGGGACAAGATATACAACATGTTTTTGATTATGGACAAAACATTATTGATAGTGATCCATTAAAAAATATTCTTTTTTCTGTACATATGTACCAAAGTTTTAGAACAGAACAAAGCATTACGGCAGCATTAGAAAAAGCTGTAGAATTAAAGCTTCCATTGGTTGTTGGTGAATTTGGGTTTAAACATGGAGACCCTGAAATAGATATTCCATTCGAGCATATTTTAACTGAATGTGAACGTCTAGAAATTGGATGGTTAGCATGGTCTTGGAAAGGAAACTCTGGAGGAGTGGAATACTTAGACCTTGTAGAAGAATGGGATGGAAGTAAAGTGACACAATGGGGTACTGATATTATTACAGGTCCTTTTGGTTTACAAAACACAGCAAAGAAAGTTTCAGTTTTAAAATAATTGACCATGAAAAATATACTATCATTTATACTCCTTATTTTTATAGTAGGTTGTACTGCAGAACAGACTCACCTACTACCAAGTAACCAGCAAGGAGAATTGCGTATTGCATTTTTTTCAAACCAAAGAACTCTCGTAGATATGAGTAATTATGGTTTAACAATTAGTGATGCAGCCGGTGACGTGATTTATGCTTTCGATAAGCTTTCTGATGTTCCTGAAACGATTACTTTAGGCGTTGGTAATTATACCGCTAGCTGTTATAGTGCATCAGAAATGACTCCCGTGACGTTTACTTCACCTTATTATTATGGTGAAGAAATGTTTACCATAGAGAGTAATAAAGAAACAGCTGTAACAATTGAATGTTTATTAAAACAAGTGATTTTAAACATTACTTTCGATACATCTGTTACAGCAGATGCAGAAGATTATTATGCAATAATAGAAACAGCAAACGGCAGTTTAGAGGTAAACGAAGCTACAGAATCTAAAGTATATGTAGAGCAATCAGCAGTTATAATAACTACTTATATCAAAAAGAAGGACGGAACTAGCAAGCAAGGAAAACAAATACTTTCATCATTAGATGAGCAGACAGAGTATAATGTATTCATTTCATTTCAATAATTTTAGATAATCACTTTTACAAGTGTATTTGTAAAGAGACCTCTTTTTAAGAGGTTTCTTTCTCCTCTTTCTTTTACCTATACAAGCATCTTTTAGAAGAAGATAGCATAACTACTTTAAAAAAATTCCATTCAATATGAAACTACTACTGAACAGTACATTACTATTGGCCTTATTTCTTAGCATAAGAGTAATTGGGCAACACAAATCTTTTAAGCACATTCCAGAAAGTGCAGGGTTATCTAATAAAATAGCAAAAGATATTTTTAGAGATACCAAAGGATTTTTATGGATAGCTACGCAAAATGGTTTGAACCGTTATGATGGCTATGAAATGAAAGTATTTAAAAATGCAGAGACAGATACCTCTACTTTATCAAGTAATGATATTAATGTAATTTTTGAAGATTCTCGACAACATTTGTGGGTGGGTACAATAACCAATATTCATAAAATAGGAAGAGATGGCGAAAGTTTTGACCGTTTATTAAAACGTTCTCCTTTTGAAGATAATAACTTCGAATTTGAAATTACATCAATAATAGAAGATCAAGATAAAAATATTTGGGTAGGCACATCTGGAGCAGGTTTATATGTTTTTGATCTAGATGGAAACCAAATCAAGCATTACTTTAAAGAACAACAAAGGGAAAGCTTTAATTTCGTTCATATCACTGCGTTATTTGAAGATCAAAATAGCAATATATGGATAGGGCATAAAGATTTATCATATACTATTTTTAACCCTAGAAAGCACTCATTTAAGCACAATAAAATCTCTTTAGCATCAACTAGATTTAGAAATAATACAGGAAGTTACATTACTAATTTTGTAGAAACTGCAGATAAAGGTGTTATTGCTTCTACACTAAATAGTGGAATTCTAGCTTTCGAATCAAAGACAAATAAAATAAACTATTTACGAGGAATTAATAAAGGCTTACATCATCCTACGGTAAAAGATATGGCTGTAGATGAAGAAAAAAACTTATGGTTAGGAACGTCAGATGGGCTTCATTTTATTCCTAAATATAAAAATAAGGTACAAAAAGTTTATAAAAGTAATGACCTTAACACTAGTAGTTTAAGTGATAATGCAGTTCTTTCTTTATACTACGACCAACAAAATATTCTTTGGTGTGGTGTATGGGGTAGAGGAATTGATTATGCAGAACCAACTTTTAAAAAATTCGAGACTTTTAAGCGTGAACCAATGAAAGCAAATAGCTTAAATAATGATATGGTACAGACGATAATGGAAGATCACGAAGAGAATTTATGGTTTGGTACTAGTGGAGGTGGGGTAACGCATTACAATGTAACTAATGATGTTTATGAACATTTTACACCTCAAAAAGGCAATAAAGAGAAGTTGCAATCTTGGTCTGTATTTTCTGTTTTTGAAGACAGTGATCACGATATTTGGGTGGGCTCTTATTTAGGTGGACTTTCTTTATTAGATAGGGAAACGAAAAAATTTAAGACATTTAAAAACATTCCTAACGATCCAACTTCTCTACCAAATGATGATGTAAGGGCAATTTTTGAAGATGCTAACAACCAATTATGGATTGCTACGAATGGTGGTGGAATTGCAAAATTTGATAAATACTCCGAAACTTTTGAGGTCTATAAAAGAGAAGAAGCTAAAGGACAAGAAACGCTAGCAAGTAATTGGACCCTCAATATAATGGAAGACAGCAGGGGGTGGTTATGGATTGGAACTTATGGCGGTGTAAGTATTTATTATCCAGATTCTGATAAGTTTATCAGTTTTAACCATAATGATAAAGAGCAGAATTCTCTAGCTCATAATTGGGTATATTCAATTATAGAAGATAGAAATAATACTATTTGGATTGGAACAGCAGGTGGTTTAAATAAGATTGATGCCAAGTATTTAGACAAGGAAATAGAATCATATAAAAAGGATTTTATGACAAAACATACTGAAGAAAATGGGTTAATTAATAACGCAATAAATGGTATAATTGAAGACGAAGAAGGCTATTTATGGATAAGCTCTAACATGGGCTTGTCTAAGTTTAATAAAGAGAAAAATACGTTTATCCATTATAGTAAAGATGATGGATTGCAAGGAAATGAGTTTATTCCGATGGCATATTGTAAAACTGCCGAAGGAAAATTAATTTTTGGAGGTAGAAATGGAGCAAATGCTTTTTTTACATCAGACATAAATATTAATCCATTTAAACCGAATGTTTTTCTAACAAATTTCTCTCTTTTTAATAAGGAAATTTTCCCATCATCAGAAGAAAATAGCGTTTTAGTACAAAGTATTATTGATACAGAATCTATAACGCTTTTGCACGATCAGAATGTACTAACATTTGATTTTGTTGCCTTAAATATGATTTCATCTGACAATAATAAATACGCTTATAAGATGGAGGGATTTGATAAAGAATGGAATCATGTAAACAATAAAAGAGAAGCGGTATACACCAATTTAGATCCTGGCGACTACATTTTTATGGTGAAAGGAACTAATAATGACGGAATTTGGAATGAAGAAGGGAGAAACCTTTTAATAACAATTCTGCCTCCATACTGGCAAACGTGGTGGTTTAGATTATTTGTATTTATAATTTTATTAATTGCGACAATTAGTGGCTACAAATGGAGAGTAAGAGCGTACAAAGAGGCGCAAAGAGTTTTAGAAGAAACGGTACAAGAACGCACAATAGAATTAGCAGATAAGAACAACGACCTGCTAACAATAAACGAAGAGGTACAACAACAAGCAGAAGAATTAGAAATGCAGCGAGATCATCTAGCTGAAACGAATAATCTTATTTCTGATCAGAATAGAAATTTAAAAGAGAAGAATGAAGAAATTTCTAATTTGGTAGGGCAATTACAAGGTGCAAACGAAGAAATATCTTTAAAAAACAAGCACATTACAGATAGTATTCGTTACGCAAAAACAATGCAACAGGCCATCTTACCACTTGATGATTCTTTTGAAAGTATTTTTGCCAATCACTTTGTTTTATTTAAACCAAAAGACATTGTATCTGGAGATTTTTATTGGGTAAGTACTCGAAATAAAGATGGAAAAACTTTTGTAGCCTCTGTAGATTGTACTGGGCATGGTGTACCCGGAGCGTTTATGTCTATGGTTGGTATGGCTTTACTAAATAAAATTGTGAATGAAAATGGGGAAAGTAACCCTATAAAAATATTAGAAAAATTAGACGAGGGTATTCGAGAGGCATTACGTCAGGATGAATCAAAGAATAGAGATGGAATGGATTTATCTATTGTTTGTATTGAGCAGACAAGTCCAACAGAGTTTGATTTATTATTCTCTTCAGCAAAAAGTGTGATGTACATTTTTAAAGCTCCAAAAGGTAAAATACAAAGAATTACTGGGGATAGGATCTCTATTGGAGGGTTAAGAAGAAAGAAGAAAAAACAATTTTCTGTTCAAAAATTCTCCCTAAAAAGAGGCGATAGGTTTTACTTAACTACAGACGGTTATGTAGATCAATGCGATGAGTCTAGAAAGAAATTTGGCACAATTAAGTTCGAGAAGATTTTAGAACAAACAGTAAAATATTCTCTGGATAGTCAGTACCAAATGCTCCAAGATATTCTAAAGATTCACCAAGGAAATGCAGAACAACGAGACGACATTACTGTAATGGGTTTTGAGGTATAATTAAATATTGAATGGAGGAAAGAAGCACTTATTTTAGGTGCTTTTTTTTTATAGAAAAAGTGGAGGAATTACAGGTTCATGTATGTACTCACCTTCAATAAGAACGATGATGATATATCAGTGTTTTGTTACAATTTGAATGGATTAATTTAAAATTTTAATGTATTAACATGTGGAGGGAATTACCGCAAGAATCAGATTTTTTCACCCTTAACCATCGGCTACTTTTGTGATGTTGAAATTAGTAACTAAAATAAAAATAATATGAACAATCAAGAAATTGTAGGGAAATGGTTTAATGCTGTATGGGGTGAAGAATATAACCCAGCTGTAATTGCTGAATTAGCTAGCGAAGACATGGTAATGAAGTATCCATTACATGGTGAAAGAAGAGGGTATCAAGAGATAAAAGAGATGCTTGATGAATTGCGAACTGCCTTTCCTGACCTTAAATTTCAATGCACAGGCCTTATTGAAGATAAGAATATTGTGGCAGGAAAATGGGAAGGTGGTGGAACTCACACTGGCCCTGAATTTTCTGATTTACCAAAAATTCCGGGTTTGCCTGCTTTAGTTTTACCAGAAAATTCTGGAAGAAGAGCAGAATGGACAGGTATGTCTTATTTTAAAATTGAAAATGGAAAGATTGTTAGTGAAATTGGTGAAGAAGATGCTTTAGGAGCAGCACTTCAATTTGGACTTCTAACGGTAAAATAAGAACTTGAATAGAGTTAAGTGATTTTTTATAGGTTACTTAACTCTATTAAAATCAATATACCAATGAATAAAAATCATAATTACGAAATTCTTGTTGAGTGGACAGGAAATACAGGGGAGGGAACAAAAAAGTACAATTCTTATACACGAGACCTTTCAATAGAAGGGAAAGGAAAGTATATGAAAATAGAAGGGTCATCTGATCCTGCCTTTTTAGGAGATAAAGAAAAATATAATCCAGAAGATTTGTTCTTAGCTTCACTATCATCATGCCATATGCTTTGGTATCTTCATTTATGTTCTGTGAATAAAATTGTTGTTCTAGAATATAAAGACAATGCGAAAGGGACTATGCTTGAGGACAAAAATGGTAGTGGACGGTTTTCAAATGTAACACTATATCCTGAGGTTACTATTGAAAATATTGAAATGAAAGAATTAGCAGAAAAGTTACATCAAAAAGCAAATGAAATGTGTTTTATTGCCAATTCTTGTAACTTCAAAATTGATCATTCTCCAACTATTAAACCATTATAAAAGGAAAAATGGATGAGCAACAAAAAATGGACTATGATAGAATTGCTATAGCTATAGAGCATATTAAATCAAATTTTAAAAACCAACCTTCTCTCGATGACTTAGCCGAGGTTGTTCATTTAAGTTCTTTTCATTTTCAGAGAATGTTTAATGATTGGGCAGGAGTTAGTCCTAAAAAATTCACACAGTATTTAACACTCGAATATGCAAAAGAATTGCTAACCAATCAGAAAATAAGTATTTCTGAAACAGCTTTTGAACTAGGTCTATCAGGAACAAGTAGATTACATGATCTCTTTATTTCTATTGAAGGAATGACTCCGGGTGAATTTAAAAAAGGTGGGAAAGCTTTATCGATTAAATATAGTTTAACCGAAAGCCCTTTTGGGAAAATAATTGTAGCATCAACTTCAAAAGGGATTTGTCATATGGCTTTTTACACGAATAAAGAAGAGGCTATAGAAATTATGAAGAAACGCTTTCCGAATGCCAGCTATTTGAATGAGAAAGATGGAATGCACGAGAATGCAATAGGTATTTTTTATTCAGATTGGAATAACCTCGATAAAGTTAAACTGCATTTAAATGGTACAGATTTTCAATTGAAAGTATGGGAGTCTTTATTGAAAATTCCTTTTGGTGGAGTGAGTACTTACGGTAAAGTAGCTCAATCTATCGGAAATCCAAAAGCATCAAGAGCAGTAGGAACTGCAATTGGTAGCAACCCTGTCTCTTTTTTAATACCATGTCATAGAGTAATCCAATCTTCGGGTAATACTGGTCAGTACATGTGGGGTGCTGTAAGGAAATCTGCAATTCTTGGTTGGGAAGCGGTGAAAATTAACTCTTAATGGAAACACCAGTATCCTACCTCTTGGAGTTACGGGCAAGATTTTCCAATCAAAGTGATAAATTAGATAGAAACGAATGTTATTAAAATAAAGAAGGGTTAAGGTTCTACAACCTTAACCCAATCTTCATTTCCAATTCAAAATAGTGTCGTTCCTTATTTCTTCACAATCTTTTTCTCTATGGATAAGATTGGTGTATTTATTTTAAGGATATATAAACCAGAAGTAAGGTTTGGAAGAAGAATATTTTGTTCTCCTTCTAACTCTTTTTCTAGTACTTTTTTACCTGTAGAACTGTAGATGCTAAGCACATATTTTTCTGATGTTGGAGGAACAATTACTGTTCTATCCTCTACCAAAGTAGGGTAGACGTTCCAAAGTGCAGCAAGTTCATCTTCTAAACCATTTACATCTTCGTCGTCCTCTTCTTCTTGTGCATCTGCAATAATTTCTTCTGTAGGGAGTGTAACTTCAACTGCTACAGATTTACCTGTTTCATCACTAGCTAGAATAATAATATCCAAATCGCTAATAAGGTCTTCCACTCTTGCTCCAGAAGGAACTTTAGAAGGATCAACAGTAAAAGTCATTGTTTCAGGATCGAAAATAATCCAATCTGGTAGAGGATCACCGTTGGCGAGCATTACTTGGTAAGTAACTTCTCCTTCCAGCTCTTCAAATACTTCAATCGCAATTTCAACAATTACAGTTCCGTCGTCTCCTTCAGTTGTTTGTACTTCTTCTTCGGTAATTTTTTCTACCTCTTCAAAGTTATATACTACGTTAATTATTGTATTGTTTTCTGAAAGGTGATGCGAACGGTTATTACTTTCGTCTTGAGCAACAAAAGCTTCTGCAACGCCATTTACAAATAACTGATAGTAAATAATACTTTCAGGTAATGCTACAGATGTAGTGTAAATGTTAGACGAATCACTTTTTGTAAGAACTACTTCATCAGCCCAATTATCAAAAGAACCTTTGATTGAGACAACGTCATTAGCAACATCAAAATCTGAGAAACTGATTGCTGATTGCATATTTACTTGCCAAATGGCTGTAAATCGTTCTTCTGGCATTTCATCATTAAACCAAAACGAAATGGTTTGCTGACTATTTGCTTTTACGTATGCTCTAGTTTCATTTTCTTCTGTGATATCCCATACCGTTGAATCATTTGGATATTGGTACATCACTTTGAAAGAGAATGTAGAATCTGCGTCAAATTTCTGAGTTGTAAAGCTGTACAATCCATCTTCATCTTGCAATAAAGGGTAACTAGAAAACTGTGTTCCATCAAATAACTTGATGCGTAATTCAGCTCCTTCAATTGTAGGGTCAAATTTTTCTAAAGTGATTTGATGTGCCATATTTACTTTAAAAATAACGGCAGTATTATCAACATCTTCATCATCAAAATCAAAAACTATTTGTTGTGTTTCTCCTTGTACAGGAACAATTGACCTCACTTGTCCACCTCCTGGATATTCATGCATAAGATCATTCCAAGAACCATTTATTCTTGTTTTAAATGTAATGGTGTCTTCTGCGTGATTATAAACTTCGAAACTTCCTTGGTAAATATTGTCGTTATTATTGTCTGATAAAGTGATTGGATTTGTACTCCATTCAGTCATTGAACCAACAATATCTAACGTATCTTTAGCTGGGTTGAAACGACCATTTTCAATCATTCCGTTCATATCAACCGTAAAAGTTAACCCTGTGTAATATTCCTCATTATTGAAATGGTGGAATAGAGTTGTGGCAGATACAACTTTATGAGCGCTGAAATTGTTTTCGAATGTTTCTGGTTCTGTATTTAATTGATATGCCAATTTATAGACATAAGAAGCATTTACTTCTTTTATCTGCGATGAAGTTCCATATACATAATCGTATTTGTTCGTTAACGCATATCCTTTGATAGGTTCTTCAGCTTGTTCATTTTCATAAACATATAGAAGTACCGCACCTTGATTCGTTAACTCATTTTCAAGTACAATTTTAGACATGTCTACCTCAAAAGAAGTGATAGGATTGTCTATATTTTCTCTATCATAAAAGATAGCTAACGTATTTTCACCTCTTTCTAGATTTAGAAGTCTATTGTTTGTAAAACCTAATTCACTTTCGTTCCAACTATCATTTAATCTAATTTTAAATTCAGATGATAAAGTAGGAATAGAATCTATAAATACGGAATAAATAAGGTCTTGGTCGTCATCAGTCAAAACAATATCATTTTGCCAATTCGATAGGCTTCCAATAAAGTTTACAGCATGACTATCTGGATTAAAACGATTGTTTTCTGCTGCCCAACGCATATCAACGGTAAGTTGAAGCGAATTAACAAGGGTTTCGTTATTGAAAGCAAAAGTGACTAAATTGCCAGAATCCGGAAGTACCGAATAATTTCTAAAGGCATATTCTTCTACTTTTTTAGGAGCACTACCTTCAATTTCAGTTTCAATTACCACCTTGAAAGTGTAGGCTTCATTTACATTTTTAAGCTGAGAAGTTGCCGTATAAATACCATTTTCTTTTAATTTTAAGAGGTATCTATGTTTAACGATAGTACTGTCTTCTCCCATTACTTTTAAATGCAAAGATTGCTTTTCATCAGTAGGGTTGTACAATGCTGTATAGATAGCTTTTTCCATGTTTACCTCAAAAGTAGTAACAGGGTTAGAAAGCAGTTCATCATTATAAGAATAACTGATTACATTTTCCTGATTAGGGGTGATATATTCTGTTCGGGTAAGAGCAGTACCTCCATATTCGTGACTACCAGGAACCCAAGTTCCGTTCTTTCTAGCTTTAAAATTAATGGTATTCAATAAATCATTTTCTACTTTGATAGTATAAATACCGTCATTATTGTCATCATTTAGTTTGAATTGCTCTCCATCTCCCCATCCATTAAAATCGCCCGCTATATCAACATAATCTTCTGATGGATTAAATCTATTTTGATTAATCTCAGCGTTCATATCTACTAAAAATTCGACACTAGTAGGAAAGGTGTAATCATCAAAAGTATCAGTGATAGTATTTGTACCAGTGGCATCTACAATGTAGTTTCTGAAATCATTTTCTCTGTAGACTATTCTGCCTGTATCTAGATATTCAACAATACGGTATTTATAAATATACTCTTCTGCATCGTCTAGAAGTTGAATACTTGTTGTGTACACATTACCTGTATCCGCTTTTAGTATATAATGATAAGCTTGAAAATCACTTTCTTCTTTAAAGACAATGAGATCAATTAACCTAGGAGTATCAAAATTACCATCTGCAATTTGCTTTGATAAATCGACTTTAAAAGTAGTGATAGGGTAAGCAGAATTTTCGTCTCCATAGAAAACATCCATTACATTATGACCAGATGTTAATTGGATTTTTCGATCTAATGCTTCACCAAATTCGTGTCGTCCATGTTCCCACGAATTATTGATTTTACATTTAAATTCAAGGTCTAATTGCGAAAATCCTTCTAAATGAACCGTATAAATACCATCCTGATCAAGGTCTTGGAAGGAGATTCTATTCTCTCCATTTCCATAAGCATTAAAGTTTGAAGCAAGATCTAAAGTATCTATAGCAGGGTCAAAAATTCCTCTAGCTATAGGTAAACTCATGTCAACATTTAAATCAAGGCTATTGAAGTCATTATTAAACCATTTTTCTAAATATTGCCCATCAGCAGGTACAACAAATGTATTCCATTCATCTTCAAAAACGACTTTATTATTCTCATCATTTTCCTTATATAAAAATGAGTAATTATAGATTTGATCTGTATTCTTAGCACGTAATTGAATACCGTATGTATTTGCTTCTAGTTGTTCAAGTAAATAATAATTTTTGATTTTACCAGAAGAAGTAAAAATAGCCAATTCTACATGGTCTATTTCTGGATCAAAATTACCATCTGCAATTTGCTTGTCCATATTTACGGCAAAAACCACTTCAGGATTATTGATATATTCATCGTTATAAGCAAAATCAAAGCTATAATGAATATTGTCATCTACATAAAACGTTCTTGCACTATCTCCTCTAAATTCATGTTCTCCCCAATTCCAAGAGCGGTTCAATCTTGTTTTAAATTCAATATTGCCAATTTCGTTTGTAGAGAAATCTGCAGAATAAATTCCATCTTCATCCGTATCTACTAATAGCATAGAACCTCCCCAATTGTTAAAGTTACCAGCAACATCAAGAGAATCAGTAGCAGGGTTAAATGTACCTTTTTCAATTTGGTAATTCATATCTACATTTAAAGTAAATGTACACAGAACAAGACCTTCTGTAGCTAATGTATCCACTATATTATTGTCACTTTCTGTAACAATATATTCTCTTATATTCTGCTCATAGTAATCTACTAAACTATACGTATAATCTATAGTGTCTTCTGCAACAAAAAGATACGATGATATAGCGTAACTAGTATCGTCAATAGATTTTAGATCATAGGTAGTAGCTACTTGGGTTAACCTATTAGTAATAGTTACTTTTGGAGCAGTACCCACAGGGAAATCACCAATTGAAAGAGCATCTGTGATGTCTAATTGGAACGTAACCATAGGGTTATGGAGGTTCTCATTATTGTACCAGATGTTTATGGTGTTTTCTCCAGCCTCTAGTTCAATAATTCTATTGTTTCCTCCTGGAAATTCTGCGGTATTCCAAGAGGCATTAATACGAACTTTATACTCGTACGAGTACGCATCAAATTCTGGTACATGAGCATAGTAGATGCCATCAGAATCGGGATCTGATAAGAATAAACCACCTTGCCAATCGTTCATGCTACCTGCAATGTCTAGACTATCAGTAGAAGGATTAAAAAGACCTTCGTTAATAGCCCAGTTCATGTTTACATAAATATCTATGGTGTTACTTTGTGTAGTATCTACTGCGGCAGAAGTACTCATAAAGGCACTAGAATTTACATAATTACCACCTTGCGTTGCTAAGTTTAAGTTACCAACAGTAGCAAAATGTTGGTAATTACCACCAGTAGAAAGTGCACCCCCAATAGCTTGTGTACTATGGGTTTCTTGAATAATTTGGGCATTTGTATCGGGTAGAATACAGATGGTAAAAGTAAGTAAAAAGATAACTCTTACAGCCCTTAATATTTTATTTATCATAAGGGTAATTATTTAGATTGAACCTCTGAAAGTAATTGGAGCATTTGTGCTTGTAATACTTTAATTTGAGCTGAATTTGTTTGAGCTGTTTCTAAATTAGCTTTTAAAGAAGCATTTTCTGCTGTTAAAGCTTCAACTTTTTGATTTAACTCTTTGATTGCTTCTATAAGAACAGCAACGGTTTGTGCATAATGCACAGCTTTGTAACCATCTTTATCTGTTTTTACTAACTCAGGTAAAACCTCTTCAACCTCTTGAGCAATAAGCCCAATTTGAAGGTCTGTATCAAATGATTTTTTAGGAAATTGATCTGCTTTGTAGAAGTAAGATACCCCTTTTAATTGCATCACTTTTTCTAAGCTATTTTGCAAAGGATTAATGTTTGATTTATAACGACGGTCTGAAGAAATTGTAGTGAAATCTGTAGAAGTGTTTAGAATTAATTCTCCGCCATTTTGATCCCATAAAATTACTTCACCTCTGTCTGTTCCATTCTCATTTACAGTAGATATTTTAGCCATTTCTCCATTAGTAGTATTAAAAATAATATGTTCTTTAGAGAAAGTAGCACTACCATTTGAGCTGTTGAAATCTATAACATCTTTATTAATATTGATTGATGTATTTAGTGTATCTCTAAATTCTAAATGATCGTGAGTAAACTGTGTAAATAAGTCAGCATTAATATTGTGGAGGTCAATACTTGGGTATTCAGTGCCTTCCCAATCTTTATTGATTTGTACTTGAAGAATTGGCCAAGTAGCTGTTGAAGTTTGTGATAATTCGAAAATAGGCAAATCATTGTCCCAATTTTTTCCGTATAAATTTATGCCGCTTCCATTTGCCCCACTATGCCATAATCCAAAGGCCGATATTTGTGTTTTTTGATTGTCAGAATTCCCTGCAGAAAGCAACAGATCACCATATTCAGCAGCTTTACCATGATCAAAATTTACAGATAAATTAGCCATTGACTTGTACCATTCCCCACCATCAGATGTTTCTCCAAAAAGTTGTAGCATAGGGCGGTTAATATTATCCCAAGATTGTCCCATAAATTGGAAATTCGGAGTATTGTGTCCCCATAAAAACATTTCTGCCGCGAATTGATCGCCATTATTATTTGGTTTGACACTTAGATCAAAACCTCCCTGGGAATCTGTAGATGATTGTAATTTTAGGGAACCACTTTCTGCTATTTTTCCACCAGTATTATCATGAACTTCATTAATTTGTAATTCAACAAGTGGTTTATGCTCTACGTCATACCCTTCTAAATGGAAGAACGGTAAACCATTTTCTTCCCAAGTTCTAAAACCAGTACCAACCCAAGCACCATTATTCCCATACATAGATAACATTCCTCCAGTATTTTCTCCATTTCCATAAGGAAATAGCCATGCTTTATTAGCTCCAGCATTGTCATAAATAGAGATGCCTCCACCTCCATATTGATTGATATCTAGAGATACTTTTTTACGTCCATCTTCACTATAAAGATTAACATTATTGGCATCGACTAATGTACCAATACTATCATTGGCGTGTTTAAACTTCATTTCTGAAGGCATCAATTGTGGTTTCACGATTGGCGCATACAATGTTATATCATCTAATTTTACATCCTCAATTTCTATAGATAATGTTGCTTCTCCAGCTTCATTGTATATATCACCTTCAATAGGCGTGATTGACCCAAGGACAACAGCATAAAAACCATCAGTAATTTGGACATTTTCATGAGTTTCTGTCCAGTTAGAAATAGAAAATGTAATATTTTTAGTAGTAGTCAGCACAGTTCCATTCTCGGTTAGTTTGCCTTGAAATGGTATTTTTTGGGCATGAAGAGAAAGGGCAAAAAATGCCATAAATAACACAGAATAAATAAGTTTCATCTTAGTATTAGATATATAGTAAAAGGTAAATTTGTCTAATGATAATAAACTAGAGAAACAGCGCTGATTAACTTTTATTAACCACAACAAATATAATAATGTGTTGTTTGGTTTTTGCTACCCTTAGGGGTAGTTTACCACCAAATAAGTGTATTTGACCATTTTTACTCGTTAAAAGTCATTTTTCATATTTATAAAATCTAGCCTTATTTTTAGTTCGTTTAGTTAATTAGCTCTTTAAAATGATATAACAAATAGCTTCCTGATTTTATAAATTTTATTTTAAAAACGTTAATAAATAATAATTTTTATTTTTTTGTAACATAATGTTCATGCAAGAATCCTATTGCTAATAATAGTTAACCATAATCCAATTATTGTTAATTACGAGATAAGGCAAAATGATTTATTTTGTTTTAACATTAATCCCTAATTTAATTTTAAAGCTTCCCTTTTCTATTCATCACTAAGAAATGAACAATAAGTGAACTTTGATTCACAATTATTAAAAAGACGAATTTATTGAGATATATTTGAGCCACGTTAAAGAAAGATTTATTATCTGACAGTATAAATTTTCAAATGAGTAGCAAACAACTCAATATAGTAGTTCTATTATTTATCTTCTTCTTTATTAATGCATGTAACACTTCAGTAGAGTTGCCTGGTTTAAAAGAAGACATTGAGATAGACGATACTTTTACGGCTTGCCTACTTGGAGACGAATCCCAAGATTATTTAGAGGTAGTAACTTGGAATATTGAGCATTTTCCAAAGCATGCCGAAACACTTTCTTTTGTAGCAGGTACAATTGTAAATAGTTCTTATGACCTATGGGGCGTACAAGAAGTAGAAGAAATTAATGATCTGAAAAAGATTACAAAAATTGACCCTCGTTATTCTGTAATTGTTGATAATGATGTAGCAAAAGGTGTAAATGGAAATTACCATTTAGCCTACGTATATAGAAATGATCATTTAGAAATTATTGATCAAAAGATATTATCTGCAGGAGAGTTTGATGGCTACTACTTTCCTAGAAGACCTTTGTGGGTGAAATTTAAAAATAAAATTAATAATGAAGAGTTTGTAGTTATCAACCTTCATTTAAAGTGTTGTGGCGGTTCTCAAAATAGCATGAGAAGAACAGAGGCAGGGCTAATACTAAAGCGTTTTCTTGATAAGGAACACAGTGCTGATAAAGTGATTGTATTAGGTGATTACAATACTGTAATTGCCCCTTATACAGATTCGGATATGCAGCACTTTTTAATAGATAATCAAAATTATAAATTTTCAGATCAACTACTAGCAGATTCGAATGAGCCACATCAGTGGTCTTATCCAAATTGGCCAAGCCACATTGATCATATCTTAATGACAAACGAATTGTTTTCTCAATTTAAAGAAGCAATTACATTACCTCTAGATAATTGTTCTGGGTACTATGATGCTAAAGTTAGTGATCATCGGCCGGTATTGAGCATTTTCCGGAACTAATACTTTATTTACCAACTTATTATGACTTCTTCTTTTAAACTTCTGATTATAACTATCACACTTACTTTTTTAACTAATGTCTCTTTTGCACAAACAGAGAATTACGAAGTGTATAGTATCGCTTTTTATAACTTAGAGAATCTATTTGACACATTAGATACTCCTGGTAAAAATGATAAAGATTTTTTACCCAATGGCTCTTATAAGTGGACAGGTAAAAGATATTTAGAAAAGCAAGATAGAATGGCTTCTATTGTTGCAAAACTTGGTGCAGAACTTACAAAAACAGCCCCAACAGTAGTAGGGTTTAGCGAAATAGAAAATGCTGCAGTTTTGGAGGATCTTATTAAGCAAGATGCACTAAAAAAGTATAACTATGGTATTTGCCACATAGAATCTCCCGATAAGCGTGGAGTAGATGTTGGACTTATTTATAGAAAAGAGTTTGTTGATATAAAAAAGGTGTCAGCTAGAGATTTAAGAATAAAAGAAACTTATGCTGGAGATAATTGGGAATTTGCAACAAGGAATCAATTGATTGTAGAAGCTACTTTAAAAGGTGAAGACTTTGCATTTTTAGTAAATCACTGGCCTTCTAGAAGAGCAAAATCTCCTTACAGAGAAGCAGCAGGAACATTAAATAGATCAATCATTGATTCTCTGAGAAGTGATCATCCAGGTTTACACTGTATCACCATGGGAGATTTAAATGATGACCCTACAAATAAAAGCGTTTCAAAGTCGTTAGGCGCAATCGGAGATGCTAAAAAACTATCAGATAAAAACTATCTATATAATCCTTGGTATAACATGTACAAAAAGGGTTTAGGTACATTAGCTTATAGAGATAGTTGGAATTTATTTGATCAGATAATTCTTACAAAAGAACTAAAATTAGACAAAAAAGACCTCTTTTTTTACAAAGCTGAAATCTGTAATTTCCCTGAATTAAAAAATAAAGAAGGGCGTTACAAGGGCTATCCATTTAGAACTTATTCTGGTGGTAATTATTCGGGTGGTTATTCAGACCACTTTCCTGTTGTTATCTATCTATTGAAAAAAATATAAAGCACTTTATTCCTCTTTTTATTTAATTATGAAACATCTATTTACTATACTTCTTCTTTTCTCACAACTACTTGCATTTTCGCAAGGTAAGTTTCAGAAAGGAACTGTTTTGCTATCAGGATCAGAGCAACCAGTTGTTGCTCTCCAAGTAGCAGTAGACGGTAACTTGTACCTTACAAACGAAAACGGTGAATTTAGAATTCCAGAAAGTGAAGTGACACCTTCCTCTATGGTTCATATTTCTACCGATGGATTTGAACAAATTGATCTACCATTTTCTAACGGTATGATTGTTCATTTACAATCGGAAGTTGATGAGGCAAGTACTATTGCTTTATCATTAACTGATTTGGATGGAGGTGATGGTGATACACAATCGACACCAGGCTTACTATTTTCTTCTGGAGATGCTTATAGTTCAATTGCAGGTTATGCATGGGGACCTTATTGGTTTAGAGCTCGTGGTTACCAATCTAATTATATGAACATATTTTTTGATGGGATTAACATGGCCTCACCAGAAAGAGGCTATGCTTCTTGGTCACTTTGGGGTGGTTTAAATGATGTAACTAGAAATAAAGAAGTTACTTACAATATGGCTCCAACTAATTTTACTTTTGGTAATATTGGCGGAGCAACAAATATTATTACTGATCCCTCTCAGCAACGCCCTGGTTTTAAAGGGAGTTATTCTTTAAGTAATTCAAGCTACCAAAATAGAGTAATGCTTACCTATTCTACTGGTTTACTAGAAAATGGTTGGGCATTTACGGTTTCTGGCTCAAGAAGATGGGCTCAAGAAGGCTATGTAGATGGTACAACATATGATGCATGGGCTGGATTTGTAAGTGTTGAGAAACAATTTTCGGATAAGCATAAAATGGTTTTAACAGCTTTTGCAGCACCATCAACTCGTGGTCAGCAAGGAGCAACCGTTCAAGAAGCTTATGACCTTAAAGGTTCAAATTATTATAATCCGTATTGGGGTTATCAAGAAGGTGAAAAAAGAAATAGCCGTGAAAAAACAGTAACATCTCCTCAATTTATCTTGAAAGATAAGTGGAAGATCAACGAGAAGTTATCTTTAAGTACTTCTGTAGGTTATACATTAGGGAAAGAAACAAGAACAGCTTTAAATTGGTACGACGCCCCAGACCCTCGCCCAGATTATTATAGAAATATGCCTTCATATCAGTACGATCAGGGTAACGATACTGCTGGTAATATGTTAACAGATCTATGGACTTCTGATGGTTATGGACAAGTAAATTGGGACTTCTTTTATAAAACAAATAGAACAAACCCAGAAACTGTTCCTGTAGATTGGACAGACCCAACTGGAGAAACTATTACAGGAAATAGAGCACACTATATTGTCGAAAAGAGAAATTTAGATTCTCATCGTATTGATATTAATCCAACTTTAACATGGGATATTAATCCAACTTTAAAGGTCAATACAGGTATTCAATACCAATATTATGTTGGTAATAATTACAATACTGTAGGAGATTTATTAGGTGGCGACTTTTGGGTAGATATTGATAATTTTGCAGATAGAGATTTTCCTGATCCATTATTAGCAATCAATGATCTTAATAATCCGAATGTAATTAAAGGAGAAGGCGATAGAATTGGTCATGATTATGATGCAAATATGCAAACTGCAAATTGGTGGGGCCAAGTAAGGAAATCTTTTACTAAAGGATCTGTTTATGCAGGTGTTAATCTTACAAACACTACAATGTATCGTTTTGGCAATAGAAGAAAAGGTCTTTTCCCTGATGATTCATATGGAAAATCTGATGTTTTAGATTTCCTAGATTATGGTGTTAAGCTAGGTGGAGAATATTTTGTAACAGGCAGAAATGTACTTACAGCAAATGCTTCTTATTTTACAAAAGCACCTTATTTTGTAGATAGCTTTACATCTTTAAGAACAAGAAATGAAACGGTAGATGACTTAGTATCATCAAATGTTTTCTCTACTGATATTAATTATTACTATAGAGGAGAGCGTTTAAAAGTAAGAGCTTCAGCTTTCTATACAACTATTTCTGACCAAACAGATGTTATTAGTTATTATGATGATGCTTACCAAAACTTTGTCAATTATATTCTTACTGGGCAAGGTCAAGAGAATAAAGGATTGGAGCTAGGCTTACAATATAATATTACTTCAGAGTTAAGATTAAAAGCTGCGGGTACTTATGCTAGCTATATGTATAACGCCAACCCTTATGCTACAACAACTGTAGATAACAGTTCTGCAATTTTAAGTGATAATGAGAAAGTCTATTATGATGGCAGACATGTTGGAGGTTCGCCAGAAGTAGCGGGTTCAATTGGTTTAGAATACTGGTCTAGAAATTATTGGTTTATTGGAATACAAGGCAATTTCCTTGGCGATAGATATGTAACTTTAAACCCTGCAAGGTATACAGATCGTGCTATAGAAGAACCAGGTGTAGAGTATGGATCTGATCAATACTATGCTATTCTTAATCAAGAAAAAATGCAAGATTCTTTCACGTTAGATCTTTCTGGTGGTAAAAGCTGGAAAATTAAGGATTACTTATTAAGAGTAAACTTAAACGTGAATAATATTCTTAACAATCAAAATATAGCAACTACAGGTTTCCAACAATATCGCTTTGATTTTGTAGATGGTAACCCAGAAAAATTCGCAAATAAATATTATTACGCCCAAGGAATTAGAGCTTTTTTAAATGTAGGATTAAGCTTCTAGGGTAAAAATTACAAACAATTCATTTATTCAGTTTCGTGTTCTTTTAAACTTCTTCGAACCATGAAAAACAAACAATTATTTGTCTTCTTAAAGCTATTAATAGCAACTTCATTTCTAGGTTTTATTATCTCGTCTTGTAATAAAGATGAACCAGAAGGTCCAGGTAATCCTGGTACTGATCCGGAAAACCCTATAGAAATGGAAACAACACATACTATCATGCAATTACAAGAAATGTATGATGGTTCTGATTTATTTGATATTACTGAAGATGTAGTCATCGGAGGTGTTTTATCTTCGTCAGATTCTACAGGTAATGTATACAAGTCACTTTTTATTCAAGATGATAGTGGGTACGGTATACAACTTAAAGTAAACAAAACAGATCTTTATGCTGACTACAGTATTGGTCAAACTATTTATGTAAAATGTAATGGTTTGATGATGGGACAGTACGGAGGACTTATCCAATTAGGTGGAGAGTATGAAGGCAAAATTGGTAATATCGAAGAAGATGTAATCGAAGATCATATTTTTGGAGGTGCTAAAGGTGCTGCTCCAACAGCGGTTACACTTGATTTAGATAACAAACCTTCGGCTATCGAAGCATTATATAGTACTTGGGTTTCTATCCCTAACGTTCAATTTGTTGATGTAGATTCTACTTTTACAAATGGAACTTTTACAACAAATAGAAATGTAACTACTGCAGAAGGAAATACAGTAACAGTAAGAACATCTAACTATGCAACTTTTGCTAACGAAGTTTTACCTTCAAAAAGTGGTGTTATAGAAGGTGTTTTAACTGCTTATAATGGTACTTTACAATTAACAATTAACGAAGTAGCAGATATTAATTTCACGGGAGATCGTTTTGAAATTACTGCAGGTGAAGGCGAAGGAACATTGGCTAACCCTTTTGATTTAGAAGCTGCTGCTGCACGTTTAGGTCAAACAGGTGTTTGGGTAAAAGGTTACATTATTGGTTCTGTAAACGGAGTATCTTTAGAAGATGACTTTGTAGCTGGAGCGAGTGGAGAATCTTCTGCATCAAATTTTGTAATTGCTACTTCAGCAACAGAGACAGATCCAACAAAAGGAATGCCTGTACAATTAACTACTGGTTTTGTACGTGATGGTTTAAACTTAAAAGAGAATCCAACATTAATTGGTAAAGCAGTTTGGGTAAAAGGTGATATCCAAAATTATTTCAATATTCCTGGTGTTAAAAATGTAGTTTCTTACTCTTTAGATGGTACTACAGAGCCAGATGCTCCTGAAGGATTAATTGGTCAAGGTGAAGATATCATGGGTGATCAGTTAACAAATACTACACTTAATTTTTCTACTTGGAATGAAGTGAAGTCATTGGCAATGTGGGAAGCAAAAGACATGTCAGCTGCTGTTAATGCATATGGTAAAGGAGCTACAATTTCTTGGATGGTTTCTAAAACAGCTATTGATTTCTCATCAGTTGCAGATGCTCGTTTAATTGTAACAGAAGAGTTGAAATTCTTTACAGGTTTTAGTGATATTCAGGTATTAGCTTCATCGGATTATTCTGGAAGTGGAGATCCTACTACTGCTACATGGACTGCTTTAGAAGTTGATGGTACTCGTGCTGAAACGGGTGTAATTGAAACGCAATTTAAGGGGACAGGTACTGTATATATTGCTTTTAAATACACAGCAACTGATGAAGCTTCGATGTCTTGGACTATTGAAACAGTAAAATTTGATCAAAAAGAGGTTGAAGTTCCTGCTGAAGGTGATGGTACTTTAACGAATGCTTATAATGTTCCTGCAATTAGAGCAAATCAAGGTGATAAGGACAATAAGGATTACAAATGGGTGAAAGGAAAAATTGTAGGTTATATAAAAAGTAATAAGTTTGTTCCTGGAGCTACAGATGCTGAATTAACAAACCTAGCAATTGCAATTGATAGCGATGAAACATCTGCTTCTAAAATAATTACTGTTCAATTGCCTTCTGGTTACATTAGAGATGCATTAAACCTAGGAGAGAACCCAGCAATGCTTAATAAAGATGTTTGGTTAAATGGGTCTTTAGAAACTTACTATGGTTTTGCAGGGGTTAAATATTTACAATCTTATTCATTGGATGGGGTTACGGAAGAAGGTGACGCAACTCCTCCTCCTACTGGAATTGTAGGTCAGGGTGAGCCAATTGCCGGTACTGCTTTAACTGGAACTTCAATTAACTTTACAACTTATAATGTTGTAGAATCTGCAGAAATTTGGAAAGCATCTGCTGGTAAAGCAAGTATTAATGGCTATAATAACGGTGCAAATACATCGTGGTTGATAACTGCTTCTACTGTAGACTTCTCTGGTTTTACTGCTGCAAGTCTAATCGTTAAAGAAAATATCAATTATGGAAAAGGTTTAGATAAGGTAATGGTAAAGTATTCTTCTGACTATACAGGGACAGGAGACCCAGCAGCAGCTAATTGGACAGCAATGCCAGTTTATGGTGATAGAGCTGATGGTGGTGCAACAACAACTCAATTTGATGGTAGTTCTTTAGGAGCTGTTTATGTTGCGTTTATCTATACAAACAATGATAATACTGATGCATCTTCTTGGAGTATTGAATCTGTAGTTGCAGGTGAGAAAGAAGAGGATACTACACCCCCTGTAGATCCAAACCCAGAAGGTATAAACCTAGGAGATAACGCAGTATCTGGATTTAGTGACTTAATTATTTCTGAATATGTAGAAGGTTCTTCTTATAATAAGTTTATTGAGATCTTTAATGGGACAGGTTCTGAAATAGATTTATCAGATTATTCTTTATCAAAAGATTCTAATGGGAGTGATGTATTTACTAAAGTAGCATTAGAAGGTACTTTACCAAATGGAGCTACTCTTTTATTATCGAATAGCCAAGCAGATTTAACATTACTTCCTAATGGAGTTACGTCTAGAAATTCTTCTGCTGTTAATTTTAATGGAGATGATCAAGTGGCTCTATTTAAGGGAGATGTTGAAATAGATAGAATTGGTATTGCTGGAGATATTTCTTTTGGAATAGACGTTACTTTTAGAAGAGCAGTATCTATAAGGGCTCCTAAGCCTGGAGAAAATGATCCAAGAGATAATGGTGAATGGGATAGCTATCCTAAAAATACAACTGAGGACCTTGGGTCTCATACTATTAATTAATCCCAATAAATAATTGGTGGCTTAATCAATAAGTCAATCCCCATGAAAGTTGATTC
The DNA here is from genome assembly GCF_018736065.1 of Flammeovirga kamogawensis. Lineage (GTDB taxonomy): Bacteria > Bacteroidota > Bacteroidia > Cytophagales > Flammeovirgaceae > Flammeovirga > Flammeovirga kamogawensis. The sequence continues at coordinate 192,984 of NZ_CP076130.1, forward strand.
TTTCATGGGGAACTAAACAACTTCCATCAGAAATAAAATCGTAAAAGATATTTCCTATGCATCGTTTTATAATAAATAAAAGAATTTTAGTATTTCTACTAGGAGCTATATTTTTCTCTTGTGTAGATACAGACTATAAAACACCTCAAGAGGTATCCCCAGAACCGATAGCTCCCGGTACAGCTACTATTAGCATTGCAGATTTAAAAGCAATGCATAATGGAAGAGATAATGACACTACATCAATTCCAGACAATACTGTTATTGTTGGTCAAGTAGTATCTTCTGACAGAGATGGTAACATCTATAAAGAAATTTATTTACAAGATAGTACGGCAGGTATTCTAATTCGTGTTGATGCTGCTCCTTTGTATACACAATTTCAAATGGGACAGCAAGTTGCCATTGTTTGTGATGATTTCGTTTTAGGTTCTTATGCATCTATGGTGCAATTGGGTATTCCATCTTTGTACAATGGAACTCCAGCTGCAGGTAGAATTCCAGCTCCAATTGTTGGACAGTACTTTGTAACAGGAACTTTGGATTCTGTTGTTGTTGCAGAAGTATCTGTAAAAGAATTACAAGAAAATTTAGATACTTACGCTGGTAAAAGAGTTAAGATTGCTAACATTCAAGTGAGTAAGAGCGATGAAGGAAAAACCTATGCAGATGCAGAAAAAGAACTTACTCAAAATAGATATTTTAATGATGGCTCTACAACTCAAGACATCATTTTAAGAACCTCAGGATATTCTGATTTTGCAGGTGATACTCTTCCTTATGGTATGGGTACAATGTATGGTGTTGTATCTCGTTTTCGTGATGATGCACAAATATACATCAATACACCCGAGACAGATATGGTCAATTTCACGGTCATTGATGGAGGTACACCAGATGATAGTACTGTTGTAACCCCTCCTACGGTTGTAGATTTTATCAATGAAAGTTTTAATGGAACAAAATATGATGAAATTGTTTTAGAAGGTTGGAATAACATAATTGAAACAGGTACTAAGGCTTGGTTCTATAATGAATACCAAGGTAATGCTTATGCCAATTTATCAGTTTTTAAAGCAGGTGAGGCTAGAAAAGTTTGGTTAATAACACCTGTATTGAATGTACTTGGAGCTGAAAATAAAACAATTTCATTTAAATCAAGATCTGAATACTTAAAAACAGCAACATTAAAAGTAATGGTTTCTGCAGATTATGACGGGGCTTTGGCACCATCAGAATATTCTTGGACAGAAATAAACCCTACAATTGGAACAGGTAACGAAGACGGTTATGGACCTTGGACTTCTTCTGGAGATTTTGATATTTCATCTTACGGAAATGTTGTCGTAGCATTTTTATATGATGGGGAAGAGGGAGTTGAAGATGGAGGATTTTCGATAGACGATTTTAAATTTAATGAAGGTCATTCAGGAGGAGAAGTTGACCCTACAGAATATTACAATGCTGTTGATGGGTTAACAGGTTATACTCTTAAAACAGGATTGTATCAAATCATTTCATCAAATACAACAGTGTTAGAATATACTCCAGGTGTATGGGAAGCGTATGCTACAACTGATGACAAATATGGTCAAGGACAAATAATCTGGGACATGTATAGTGATATTCCTGATCCAAATAACCCTTCAGTTCCTGATGCTGCACAACCAAATGAATATGAGTATGATTATGGTCAAGGCGGAGATCAGTGTACAAATACCCCAGGATATGAAGAAGGTTGTTATAATAGAGAACACTCATTTCCTAAAAGTTGGTTTGATGATGGCTACCCAATGTATACAGATATTCATCATGTTGTACCTTCAGATTCTTACGTAAATACAAGAAGAAGTAATTATCCTTACGGTGAAGTTGGAAATGCCACATGGACATCTACAAACGGAAGTAAATTAGGTAGTGCAGTTTCAGGATTAGGCTACTCGGGTACAGTTTTCGAACCGATTGATGAATATAAAGGTGATTTTGCAAGAATCTATTTTTACATGGCCACTCGATACGAAAATGTCATCGATGGTTGGGATAGAAATAGTAGCAGTGCAGATGATGTATTGAATGGTACTTCAAATCAGGTATACGAAACTTGGTATTTAAATTTAATGAAGAAATGGCATACAAATGATCCAGTTTCACAAAAAGAAATTGAAAGAAATGAAGCCATTTTCTTAATCCAAGGAAATAGAAATCCATTTATTGATCACCCAGAATATGTTACAGAAATTTGGGGGAATTAATATCAACTTCAAATAAAAAAAAGAGCCATTTCTACTAAGGAATGGCTCTTTTTGTATCTAATAGCTAAAGTTTTTTTTTAACATAAAATGGAAATATTATCGACGACAACAGTAGGAAGAAAGCCTTTTTTACATAGTGCCGCTTAGATCTTTTTGATAGAAATGCGATGTTTTAAATTATAGCATCATAGATTATTTATTTCTTATAGATTTGGAATTCAAAAAAAATAACACCACTTTTACAGTGCACTATATAGGTAGTGCACTTGAAATAACTATTAAATATTATGGTGTCAATTAATAATCTTCAATTTAGTTACTCTAAAAAAACAACTACTCTCGATCAACTTCAGCTAGAATTAGATGCTGGTAAAATTGTTGGTGTATTAGGTAAAAATGGGGCAGGGAAAAGCACTTTTTTTAAACTCATGAGTGGTTTACTACAGCCTAATGCAGGTACTATTGATGTTCTCGGAGAGCAGCCTTTTTCTAGGTATCCTTCTTTTTTATCAAAGCTCTTTTTTGTTCCTGAAGAATTTGAATTACCTCCTATTCCAATCAGAACATTTATAAAAAGCACATCAAAATTCTATCCTCGTTTTGACCATCGTTTAGTGCATGAGCTATTAGAGAAATTTGATCTGGATGATAGCCTAAATCTAAAAGGATTATCCTATGGACAGAAGAAAAAAGTAATTATTGCTTTTGCTTTGTCAACCAAGGCCGAACTCATTTTAATGGATGAACCTACAAATGGACTAGATATTCCTTCTAAAGATATATTTAGAAAAATCATGGCCGGGCATTTTGAAGACGATCAGTTGATCATGATTTCTACGCATCAAGTAAGAGATATAGATACAATAATAGATCATTTGATTGTTATCGATAATGGTGGTGTAATTTACAATGAATCTATTTTTGAGCTAACACAGAAATATGATTTCTTGAAAGTGCAACAATTGAAAATTGCAGATACACTTTATGCAGAACCAATACTAGGAGGTTACAAAACAATTTCTCCTAAACAAGAACAGGAAGATACTCAAGTAGACCTTGAACTATTTTTCAATGCTTTAATCAATGACTATAAAAAATTTATATAAGATGGATAATATATTTAATGCACAAAGGTTTAAACAGTATCTTTCATTAGAATTTACATATCAGAAACAGTTAATCTATTATAGTATTTCTTCTGTAATTTTATTTATTGGTTTAGGTTTGTTCTTTATAAGATTTGTGAACGATGAACCAATAACAGAAGATGATTTATTTGGACTTTTTTTAGTTTCTTATGTCATTTTAGCGATAGTAGTTGTAAATCGTTCATTTTTAGCTTTTCGTACTCCAAATCAACTGATTACGTATTTAACTTTCCCTGTATCTCAGTTTGAAAAGTTTTTATTAGAATATATATCAACTGTAATTGTAGCGGCTTTTTTTGTTCCTGCTTTGATACTTTTTGCCTATATGGTTGAAGGTGAAATTCACCAACTTTTAAACCCGAATATAGGCTATACAGGGTTAGATTTTTTAACCAATGTGATAAAGAAAGGAATGGTTTCACATTCAGAAAGCGAAGCACAAGTAAAAAATGTAGTAGCATTTATTTTATGCCTACTTCCATTAAGTTTAAGCAATGTTATATTTACAGGTAACTCATTCTTTAAAAAGCTACCTCTAATTAAATCTATTGTATTTACAGGGCTCTATATCACCTTTCATGTTTTCCTTATCTACTTCATTTTTGAAAAAATGAATGTAGGAGATTATGTTACTAATGATCATCCTCTTTTCTTTTTTAATACTGCTTATTCTGCTGCAATTTTTATCGCAGTATACGTGGTCATTGCTAACGCAGTGTTTATCTGTAGTAGTTTTTTAAAGTTGAAAGAAAAAGAAATATAAGATGGAGTTTAAAAACACAAAAAGCATTTTCACCCAAATAGGTGATGATGTAAAAGATAAAATTATGGAAGGGGAATATAAAGAATCAGGTAAAATACCTTCAACAAGAGAATTGGCAGGGATAGTTGGAGTAAATCCAAATACAACAATAAAAGCTTATTCGGTATTACAACAAGAAGGTATTATTTACACCCAAAGAGGAAAAGGATACTTTGTAAGTGAAGGTGCCAAAAACATAATTTTAAAAACAAAAAAAGAGGAGTTTTTTACCGATACTCTACCAGAAACAGTAGAAACTGCCAATAAACTAGGGATATCATTTAATGAACTTCAAAACTATTTAAAAGATTTATACCATGAAGAAAAGTAATATATACCTGCTCTCAATATTATGTAGCGTTACTTTATTTATTATATCTGGAGCCTTAGTTTCTATTGCAAGAGGAAAGAAAAGTACAAATGAAAATACTTCCCTTTCATCAGTTCCAGCTTATTCACATATTGTTCTAGAAAATACAAACTATATCATTATTGTGAAAACAGCAGAGAAATTTGAAATGAAATTAAGTTTAAAAAGTAATACAGAAAATTTTACTATACCTTTTGATATAAAGGGGGATACTTTGTATTTAACCAATATTCCTTCAAACCAAAAAGATAAAATAAAGTTTGTAGAATTAACTATTCCAATTGATGATCTAGCTATTGAAGCACATAATTCAAGAGTAGATTTAGATAATTATTTAGGGAAATCGTTACAAATAGAACTAGATCAAGCTGAATTAAATATTTTTAATGCTAGAAAAAAGGGCTTTTCGTCTATAGATATTCAATGTATAAATGGGTCTAGATTTTATTCTATTTCACAATGTGAAAATCTTCAGTTAGATGTTAGAGCTTCTGAATTTGAGAATTGGAAAGAGGTTAAAATCATAAAAGGGTCTGTAAAAGACAAATCTTCTGTGATGATTAATAGACCGGGAGAAACAAATTTAGAAAAAGATAAAGATTCAAAAGTTCAATACTTTTATAATTAGAAATTAACTTATTTAAGTTTTAAAAAGTGAAACTTCAGAAAGATGAGGTTTCACTTTTTTGTCATATTGATTTCGAAAGACTCTCATAAATAAGGATCCTTAAAAGGAAATGAAGCCAAAGTCTCCAAAAAATCAATTTCATCCATAAATAATTTATATGTTAAGACATCTTTACTATTTGTTGTCAGAAAAAATAGCCCAAAATTTATAATCATGGTTTTCTTTACTAATTTTGCTTTCTTGAATGTATAGCTAAAGGGAATTTAATGGGAAAGATTAATCATTTGTCGAAATATTTAACTGTAGAATCTGAATCTAAAGAAGGTGTAGATAAACTATTGGAATATGTGGTATCTAATTGGACTAGTTTTCAGGATCAAGAAGTTGCACCTAATAAGGAAACATCTAATGATTTAATTTTAGACTTTCTACAAAAAGTAGATGCTAAGGTTGATAAAGAAGCTCCAAAAGTAGGTTCAGACGAAGAAGAAGATCAAGGAAATCAGGTTTTAACATCTTTACAAAAACTTACAGATAGAGTTAATAAACAATATGATATTGTTTTAAACCCATATTTTAAGAAAAAATCAATCACTAGTGATCAAGATCGTGAAGTTGGAATTCAGGATGTTACTAATCTTTTAATTCTGACAGAAGTATTATTGATGCATTATGATTTAGAAGAGGTTGATGAGGACAGTAAGATTGCTATTAAGGTTTTCTTAGATGGAAAGATAAATCAGAAACCTTTTGGAATTAAAAATTTCATGGCTAAAACAGTTGGGAAGTTTTTAGTACTTGCCAATAATAATTTTACTGTTTACGGCGATAAAGAATTAGACAAGAAATTCGATAAGTATAAAAAACAACTACTTTCTGAGGTACTCTTTTTAGTATTTAATGTGAGTTGGTTACCAAAAGAAAGAACTTATAAAAATACTTTAATTCTTAATTTGCTACAGTGTATAAACCTTGGCGACGAGGTAGATGCATACGGAGATGTGATGTCGAAAGTATTATCATATACTCAAAAAATTAAAAATCTAAATCCTAGTATTGTTAGGGAGTGTTCTACTTTCTTTGAGCGTACTTTACCTCAATATTTGGATTGGAAAAAATTGGAAATAAAAGATAGAACTTTCAAACAATTGGGTTATGTGGAAGACTATAATATCTTATTTGCCAAAAAATTAGGCTTCTTTACAGTAGATACAATCCAGAGTAATGGAAATAGTGATATTGTAAGAGCAGGTTACCCTCTTGTAGAGGAGCACTTTGTTTGGGAGAATGTACCAATGGGAGATAAGACAAAAAAGAAAGTTGTCTATCAATAAAAAAGTGATCTTATTATTAGAAATCCCACCTTCATTATTTATATGAAGGTGGGATTTTTTTTATCTATGATTTATCAATATATTCTACATCACGATGGTTATAACTAATCAATTTTCCGTTTAAATAAACTTCGAATCGAATGGTATAAACACCAAAATCGGAGGGACTGAAAGAGAAATTTGTGATATTATTATAAACAGTAGTATTGATAATTACTTTTGAAGTATAACCTTCTGTACCCATTCCACCCCAAGTAAAATTAACAATAAAAGGTGCTAATTCTACAAATACAAACTCAGATGGCGACTCCACATCTATCGTTATTGTAGAACGGTTTTCTACTTCATTTCTATACAAATAATTAATACCATTTATATCCGATTTAGTTAGTTGTGTGTTGGTAGAAATAAGTTCTCCATTTCGTTTTTTAAATACAGGGTTGCCAGTTTTGGTAAATGCATGGCTGTTGTAATGCATTATTGATTTGTAATCATAACTACCATAAGCAGGATCGACGGCTTCGTTTTGTTTTGTAAAAGCAAAGAAGTAGTTTGTCTTGATATTCTCCCAAAACATTTCAATATAATCATCTCTGTCGCTTCTATTGTGCTCGTGGTGTACACCAAGTGCATGGAAAACCTCATGCAACACTTTATCTTCACCAAAACAACCACTTGTAAGGTTTATATTTTGATGAACGGGATGCATTCCTAAATGCGAATTACAATCTCCATTTTCAATAAAGTTAAAAGTAATGAGTGGTCCACTTACCATATCAACCTCTTCAACAAATTTAATTGAAGTGACAGCCATAAGTTGATGTAAAGCACGACGAATATTCTCTTTATGAGAAACAGAACAGTTATTAAAGTTATAATAAACAATTCCTTCCGGCCAGATTGTAGGGTTACTAAGTATATTAGAGTAAGTTCTACTTCCGTCTTTTTTTAGTAAAATATCTCCATCATAAATACAATAACCATCTTTTTCGTAAGTGGAACCTTCTTGTTCTATTCCGGTTTTAGGAATATCAAAAATGGATTGATCTGTTGTACAACTAATAAATATAAAAGGAAGTGATAAAAGGATAAGTTTTAGCGTTTTCATAGGGTTGAAGTATTTAGGTAGTTAAAAAGTTAGTATATCATCTTGTCTAAAAGGTGGACCATTACCTTGTTTATAGATGAACAATTTTAAAGAGTCGAGAAATAATTTCATGGTTTTAGGCTTTAATTGATAGTACTCTGTAGTTTATAATTACAATATCAAGAATCTCAGAAAATATTTTTGAATTTATTTTTTACAATTCAGCAGGACAACAAATGGATGGTGCTATTGGAGTAGATTACCATGGTAAAAAAATACATGAGCTATTTCCAAACGTAAATGAATTTGGACTGATCGAAGTACTAGAAAATGTTTTTATTACTGGTAATTCTCAAGAACTAGCCTTAAAAGGTTATAAAGTAAATGATGATATAACATTATACAGAACTAATCGAGTTCAAAAATTAAATAATGATTTTCTTGTTTGTACCTATACAGATGAAACGGATAACTACGCTCAATTAGAACTAATAGAAAAAGAAACGGAGATATTAAAAAAAGCATTTAATTATGCGGCTTTTAAAATAGAAGGTGATTTACTTTTAGCAAATAGTACAATTGATAAAATTATTAAAACAGAAGATAACACCTTACAAATTAAAGAAATCAAAAAATATCTTAGTAATATAAGTGATAAAACGAATCGGTTGATGTCAATTTTAGAAAAAGGAGTTAATACGAATTAATTTGAAATACGTATAATAAATCTATTTTTTACTTACTGTTGCTTCATTAGAAGTATTATTCTATAACTTTCTAAATGCACTTATAAATTTCAATTCAAATTTATTAACGCGTAAAATTTACATTTAATAATATTTAATTGTAAATAGTTAAAAACCAATGTACTAACAGATTAATAAACCTAATCAATTTAAAAAACTACTAATTATGAAAAAGCTAATTATCCTAACACTAATTGTTTTTGTTATTTCAGTAACTGTAGTTGTTGCAGGCTGTAGTGGAATGGAACTTTGTGGACACAGTTTTACCTATTGTTCTGGCGCTGTAGATGGTAGTAACGAAATGATGCAAGAAATGAATGATTTAATAAATATTTATTGCTAATTAAATCATGCTCTAATGAGAGAAGTAGTTAGAAAAATTATCTGCTTCTCTACATTTAATAAAGTATAAATTTAGTAGTATAATAATTGTATTACAATAATTTTGTATATAATTCATCTATCTATGAGAGCATTTGTAATAATCAGTTTGTTTCTTTTGCAGACACAATTACTGTTTTCTCAACAAAGAAAAATAGTTTTAGATAGTGCTGAAATTGAGTGCTATTACGACCTTAATTTTAAAGAAAGTACTTTAGACTCAAACTACAAAGAGTCGGTTTTTGTATTATTAATTGGTAAAAATCAGATATCTAAGTTTACAGAACATGCTAATGAAATCAGAGATTCGGCATTAGATACTTTTGGAATAATTACGAAGGAACAAGGAATGCAAGGAGCTCTGAATTTTCTTGCTTCTTTACCGCGATCAAAGTTTAAATACTCCATTTTTAAAAGTAATGGCGATTTAGAATTTAATGACCGCCTTTTTGGAGTAAACTATATTTACCATGAAAAAGTAGAGAATGCAATGCAATGGGAGTTACATTCTGATAAAAAAATAATAGCCAATTATAGATGTCAAAAAGCAACAGTAAACTATGCAGGTAGAGACTACGAAGCGTGGTTTACAATGGATGTTCCTATTTCTGAAGGTCCCTATAAATTTACTGGTTTACCAGGTTTAGTTATTGAAGTTTATGACACCAATAGGGATTACCATTTTATGCTTACTTATCTACAAAAATATGAACATTATAAACCCATTACAAAGCCTAGAATTTCTGCTTCAGAAGTAACACATCAGAAGTTTTTAAAAATAAGAGATAAAGCATTTAAAAATATCCGAATAAGTATTCAAAATTCACCTGTGGGAGCTTCAATTACAGAAGATGTGCTAATGCGCTATGAAAAGAAAATGGCAAGAAAGGATAATCCAATGGAAATCTATAATGAGAAAGCAAATTAATAGGGTTGCTATTACTTTTGGTTTAGCAATTTTACCAATGCTAAGTAATGGTCAGTCTCTTATTAGTGGGTATTTGGAAGATGAAAATCAATTACCAATTATAGGTGGAAGTATAGTTCTTTTAAGCAAACAAGATTCTAGTATTTTAGATTATGCAATTTCTGATGCGGATGGGTATTTTGAAATAAATTCGAGAAGAATAGAAGAGGAGATGTTGTGTATTCGTTTTTTAGGGTTTGAAACTAAATTTATACACCTTCAAAGCACAATGTATTTAGGCAAAATCATCTTAGCAACAAAAACCGAAGTTTTACAGGAAGTACTTATCAAAAACCCACCAATTGATGTTTTAAATGATACTGTAGAATATTCAATTCAATCTTTTGCTAAACAAAGTGATTATTCATTAGAAGATGTACTGAAGAACATGCCCGGTATAGAAGTTTCTGAAACTGGTACAATTAAGTATCAGGGAGAGTTGTTAAATAAATTTTATATAGAGGGTGTTGATGTTTTAGAGGGAAAATATGCCTTGGCAACAAAAAACCTTTCACATGAAAAAATTGCTTCTGTTCAAATCTTAGAGCATCATCAACCAATTGCTATGCTAAGAGGTAAACAAATAAATTATAAACCATCTATGAATATCGTATTAAAAGGTACTTCTGTTTTTAATGGTAAAGTGGGTATTTATGGAGGGGTTGATGTACATAAAAAAGGCCTTCTACAATTGAACGTGACACCAATGTTTTTTTCTAAATCTTATCAATTTATTGGGTCTTTACAGTTTGATAATACTGGGAAAGAGATTTCAAATCAATTGGAAATACATACATTTTTTAAAAGTCCATTTAATAAGGATAATTTTCATTTATATGTTACAGATTACGCTATTCCTTTTCTTAACAAAGAACGAGGTTTATTGAACCAAACTTCTTTAAGTACAATTAATACAAGTGCTAAAACAAAGAAGGGGAGTATAAAAATTAATGTTGATTATCTCAATGATGAACAACGGCAAGATGTAGAAAATCAGCGTGTTTATTTTACTACCAATGTAGATACTATTTTAAGGAGTCAGCACAGTGTAAAAGCAATTGATGACCTTTCTGTAAAAGTGATTTATGAGATAAATACAGAAGAGAAGTATCTCAAAAATACAACCCAATTACAGTACAAAAAAAACAATGAATTTACCCAGGTACTACAATTTTCTGATACTATAAATCAGCCTATTTTACAAGAAACAATGAAGATGGGAAATGTCTTAAACGGCAAAGTAAAAGTAAATGAAACAATCTTTTCTGTAAATAGTGAATTGTATAGTAGTACCTCTAATGAGACTATTCATTTTAATGATACATTAGAGAATTTACATAAGCAATTGATAACAACTAATTACTTAGAAACGAAACAAGAAATTGCCAATAGTTGGTTTATTGGGCCAATAATGATTGAAAATAAGTTGGGTGTTCAGTATAATCATACACAGTTATTATCCAATATTAATGGAGAGAATAATGCGTATTCATCTACATTATTTACTAACAATCAGAATACAGATTTTTTAGAGGGGTACGTTCAAGAACAGTTTACGTACAGTTTTTCAAAAGGACAGATTGATTTAAAATTTCCCATTGCCTATCAATTTATTAATTTAGAAAATACGCCTCATAACGTTGATCAATCAAAACAGATTTTATTTATTGCACCTAAGCTATTTGTATCATGGGACATTAGTAATAATTTAACGCTAAAACTAAATAGTAACTTCTCGACTGACCCTCAGTATTCATCAATTTATTACGGGATAATTGTAGAAAACTATACAAGACTAAGTAAAAATGCTTCGCCTATTTATTGGAATAAGATGCTCTTAAATTCGGGTAATTTGCAGTATAAAAATCCGTCTTTATTGCTTTTTGGTTACATTACTTATACCCATAAAATTATATTTAGTGATTATTTAAATGAAGTTCAAATAGGTACTCAAGGAGAGATAATCACTACTTTGATAGATGAGACGAATGAAAAAAAATACCAGATATTTAGCATTAATGGGAGTAAGGTAGTGGTTAATAAAGTGTTGTCTGCCTCTTTAAAAATTGATTTTAGCGATACGAAACAAGAACAAATAGTAAATAATGAGATTGTTGATTTTAAGTTACAGCAGGTCAAATACACTGGGAAATTAGATCTTTATCCACTTACTTGGTTAAATGTAAATATCTCAGCAAGTAGAATGATAAACCAGAATGTTACGTATTCTTCCTTATCTACTTTAGATAATTTGAGTTGTGAATTGAATTTAAACTTGGCTGAAAATTTCTTTTCATTTAATGTGCACTATATTTTACCGTCAGACTATTCATCAGTTACTTTTTGTGATTTTAAGTATCAGTTTAAACAAAGAAAATATTCGTTTTCTATTGCAGTAAATAATGTTTTTAATCAAGAAACATGGGCAATGAAAAACGTCAACTCCTTGTATCAAGAAGATATTGCTTACAAAATTCGTCCTCTTCAAGTAGTAGGAGGTATAACCTATAAATTTTGATTTTATGCTTAAAACAATGATGATATCTATCTTGCTTGTACTACTTTCAGTATCAATTTATGCACAAGAAAAATTAGTAGTAATTAAAGAACCTTTTACTATGGGTTTCACGCCCTCAAAAGATGTAGCATTCCGACTTGAAACAGGTACAATTTTAGAGCTTGTCGCCAACGATAATGAAGCTTATTTTTTAGTAAAACAGTTTACTTATGAAGAGTTTAAAGAACGAACACTGAAAGTTAAAAAAGCAGATGTTGAATTTTATACTACGGTTAGTCAAGATTCCGTAAGTCAGGTAGAAGGAGGAGAATAGTTGATCTAAATTATAGAGACAGCCCCTTTCTATTCCGATATTTTATAATAGAAAGGGGTTTGTTATCTTAATTATTAATCTTCCTCTTCATAATCAGCAAATTCCCAAGGAGCGTGAACGTCTTTTCTGATAGCACTCTGACCATAACTTAGTATATGTACATCATTTAAACTTTTATCTTTTTGTACTAAATCTCCGAGAGTGATTGTTTGTACATTTTCAATATCAGGGTGTTCTTCGCTATGGAATTCCCAATCTCCATCATGCGTATGGTAAACCCATAAAATAGGATTGCCTTTTAAAGTGTTTTTTGTTGTATAAACTTCTAATTTCTTTTCTTCATAGAATTTAAAATCAGCATTTCTATCTAACAAAGGTTGGTTAAATTTCCACTCTTCATCAAATTGTTTGTCCCATGGGAAATGCCCTTGCTTATCTGTCCATACTAATTGAAGAGCAGGGAAATTGGGTGAATTATCATAGAAATAGCTACAATAATCAAGGCAATTGAAGTAATTGTCTTTTGCGACCTCTACAAATTGTACAGGGTATTTATTAAGAATATCGCTATAATCTGTAGCAGTGGTATACGTTGTCTTCTTCTGGATATTCTGACAAATAGTGTTTAAAGCTACTTGCATTACCTCTTTTGGTAACCCGAAAATGATTACTTCAGGATGATTATAAGTTTTAAATAATCCAATAGTAAAAGCAAACGAAGGTAGGTAGTCATCTCCATCAATTACACCAAGATGATACCCGTGCTCCTTTATATTTTTAGTAATTAATTGTTCTGTTTCTATATCTATAAACTTGTCGATTTCCATTGCTCTTTTTTTAGAATGAAATCAAATTTAATAGACTAAAGTTACAACATCATCTTATTACAGATAAACTTGAGAAGTATTAGCTTATTGGCTATAAATATAATGATAGCTAAAACCTTTCTATCCAATTAATTAGAAAAATTTTAGCTATTAGTTTTGTATTATTTTTATTAGCTATACTATTCAACTGTGTCAAAATGACAAATAAAGTATGCAATTTTGTCTTGAAAATCTATTTGGATATATTTTTGTTTAAAAAATAACCATAAAGTATTTAAAAATTAAACAAAAAGTAAAATGGAAATTTATGTCTTTAAGAAAGTAAAAGCAATTATCAAAAGAAATTTAGCTCTAGATGGAGAGCTAAAAGAATCAAGCCTATTCGAATACGCTCAAATAAAATATGGGATACGTCCAGGTAGTAATGGTATTTTAGATAATAACAATGAAGAAGTTATTGTTGAAACGACTAAAATCAGCTTTAATGAGTTTTATCTTTATTATAAAAGAGCAGATGAATTAACCCAAAATGAGTCCATGGTCCTTGAACGTTCATTAAAGTAAGAAGTTTATATTTTAATTGGGATTTGAATATGAGTTTTTCAAATCCCTTTTTTTATAATCCTACATTTGAATATTACCGTATCAACCTTCTATTTCTAGTTTAAAATCCATTTCAATTATTGCTTCATTTTCAGATGCAGTACGAATGTGTGCTGCTCTTTTGCACATACTTTTAGAAAGACTTTCGTTTATTACATGAACACCATCACTATCAGATGTAAAACTATGTGCCATTTCTTTACTGACACCTAATTTTTGGGCTGTTTCTAGTACATCTTGATTTGCACCTATAAAAGTAATACTCCATTTTTTCTCTTTAAGTGCATTTATTTTTTTATTAATCTGAGTGATGGTATACTCTTTAGATGCATTTTCTCCACCATCTGTCATGATTACTACAACCGGAAATTGAAGAGTATTAGTTGTAGTAATTTTTAGACTTTTCTTCAACTTTTTAATTCCAAAACCAATAGCATCGTGTAAAGCAGTTAATCCTCTTGGAGGAAACTCATTGCCTGTAAACTTTTGAACTTTACTTGGTTTCTTCCTAAAAACTACCCATTCAATTTCGTCATCAAATACCAATAGAGAAATTGTATATTGTTGTTCTTTATTGTCTCGGTTCAATCTTTTAATGGTAGAAACCTGTTCATTTAGACCATCGATGGTTGCTTTCCAACAACTATCCATAGAGCCAGACCTGTCAAGGATTAAAAGGTAGTCTGTTGAAATACATGTTTTTGTGATTGTTTCTTTTACTTTTTGCATCTTACTATCTTTAGTGATAAATTAATAATTACAATTTTAAACTAGCTTAATGCACTCTATCTGCATTGAGAAAAATAATCTGATATGCCTGCTAATCTTAATGCATTAATTCGTTATCGAACAATAAATAACTGTCTACATTCCAATAATTTAGGGTGCAGTTTAGGACTGCTAATTGAACGTTGTTCTGATGCTTTATCAGATGCAAAAGGGAAAATTATAAGTATTTCTAAAAGAAGTATTCAAGAAGATATTAGAATTCTTAGAAGTGATATTTTAGGTTTTAACGCACCTATAATTTTTGAGGAGGGGAAATATTTTTACGATCCTAGTTCATACAGCATTTATGAATTACCCATTAGTCATAAAAATACTATTATGGGGTTGATCAATCTTTTGATAGAAGAAAAAGATAATATAAAGAGCCAACGAGTTGATGTTTTATTAAAGCAACTTAAGGAGATGGTACAGTTTGAAAAGGAAGAAGAAATGCAGGTGCAAATAAACAGTTCTCAATCCATACAAATGCCTCTAGAAAATGAAATTGATATGTTAGAGAAGATTGAAGAGAGACCAATTGAAGTGAATAGAAAAAGTAAGAAAGTTCGTGCTATGAGTTTCCCATCAATTACAGAGAAGAGTAGTATCTCTTGGGGTGATTTCTTATCAGAATTATAAAAAAGAACATTTCTGAATATATAAAAAATCCTGTCAATAAGCTTTGTTGCCTACTGACAGGATTTGGGAGTTTAATCTTCTTAAAAACTTAGTTTTTTGAACCAAACTCGTTTTTTAATTTTTTCAATTTTGCAGAAACAAAGAACTCAGAGATACCTGTGTTGATTAAAGCAAAACTAGCAATAAATGCAGCAGTCATTCCTGCTAAAGCAATGTTAGAAAGTAAGCAGAAACCTAAAAGGACACCTACAATACCAGAGAATAAAATCCATCCCCAGTTGCTTGAATGATCTTTGTATTCAATTGATTTACCGATAGAGTTAAAGCCTTGTAGCATTACATAAAAACCTAAATAAAGAGGTAAAGTTGTAACAGAAAGTGCAGGGTTTGCAACTAGAATTGCCCCTAAGATAGCAGTGAAAATACCACCTACTAAAGACCAACCCCAACCAATCATATTTTTTCTATTTATGATAGCCATAATAACTTGTAGTGTTCCCACTATAAGGAAGGTAAAACTAAATATATAAGATAATGATACCAAAGTAACTAATGGGTGCATTGCTGACCAAATACCTAAAGCTACAAATAATAACCCTGAGATTAATGGAAGGTACCAATGTTTAATATCAAATTTGATTTCGCTGAATAAATTGTTCATGATGATGTTTTTTATAAAGTGTTAAATTGTATTTCCTCTTTACTTGAGAGATATATAGTTTAACGCCATTTTTAATTGTAGTATTTGTAGAATATGATTAATCTATATCATAAAACGATAAAAGTATAAAAACTGTTAATTTTAAGAGTTCTACTAATTCATTTTAATCAATAAAAAAATCGAAATGCAAAAAAAAATCCTGTCAATAAGCTTTGTTGCCTACTAACAGGATTTCTATTTTATTTCTTATTAAAAATTAGTTTTTTGAGTAAAACTCGTTTTTTAATTTTTTCAATTTTGCAGAAACAAAGAATTCAGAGATACCTGTATTAATTAAAGCAAAACTAGCAATAAATGCAGTAGTCATACCTGCTAAAGCAATGTTAGAAAGTAAGCAGAAACCTAAAAGTATACCTACAATACCAGAGAATAAAATCCAACCCCAGTTGCTTGAATGATCTTTGTATTCAATTGCTTTACCAATAGAATCAAAACCTTGAAACATTACATAAAAACCTAAATAAAGCGGTAAAGTTGTAACAGAAAGTGCAGGGTTTGCTATTAATAATGCACCTAGAGCAGCAGTAAAAATTCCTCCAACTAAAGACCAGCCCCAACCAAGCATATTTTTTCTGTTTACAATAGCCATAATAACTTGTAGCGTACCAACCATTAAAAATGTAATACTAAATATATAAGATAATGATACTAGTGTTACTAGTGGGTGCATTGCCGACCAAATACCTAAAGCTACAAATAATAATCCTGAGATTAATGGAAGGTACCAATGCTTAATATCAAATTTGATTTCGCTGAATAAATTGTTCATGATGATGTTTTTTATAAAGTGTTAAATTGTATTTCCTCTTTACTTGAGTGATATATAGATTAACGCCATTTTTAATTGTAGTATTTGTAGAATATGATTAATCTATATCATAAAACGATAAAAGTATAAAAACTGTTAATTTTCAGAGTTCTACTAATTCATTCTAATCAATATAAAAATTGAAATACAAAAAAAATCCTGTCAATAAGCTTTGTTGCCTACTGACAGGATTTAGGTGTTTAATCTTCTTTATTAAAACTTAGTTTTTTGAAGTAAACTCGTTTTTTAATTTTTTCAATTTTGCAGAAATAAAGAATTCAGAGATACCTGTATTAATTAAAGCAAAACTAGCAATAAATGCAGTAGTCATACCTGCTAAAGCAATGTTAGAAAGTAAGCAGAAACCTAAAAGTATACCGACAATACCAGAGAATAAAATCCAACCCCAGTTGCTAGATATGTCTTTGTAGTCAATTGCTTTACCGATAGCACTAAAACCTTGAAACATTACATAGAAACCTAAGTAAAGAGGTAAAGTTGTAACAGAAAGCACCGGATTTGCAACTAATATTGCACCTAGAGCAGCAGTAAAAATACCACCAACTAATGCCCAACCCCAACCAATTGTACTTTTTCTATTTACAATTGCCATAATAACTTGTAGTGTTCCTACAATAAGGAAAGTAAAACTAAATATATAAGATAATGATACTAATGTTACCAATGGATGC
This sequence comes from Flammeovirga kamogawensis, assembly GCF_018736065.1. Lineage (GTDB taxonomy): Bacteria > Bacteroidota > Bacteroidia > Cytophagales > Flammeovirgaceae > Flammeovirga > Flammeovirga kamogawensis. The sequence goes on from NZ_CP076130.1 coordinate 210,588, forward strand.
ATAGCCGACCAGATACCTAAAGCGACAAATAATAATCCTGAGATTAATGGAAGGTACCAATGCTTAATATCAAATTTGATTTCGCTGAATAAATTGTTCATGATGATGTTTTTTATAAAATTGTTAAAATGTTATTCTTCAATATTTGAGAGATATATACATTAACGGCACCTCTAGAAATAGTATTTGTATGATATGACAAAAAAGTATCAGATACTGATAAATAAAATTTATTGAAGATATAGAGATAATATTTAGCTTTGTGCTTTTAACTAGATTCAAGTTACTTTTAGTGGTTCTGTAACTATTATCACACAGGCTCTCAATTAAGGAAGATACATTTGTACTATCATCAAACTTTAAAATAAATATAATTACTTATTACTATGTTCTGCATTATTTACACATCCAAACTGGATTGCCCTTATTTCTGAGGCATCATATCTATTACATCTTAAATCATAATTACATTCAATTCGCTTATCATATTCTAAATGAAAAAGAATAGTATTCTAACAGTTCTTACGCTACTGTTAGCCTTACATAGTTTTGCCCAAGAGAAACTGCTCTCTATGGATGAAGCACTACAATTAGCTATATCTCAGAATAGAGACATAGAGCTTAAAGAAGTAGAAGTTAAATCGGCTTTAATGGATTATAAAAAGACAAACAAAGTCTTTTTGCCTAAAATAACTCTTTCAGAAACGGGAGTTAGTACTAACAATCCACTGAATAGTTTTGGTATTTTATTACAACAAGAGAGAGTTACTGCTGCAGATTTTAATCCAGATAAATTAAACAATCCAGAGGATATTTCTAATTGGAATACAAGAGGAGCTATAGAAATGCCTTTATTCAATTTAGATGGTATTTATGGCAGAAAAGCTTCTAAGGAGGTGTATAATGCCAAAATTCAAGAAGCAAAAAGATTGCAAGAGTTTATTCTTTTTGAAGTGAAGCAGCATTATTATATGTTGTCGCTAGCAAAAGACCAACAAATTGTTTTAGAAGAAGCTATTGCTACTGTAGAAGAAGCCATGAAAGTGGTAGAGAATAACAAAGCAAATGGCTATGCAAAGCAGTCTGATGTATTACAAGTAAAAGTGAGAAAGTTAGACCTACAGTCAAAGTTAGAAGAAGCCAAAGATGGTGTAGCTAGTGTGAACGATTATCTTGTTTATTTACTTCGTTTACCTGAAAATACAACCATAGAAATTGAAGATAAGCTAACGGCTTTAACTACCAATGTTGCCAAAATAGAACAAGAACATGTATCGCTTGTACGTTCGGATTTAATGGCAATGAATTTTGCTGTTGAAGCTCAAAAAAACATGTGGAAAATGAACAAATCAAAGTTTGCTCCACGTATTAATGCTTTTGGTCAGTACGATTTTAACGATCAATACATTTTTGGTACAACAGCACAAAGTTACCTTGTTGGGGTTTCTTTAAGTTGGACAATTTATGATGGTGGTAATCAGATAGCAACATCTCAACAAGCAAAATTAAATTGGGAGAAAGCGACCTTAAACTTAGAAAAGGAAAAGTCTAAAGCTGACATAGAGCTAAAAAAATCGCAACGTAAAGTTGTCACTGCTAAAACGAGAATAGAGATGGCAGAGATGGCGAAAGAAGAAGCACAAGAAAGCTATAGGATTCTGTCGGATCGTTACAGTGTTGGTTTAGAAAAAACACTGGATTTATTAGCTGCCGAGACAGTGAAATCAGAAAAGGAATTGGCTTATTTAAATGCTGTATTTACGTACAACATGGCTGTTTTCCACTTAGACTTACTTGTACAAGAATAATTAATACGCAAACAATGAAAAATCAAAAATATATTATAGCTGCATTTGTATTCTTTTTATCCCTTGGGATATTTACAGGATGTGGGAATTCAACGGAAGAAAAAGTAGCTACAGCTGTTCAACCTATAGCGGTAAGTACTTATACTATAACAAATGAGGCAATTGCCACAGAAAATTCTTATGCCGCAGAAATTAAAAGTGAGCAAATAACACAGCTTAGTACAAAATTGATGGGCAGAATTTACAGTTTCAACTTTGAAGCAGGAGATTTAGTACCTAAAGGAAAAGTAATTGCTAGAATTGAAAGTGCAGGTATTCAGTCATCAAAAGCAAGAATACATGCACAGGTAGAAATGGCAGAAGTGGGCTTGAAGAATGCAGAAAAAGACTTTGAAAGAATTACCAAGTTACATCAATTAGGAAGTGCTACTGATAAAGAATTAGATGATATCACTACTCATTTCTTATCAGCAAAAGCACAATTAATCTCTGCAAAAAAAGCAGAAGATGAGGTAAACGCCAACTTATCATATACTTTAATAAAGGCTCCTTATAATGGAGTTATTACTAAAAAATACATGACGGGTGGTGATATGGCAACACCAGGAATGCCTATTGTTGAGTTTGCTTCAAGTGCATCTTTTAAAGCAATGGCAACAATTCCATCGGCCAAAATAAATCAATTTAAAAAAGGAGAAACAGCCCATTTTATTGTAGATGCAAATGGTAAAACATATACAGGTAAAGTGAAAAGAATTGTGCCGTCTGGAGGTTATAATGGAGGGCAATTTAAAGTAGAATTCACATTAGATTCTCAGAAGGGGTTAACTAATGGTTTGTACGCAAAGGTAACTACTGCCCAAGAGGTGACGGAGAAAATACTAGTGCCAACAGAAAGTCTTTATGTAAAAGGACAACTTACGGGTTTATTTTTAGTGAACATGCAAAAAGAAGCCTCTCTAACTTGGGTAAGATTAGGTAAAAAATATGGTGATAAAATTGAGGTTTTATCGGGAGTTCAGTCAGGTGATATTGTAATTACTCCATTACCTACAACTATCTACGATGGCCAACCTGTAAAGTATTCATCTCAAAAATAATTCGTTATGCAAAAAGGAATAGCAGGTAAAATTGCAGAGGTGTTTATCAACTCTAAGTTGACCCCTCTTTTAATGTTCGTTTTTATTGGGTTGGGTATCTACGGAAGTGCTTTAACGCCAAGAGAAGAAGAACCACAAATTGATGTGCCGATTGCCGATTTATTTATCGGTTATCCTGGAGCAACGCCAGAAGAAGTAGAGGCAAGAATAGCCAAGCCAATAGAAAAAATGGCGGCAAATATTAAAGGGGTGGAGTATGTGTATTCTACTTCTATGAATGAACAAGCAATGGTAATTGTTCAGTTTTTGGTGGGGCAAGATATTGAGAGAAGTATAGTAAAACTCTATGCAGAACTTGACAAGCACAAAGCAGCAATGCCCAAGGGCGTAACACAGCCTATTATTAAAGTAAGAGCAATTGACGATGTTCCAGCACTGTCTTTAACTTTCCATAGTAATAAATACGACGATTTTATGCTTAGACGTATCGGTGAAGAAGCAGGAACAGAAATAGCAAAAATTAATGATATAGCACAGGTAAAGGTAATTGGAGGAAGAAGCAGAGAAATGCGTGTGGAATTGGACAGAGAGAAAATGAAATCTTTTAAAGTAGACCCTTTATTAATCTCTCAGCAAATCCAAGCGGCTAACCAACAAATGTCTTCTGGTACTTTTAACCTTGGAAATACTAATTTTTCTGTAAAATCGGGTGCATTTTTTAAGAATGTTGATGAGTTAAAACACCTTGTAATTGGAGTAAATAATGGTAATCTTATCTATCTAGATCAAGTAGCCAATATAATTGATGGACCTGCTGAACCAATTCAGTATGTGCGTTATGGTAACGGAGTTTCTAGTCCTAAAAAAAGCAGTGGTGATGAGTCTGCAATCACATTATCAATTGCAAAAAGAAAGGGTGCTGACGCTATGAAATTAGCAGATTTGGTGCTTTCTAAAACAGAACATTTAAAAGAAACTTTAATCCCGAAAGAGGTAGAGGTAGCTGTAACTAGAAATTACGGCGAAAGTGCTTCGCATAAAGTAAACGAACTTTTAATGCACTTAATTGGGTCGATTATAGCGGTAACAATTGTCGTCGCACTCTCTATGGGTTGGAGAGGTGGTTTAGTTGTGTTTTTGTCAGTTCCAGTGACATTTGCACTTACGCTTTTCTCTTATTACTTATTGGGTTATACGTTAAATAGAATTACACTTTTTGCATTGGTTTTTGTAACGGGAATAGTGGTAGATGATAGTATAATTATTGCAGAAAATATGCACCGTCATTTTAAAATGAGGAAGCTTCCTTTCATGCAAGCTGCATTAGCATCTATCAATGAAGTAGGGAACCCAACAATATTGGCAACATTTACAGTTATCGCCTCAGTGTTACCAATGATTGCCGTATCTGGAATGATGGGCCCTTACATGAGTCCTATGCCTATTGGTGCTGCATTTGCCATGTTTTTCTCTTTAATTGTAGCATTAGTAATAACACCATTTATTGCCTACAGATTATTAAAAGGAGACGCACATAACGAAGAGGAAGTATTTAGAGTGGAGAATACAGTAATCTATAAAGTATATAACAAAACGATGCGTCCGTTAATTGAGCGTCCTGTATTAAGATGGACGTTTATTGTGAGTATTACCACCATGTTATTAGGATCGCTCTCTATGTTTTATTTTGATATGGTAGTAGTTAAAATGTTGCCATTTGATAATAAAAATGAGTTTCAAGTTGTTATTGATATGCCTGAAGGAACTCCACTAGAAGAAACCTATCAGGTAACCAAAGAATTGGCAGCTTATATAAGAAAGCAGCAAGAAGTAGTTGCATATCAAATGTATGTAGGTACATCATCACCAAATACATTTAATGGTTTGGTTAGGCATTATGACTTACGTAGAGGACCAAACGTAGCAGATATTCAGGTTAACCTTACAGATAAAAGTACACGTAGTTTGCAAAGCCATGATTTGGCAAAAGCTATGCGACCGGGTATTCAAAAATTAGCCACTCAGTTAGGTGCAAATATCAAAGTAGTAGAAGTACCTCCAGGACCTCCGGTTTTGTCTACTTTAGTGGCAGAAATATACGGTCCAGATTTAAAAGGTCAGGAAAAAGTAGCAGAGCAGGTGTACACTGTTTTTGAAAACTCAAAAGATATTGTAGATGTGGATGCCTACACGGAAGCAGACCAAATTGAATACACTTTTGATGTAGACAAAGAAAAAGCAGCTTTGGCAGGTATATCTACTCAGCAGATAGTACATATTATGAATGTGGCTTTACGTGGGTTCAACGTTTCAAAAATTGAGGCTCCTAATGAGTATGGAGAAGTAGCCATAAAGTTGGTGTTAAAAGAGACGAATAGAACATCTATAGAAGACCTAAAAAGTATCTCTGTAAAATCTATGCAAGGAAAAATGGTAGCTATCGGAGATCTTGTAAAAGTACATCAATCAATTCGTCCGAAAAGTATCTATAGAAAGAACCAAAAGCGAGTGACGTATGTTGTAGCAGACGTTGCCGGTAAAATGGAGTCGCCTATTTATGCAATGTTAGGTATAGACAGTGATTTGTCTTCTATAATTACACCGAATGGAAAAGCTTTAACACAAAATTTTACAGCAGTACCATTTTTTGAAGACGATTATGTATTGAAATGGGATGGTGAATGGCAAATTACCTTTGAGGTATTTAGAGATTTAGGAGCTGCATTTGCGGTGGTTTTAGTAATTATCTACATGTTAATTGTTGGGTGGTTTCAAGATTTTAAAACTCCAATAGTAATGATGGTAGCCATACCTCTTGCCATGGTAGGTATTTTAGTAGGCCACTGGATGTTAGGTGCTTTCTTTACGGCTACATCTATGATAGGTGCAATTGCACTGGCAGGGATTATGGTTAGAAATTCGGTATTATTAATTGATTTTATCAATATAAAATTAGAAGAAGGAGCACCATTAAAAGAAGCAGTGATAGAAGCAGGAGCTGTTAGAACAATGCCAATTTTGTTGACTGCAGGTACAGTAGTAATTGGTGCATTTGTGATCTTATTCGATCCTATTTTTCAAGGACTAGCTATTTCTTTAATGGGAGGGACAATCGCCTCTACAGCATTAACTTTATTGATAGTACCTTTAGTGTTTTTTATGACTGAAAAGAAGAAGTATCAGGAGTAGATTTTTTGATGTCAAGAAAACATCAATAATGCTCTTTATATAAAGTAAAGTAGGTACTTATTAAATTAAGTACCTACTTTTTTTATATTTAAGGTTTAACAAGTTGCATTACGTTATAACCAAAAATTGCATAACCTCCATCGATTTTTAAAAATTCATTATCCGATGTTGCTCTATTCTCAGGTTTAATATCACGAAGGTAGATAGGTGTTTTAACTCCTTTTATTGATGTATTATAACCAATAATGTCGTCTTCTTTAGGGTAATTTGCTGGTTTTGGTTGAGCAACTTTACCATTACCTGTTCCAAAAAGATAATCATCTAAATCTAAATCAAACTCATGTTCATCTTTACTATGTTCAAAAGTTTTTCCATTAAAATAGAAATATGCAGCTTTACCCTTAATACTCTTTGGTAGTTTTCCTTTTTCCCATTTATCGGTCACTTTATTATATATTTTGCCTTTACCATCAACAAGAATTGTTCGATCTAATCCAGAAATCCTAAAAGGTGCAATATTACTAAACTTTGTATTATCAGCATAATCATCACGTTTAACTACTATACCGTTACTATTTAATTTATTGAATGGTTTATATTCATCTTTAATCATTCGAACTCCATTTACTATATGAGAAAGAGGATCTAGTCTCAATATAAAAAATGAAGACTGTGTCTTTTCATTTCCTGAAAGAAAGCTTACCTTATATCGCATACCATCTTTAACCAGTAGAAGTATAATGTCAGTCACTTCGTTTTTAGAGTCTTTCTGTAATTTAAAATCAATCAAAAGCCATTCATTATGGCCTACAATTTTATGATTTAGCGGTAATTCTTTGAACGCTTTTCCTTTAAATAATGGTAGAATCTTCTTAGCTAGTTCTATTTTTTCTATTCTTTGATCTTGTTCCATCTTCTTAATTTTAGCTTCAAGAAGGTTAACTTGTTTAGACAATTTATTAACCTGAATAGTTTGGTCATTAATTGTTTTCTGCAAAATCCCTTTTTCTTTCAGTAATTCACTGTTATTTGCCTTAGAGGAATTAAGTCTACTTTCCGATGTAGTTAACTTTTGCTGAGTAGCATTTAATTTATTGATGTTTGCTTCTACATCATCATTCAACTCTTTTGTTTGCTGCTGAAGATTACCAATAATTATTTTTAGATCTGTATTGCTTATTTGAGATTGATCATTTTCTTGTTCTAGTTGTTTAATTAATGCATCTGCATTATTTATTCTTGTAGTAAGTGCATTAATAGTTTTGTCAGAAGCACTTTTATGATTTTCTAAATCATTTACCTTTTTTAGTAAATTATTATTTACTGTTGTAGAATTAGAAGTATTGTTATTAATCTTATTAGCTAATTTCTTATTTTCATTTTCTAAGTTATTCTTCTCAACTTCAAGTTGTTTGATCTTATTATTGAGATCTGTTGTCGCTTTTCCAGATTTTTGTTGCTGTTTTGAAGCGTCATCTACTAACTGCTGGTTTTTGCTTTCTAGTTGTGAAGATTGATCAGATAATAAATCAACTCTTTTCTTCAGTTCATCCTCTTTTTTTGATATAGCATCTAGTTTTGCTTTAAGTACTTTATTCTCATCTGAAGTACTTTTGTCTTTAACAACTACTTCTTGAATTTCAGTCACTACTTCTTTGTCTTTTTTACAACCAACAAAAAGGGTCGAAAGACAGATTCCAATAACAATAAATTTATTTTTCATACTTTTTTTTAGTTAAATGAGTCATTATAGAGACATTTACTAGGAAAGGATAAACAGTATAATTGATGTTTATTGACACTATACTTTGGAAGTGATGGGAGTTGATTTAAAATAATATACCTTTTAACTCCTTTAAAGATTAATTATATTGATCTATGAGTTCCTCAAAAAACAACTATTCTTCTACTCAAAAATGGACGTTATTAGCTACAATTTTAGCGTCGTCTTTAGTATTTATAGATGGTACAGCATTAAATGTAGCATTACCTGCTTTGCAACGTGATTTAAATCTATCAGGGGCTCAATTATTATGGGTGATAAATGGGTATGCCTTATTTCTTTCAGCACTTTTGCTTTTAGGGGGTGCATTAGGCGATTTATATGGTAGAAATAAGATTTTTCTTATAGGTTTAGTGCTATTTTCAGTATCGTCTTTATTTTGTGGAATTGCTCAAACGCCCTATCACTTATTGATAGCAAGATCTTTCCAAGGTATAGGAGGGGCTTTACTCACACCAGGTAGTTTGTCAATTTTAAGTGCTCATTTTGATAATTCAAACAGAGGGCAAGCCATAGGATTATGGTCAACTTTTAGTGCATTAACAGGTGTATTAGGACCTATACTTGGTGGTTGGTTAGCAGGAATGGGATTATGGAGAATAATTTTCTTTCTTAATATACCACTGTCAATTGTAGTATTAATTGTTATGCTTACTAAAGTACCAGAGACGAGAAATACTAAGGCTCAAAAATTAGATGGTTGGGGAGCATTATTTGTAGTGCTTGGCTTAAGTGGATTAACGTATGGTTTTATAGAATCTGCTAGTTTAGGTTTCTTACATCCCATTATACTAAGTTCAGTATTTATTGGCTGTGCATCATTAGTTATTTTTATATTTATAGAGCAAAAAAGTAATCACCCCATGATGCCTCTTAGCTTATTTAAATCATCAACATTTAGTGGAGGGAATTTACTTACACTTTTTGTATATGCACCAATGGGCGGAGTACTTTTCTTTGTCCCTTTAAATCTTATTGATATTCAAGGCTATAGTGAAGTGAAAACAGGTTTGGCAATGTTGCCTATTATTATTTGTATTGCCACAATTTCTCCTTTAATGGGTAAATATGTAGATAAAAATGGATACAGAAAACCTTTAATTGCAGGACCTATTATTATCAGCATTGGTTATTATTTGTTTTCATTGTGCGGAATAACAAATGGAGAACAGGAATATTGGACTACTTTTTTTCTCCCTTTTTTAATACTAGGAATCGGTATGGGAATTACGGTAGCTCCTTTAACAACATCTGTAATGGGGTCTGTTTCAGAAGAAAATATTGGAGTAGGTTCTGGCATAAATAATGTAATAGCAAGAGCTGCAAATGTTTTGGCTGTAGCCTTAATGGGAGCATTGGCTTTGTACCTTTTCACAAATTCTGTAACCGAAGCTGTAAATATGCTGGAACTCACCAAGAATGTAAAACATGAAATTCTTTTAGAAGCAGTGAATTTTACAGGAGCAAAAGTCCCATCTGATATACTTATTGATCAAAAAGAAACAATAGAGCAGGTGTATAAAGATGCTTTCGTTACTGCTTTTAATCAAGTAGTATATATTGCTGTTACCCTTACTTTACTGTCAAGTGTTGTGAGTTATAGAATGATTAAATAGTCAGACTATTTGCTATATTTCTACCTTTTCAGTAACAATATACATATTTAACTTACCATTAAAAGACTCCCAATCACTACCAATTTTATTTCTGTAAAAGTGATTTTTACCGCTAGATAATGCTGCAGATATTGAAAACCATTTGCTATCTTCTTCTAATTTTTCACTTTCAATCCATTGTAAGCTTATTAAAGCCTTATCTAAATTTTTCTGTAATACAATATTGTATTTTGATACATCAATAGTATACCACTCTTTAAACCCATCTTTTACCTCGAATAGAATATCTTGTTGGTTTATTACATCAGACGGTTTGCCTTTTGAAATTGTATACAAATTGAAACGAAAACGAATGGTTTTAAATTCATTCCCAGAGATATGAAAACTCAGCGCTTTTACATTACAATCCTCCTTAATTGTAATAATTGTTCCTCTTTCTCTTCCTAGTCTATCTTCTATAACCGAATCGCTTGAAGTATAAAAAATACTATGCAGTATAGGTAAAAATGTATGAATTTTACCCAGCTTTTTCTGACGAGTCTTATCTTCTTTCTTATTTTTCTTCTGACGATAATTGATGACAATATCATTAAGGAGTGTTGTACTAGGGGCTAATTTTACAATTATATTTTCTTTTTGAAGTGTATCGGTTAGAATTGACTGCTTTGTATATCCAATACAAGAAATTATGCAGGTAGTACTATCTATTTGATGCGATTTAGGAATAACGATCAAAAACTCACCATCTAAATTAGAAACAGTACCAATGCTAGATCCTTTAATTCCAACATTTACATAAGGGATTACTTTTCCATTTTCAGCATTGATTATTTTACCTTTAATTTTTTGCTGTGAGAACGATAGATTAGAGACTATAAAACAAATAGAGATTAAAAGTGCAAACTTGGTCATAGTTACTATTTAATGGTTTTGATAATAGATTAATAGTTAGACCTCCTTCATTTAAAATAAGTTGTAAGATGACTTTTAAATAAACAGATATCGTTAATAGATATCAATGTCTTTGGCTACTAGTTGATGTAACCTGTCTTTAGAGTACACCAAAACAAAAAGATTAAAACTATGAAAAAGATTATATTACTCTCAGTGTTAGCATTTAATGTTTTCTCTTGTAAAGATAAAGAAGAGCCAAAACCTGCGGTTGAAGAGATAGTTAAAAAAGAATTAGTTCAGGTTCAGTCAAATACTTCTGAGGAAGAAGAAGAAGGTGAGGATCCTATAAATGATAAAATTAATGATGCTGTAGCTAACTCTCCAAAAAATGGAAGTACAGGAACTACCACAAGTGGTTCTACAACAATAGTTAAGGCAAATTCTAATACGTCTTCATCTACAAATGGTAATACAACAGGTGGAGTAACTTCTACAGGTTCTACGTCTTTTGTAAATACATCAAATTCTACAAATTCGTCTTCAACTCCAAGCACTCCTAAAGTTGAAACTAAAATAATAAAGAGTTCTTCTAATAAAGAGCTTACTGTAACTACAGACCAATATTTAGGTTTTGGTATAGCGGATATGTACTTTAACCTTGAGGAAGAAGTTAAAACAGAAAAAGCTGACCTTGAGGCTAAAACAAAACGTTATGAAGCTTTAAAAGCAGAACGTCAAAAATATGATAAGTTGGCGAATGAGTATATGAATAAAATGTATGCGGCTGATCAAAAAGTAACGGAACTTTACAACCTAAGTAAAGCAAAATATAATGAGATTAATTCTTTAGTATGGGATGCATCGAACAATGCAGCAGGTTTTGATTGGAATAATTACCATCCAACTAAAGCTCGTCTAGAAAAAGAAAAAGAGGATTTGGATAATCAGAGAATGCCTTTCTTACAACAAAGAAAAGACTTTGAGAAAAAATATAGAGATAATGAAGCTATAGCAAATAAGTTTATTTCTGATATTATCACTCTAGAGATTCAATTGAATAATGAAAATATTCACCATGGTGCTAAAGTTAAAAGATTAAATGATATGATTGCTGAATACGGTATTGTAGTAAAGTAATTTTTTAAAAAAACTTTAGATTAAAAACAGTTACGTTTTAAAGATGATTTATCTTTTTACGTAACTGTTTTGGCGTTATAGCAAATTCTTTTTTAAACGTATTAGTAAGATGACTTGCATGCGTAAACCCTAATTGGTCTGCAATTTCTACAATTGGTAAATCGGTGTTTTTTAGCATATTAAATGCATTGTCTAACCTAGATTTTTTAATAAACTTATGTGGGCTAGTACCAAACACCTTTTTAAAATTACGATGGAGATTAGCTGTACTTACTCCAAATTTTTTAGTAATATCAGAAATTTCGATATTGATGGAAAGGTCTTCTAAAAGAAAATCTCGAATGGCAATCATCTGATTATAATTGTAATCAGATATTCCGTAGTTTTCGGATGTAGTAAATCTATTTTTTATCTGAATTAAAAAATGAGTGACCATTTCTAACGATTTTGAAATACTATACCCAATCACACCCTCATCAATTTCTTGACATTTAAAAAGCTCGTCTATTCCTGCTTTTATTTTTGGAACCATACGTTCATGAAGGATAATTTTTTTATTGGTGCTACTTATTTCATCTAACTGCTTGTTGGTTAGCGTAGAATAATCATATAATACCTCAAAGTTAATTTTAATAGAAATCATTTCTATATACTGATTAGGCGAAATTACAGTATCAAGAGAATGATCTTTATTGTAAAGGATAACTTCGTCAGAACCAAACTCATTGATTGTGAGCGTCTTTTTAATGGGGTCTATAATTGTCTTATTTCTTACGAATTTTATGATAATCCAATTCTGTTCACTTTTTAGTTCTTCATAATAGACTTTTTTATTATTTGAGGTTTTAAAAATGGATATCTGAAAACCTGGGAGTAAATCGTAATATCCAAAATGGATGAAATCTTCTCCATTTTTACCATTAAACTTAAATTTATTATAAACGGCATCTGGATAATATTTTTTTAAATGCTCGAAGGTTTTACGGATATGTCCATCTCTAGAAGGTAAAAGAATATGCTCCATTTTTATAGGCGATACAGTGAATTAATTAAGAGAATAGCAATATTATGTTATCTAAATACTAAAATAGAATATTTGATACTTTTATGCAATTAACCTCTATTTTTGTGTAATAATTATCTTAAAATAGCATCTACATTTGTGATATCAAAAAATAATTGAGGTGGAACATCTCACCAATTTTAAGAAAAATAGTATCACTTATGAAAACAATTTTTACAACAATTAAGGTCGTCTTATTATTTATTTTTGGAAGTAATATCAATTCGTTTGCTCAAGAAATATTGCCTTTCCCAGAAAAAAAATCAAAGAGTAAAGCGGGCGTAAGTATTAAAACATCTACTTATTTAAAATCATCAAAAGAAGAACATTTAAAAAAGGATGCTCCGAATATTTTAATAATATTAATTGATGATATCGGTGGTGGTACAACTACTACTTTTGGAGGAGAGATAAATACTCCAAACCTTACAAGGGTTGCAGATATGGGAGTTTCATATAACCGGTTCCATACTACAGCCATGTGCTCACCCACAAGAGCTTCGATTCTAACTGGTAGAAACCACACTAAAGTAGGTAGTGGTCAGGTTGCAGAATTTGCCAATAATTGGGATGGTTACTCTAGCATTATCCCTAAAGAATCTGCAACTATGGCAGAAGTTCTAAAAGATTACGGTTACAATACAAGTGCTTTTGGTAAGTGGCATAACACTCCTGTAAACGAGACATCAAGTGTTGGTCCTTTTAACCACTGGCCAAATGCGTATGGTTTTGATTATTTTTATGGATTCTTAGGGGGAGAAGCAAACCAATACGAACCTAATTTAGTAAGAAATAATACTTATGTAGAACACCCTGAAACTTCTAGTGGACATGATTATTACCATTTAACGGAAGATTTAACAGATGATGCAATCAAATGGTTAAGAGATCAAAAATCATTCTCTCCAGATAAACCATTCTTTATGTATTGGAGTCCAGGTGCTGTACATGGTCCTCATCATGTAACTAGAGAGTGGAGTAAAAAATACGAAGGTAAGTTTGATGACGGTTGGGATAATTACCGTGAAAGAGTTTTTAAAAGACAAAAAGATATGGGATGGATTCCTGGAAATTCAGTGTTAACAGGCAGGGATTCTACAATGCAGGGTTGGGATGACATTCCTGATGATCAAAGAGAATTTCAATCTCAATTAATGGAAGTGTTTGCAGGTTTTACAGAACATACAGATTATAATGTAGGTAGAATTATTGATGAATTAGAAGCTCAAGGTGAATTAGAGAATACATTAATTTTCTATATCTGGGGTGATAATGGTTCCTCATCAGAAGGTCAGAAAGGAACAATTAGTGAGTTATTGTCTTTAAATGGTATTGAAAGTAATATAGACGATCACATTAAAGCATTAGATGAACTTGGTGGTTTAGAAGTTTTAGGAACAGATAAAGTACACAATATGTATCATGCAGGTTGGGCATGGGCAGGGAGCACACCCTATAAAGGTACAAAGTTAACGGCATCATACTTTGGTGGTACTCGTAACCCAATGGTTGTTGCTTGGCCTAAAAAAATTAATCACGATAGTATTCCTCATACACAGTTTCATCATGTAAATGATATTGTTCCTACAGTTTATGATGTTGTTGGTATTGAAGCACCTCAAGAAGTTAATGGTGTTACACAAACAGAAATTGATGGAGTTAGTATGGCGTACTCTTTTAATGATGCAGAGGCTGAAGGAACTTTAAAAACACAGTTTTTTGATATCATGGGGAGTAGAAGTATTTATTCAGACGGTTGGGTTGCATGTACATTTGGGCCAAGAATTCCTTGGGTACAAGGTGTACCACCAAATATTAAATCCTGGGAACCTGAGTATGATAGATGGGAATTGTATAACATAAATGAAGATTGGACGGAATCTCAAGATCTATCAGAAAAATACCCTGAAAAGCTTGAAGAATTGAAAGAATTATTCCTTGTAGAAGCCACAAAATATGATGATTTACCAATAGGTGGTGGTTTATGGTCAATTATCTATCATCCTGAAGATATGCCAAGAACGCCTTATAACGAATGGAATTTTACAGGTAGAATGATCCGTATGCCAGAAGGTATAGCACCAAGGTTAGGTACAATGTCTAACACAGTTGAAATGGACTTAGAAATTCCTAGAAATTCAAATGGTACAATTTATTCGTTAGGTGATTTTTCTGGAGGGTTAACCTGCTTTATAAAAAATGGCTATTTATATTATGAATATAACCTTTTTGAAATTAAACGATTCAGATTTAAATCAGAACAAAAGGTTAAAATGGGTAACGTGAAAATGGAAGTAATTTCTACAATGACCTCTATGCAACCTAAAGCGGCTATGGATGTTGTGATTAAAATAGATGGAGAAGTTGTTGTAAAAGGGCAAGTGCCAATAACAGCACCAGTAGGTTTTACAGCAAATGATTGTTTGGATTTAGGTACAGATTTAGGAAGTCCTGTTTCAACAATGTATTATGATAAAGCTCCTTATAAGTTTAATGGCGAAATTATTAAAACAAAGATTTATTATACAAAATAAAAAATAGTGTAACAGCTATAGGGGCTACTTATTGATTTGCAATAGGTAGCCCTTTTATTATGCAATGACAAATATAGAATTGATACGTTTGTGCAATTATGCTATAAATTCATGCAATAAATAAACAAGATACAGTGTTACTTTTGTAGTGTTGAGTTAATGGATAACTCATTACAAAATTATAAAAAAGATAAAAATGAAAAAAGTTACATTCGTTACCATCATAGTGGTGAGTTTATTAGGGATATTTTTTGGTTACCATAAATTTATAAAACATATACCTCAAGATGGAGAGCATACTAAATTTTCCAGAGCAGATAACATCTTAGATTCAAGATATTTAGAGGTTTTAGTTGTTGGAGGAGATGCCATTACCAAAAAACTAATAGCCAATTGTTACAATACGACTTTATTAAATGGAGAAACAAATGAGAATAGAGATTCTGCACCTCAAAAATTAGTCGATCAATTAAATACAGACGAAATCACTGCACAGTTTGGAGCATTCTCCTCTTTTATTAATGGACCAAGAGTATGGTGTTTAGATTGGACAGAGGTGCAAGTAGGAAAAGTAAGAGATTTTAATGGCTTAAAGGCAAAATGGGTGGCAGCACTAGAATTAGATAATCCAAATAAGTTTTCAAAAAGTAAGCCTCCTTATCAAGTCTCATCTATAGAAAGAAAGACCTCTTTTGGGATTAATAAGGGTACAGATGTTTTCCTTTTAGAAGATCCAAGAGGAACAGTTTGGTTAATGAAATCGTATAGCTTAAAATTAGACCCAACAATGTCTAGAGATAAATTACCGGCATTAATGGCATCACTAAATTTACCTGATGGTTGGAGTTATAGAATTGTTACATTAAAAAAAGACATTGTTTTAAAACCATTATCTGGTGTTGCACAAATTATTGCTGATGATAAAGATAATGTCTACGATAGAACAGGAATAGGTTACAGTAATTACAATTTATAAAGTATACTTTATAGCGTTCTTGCTTTTAAAACAAGGCATTTGAAAATAGGAATAAAAAGTAGATGAGGATTATACTACAAATAATACCTAGTCTACTTTTTTTAATAATTACGAAAAGGTGTAGCTTTGTATTAATATGATTACAATAGAAAACGATTGAGTATTCTATATCAATACAATGTCAATAACATTATGCAATTATTAGAAATCAAAAACCTTAACCCAACCCTACAAAATTCAATTATTGCTGTTTTTCGTTCGTCATTTTCTGATGCAGAAGGAAGTAAAGAAGGCGATACAATTGCAACATTTGTAGAAGATTTGTTATCCACTACAAAGCAAGATGAATTGCATGTTTTTATAGCTCAGAACGACAAAGAGATTGCAGGAGCAATAGTATTTTCAAAATTTAAAACAGAAAATAATACTAATGCATTTATATTATCTCCTGTTGCTGTTTTAACAAAATTCCAAGGACAAAAAATTGGACAGAATTTAATTAATTATGCTTTAGAAGTTTTAAAAAATAATGGGGTCGAAGTTGCCATAACTTATGGAGATCCAAACTTTTATTCTAAAGTAGGCTTTAAACAAATTACTGAAGATATTATTCAGGCACCACTTAAATTGAGTTTTCCAATTGGATGGTTAGCACAGTCGCTTGTAAGCAATACTTTAGAGGTAATTCCAGGAAAAACAACTTGTGTACCTGCCTTAAATAAGCAAGAGCTTTGGTAGTTTTTTACTTCTAATTTTATATAAAAAAATCCGTTATGATGAAATATAATCATAACGGATTTTTTGCTTTTTTATAGGTTAGTGCTAAAGGTTACTTTTTAAGAGATCACCTTTTAATGTTTGATTAAAAGCATGGTTTCCAATAAATGTATTAAGAACTATCTTTTGAAATTCCTTTCCTTCTATTTCACTTTTATGCTCCCCATTCCTAGAAACCAATATTTTATTTTCTAAAAATGTAATACGAATATGATCACCAATTTTAATTACTTCATCAAAAGTAGCAAGAAAGAGTTGAATCTGTTCTTCATTTTCTAGTATCTTACCTTTATTTGCTTGTTTAAAGTATGTTCTAAAACTTTTATCCGTAGAGATCAAATTTTGAGGAATTATACCTTCATATTTTTTGATATTATCAACCATATCATCTAGTTGTCCAGATTTAATATGGTCCAAATTTTTCTCATGTACTTTTTTAATTTCTTTGATAGATTTGTCAGACTGAAATTGATTTGAAGTAATCACCATTTCAATCATTTTCATGTGATCATCATAAATAATTTTGATAGGATCATCTGTGCGTTCATAGACATACAACCCGCAAACAAATAGTTTTGAAATACCTTCAGTATGCATTCCATGCCCATTCAATTTAAGGTTTTCATATTCAATGGTGATAACGTTTGGAAATTCTACATTTTTAAAAAAGTTTACGTTATAGGTCTGTTCTTGAGAGTATACTGCTAGTGTATTTAATAGTATAACAATAGTGGTAATTAAATTTTTCATTAAGAAAATTATGATAGTTTATAGATGTAATATGTTTGTATTCTGAACACAGACTAACAAGCTGATTTTAGCATATTACTATTATTAATCGTGTATTCGTTACAATTATATGGGGTTTGGTTTCTATTTTTTGATGATGGTCGTCACTAAAATGATTATTCAGTCAATTTTTACTGGACATTTGAAATTGTTATAAAACTGCTCAAAGCATTTTAATGAGAGTGGTAGGTGAAGTACAAAAAAAGAGTGTACCCATTTTACAGAATACACTCTTCTTTTAAATTATATGATTTAGAGAATTATTTAACCTCTAAGATATATCTTTCATTTCTAGTACCGCTAGCAAGTTTTTTAGCTACAGATCTAGATTTCTTAGTAAAAGGATTATATTCTATAGTTTTACTTGAGTCTGTTGGATCTTCCTCAGATGTTGCATAGAATTTATCTTCTAACTTTTCAGAAAATAAAGTAGTAGAAAGTCCTAACCAATATTTAGAATCCGTGTCTTCAACATTTTTCAATTCTTCTAAATCTTTTACAGAAGGTCTAGACAAAGCATATGTTTTACCTTTAATAACAATATCTACATTACCTTTTTTCCAATCATCAGAAGAAGTAGCATTTTGTATTCTAACTACCTTTCCTGTTTGAGTAGAAGGGTTAGTACTAAAAACTAAAAATTGAGCATAAGTATTTCCATCGATTCCATAAATCTGACCAATTTTATATTTATTAGTAGTCTCAAAAGAGGTAACATCAGAAGTAGATGTTTTACCATCAGCAAATGTTGTTGTGAATCTTAAATAGTATTTTGATGCAGGATCTAACTTATCAATTGATAACATTACTGCAAATTCACCCGAATTAATCTGATCATTAATTTTCTTTTTTACCGATCCAGAAAAGTCAGATTTTTTAGAATATTCTACAATAAATTCTGTAGGCTTTTCACCTATAAAAACTGCAGGCGAATACAATACCATAGAGGTATTACGACCAATAATCATAGTACTCTTAATTTTAGCTATTCGTTGATCTTTATCAATAGTTGTTGGAACTTTATACTCAGTTTCAGTACCATAATGTCGATCACCATTTTTATCAGTAATAATAGCACTTACAAAATATTTTTCTTCTTTACCTGCCTTAATTTCATAATCAAATTTCTTTACTTGGTCAATAGTAATAGTTTTAGTGTATTGAGTGGCCCCTTTTTCTTTTAGTTTTTTATTTATTGAAACAATAATTTCAGCCTTTTGAACATTTTCAGTTAGTGATTTAATTACTTCTGTTGATACATCAATGTTTAATAAATTAGAGTTATTAAGCTTATATTCTACAGTATTTATCTTAATGAACTCATCTACATTAATAGTAATTTTAGCTTTGTCTTCAGAGGTTGTCTTATTTTGAGTTATTTGAATATCATTATCTGGCTTTGGTTCATTATCTTTATTACAAGACAGAAGTGCTACAAATAAACCAAATGATGTGATATACTTATTTATTTTCATAATGAGAGTATTTATTGTTTAATTAGGTTGTTCTAAATTTTGTTACAATACCTAGACAGCTAGGCACTTAAAGTTGACATTAACTGATACTATATTATTGAAAATAATAGCGTTTATTGATAATTATTATCAATTGGGTTTGAGGTAAATAGCATTAACTTTGAGAGTTAATTTCATTTTCTAAATGAATTTTACAATTACTTAGTGCTACCTTGTAAATAATAAATGGGATGGAACACCTAATCGGAATGAAAAAGAATTACCTAGTATACCTTATAGCGGCTTTATATATCCTAAGTGGATGCTGTAAAGATAAATCTCCTTCTAATGAAACAGCACCTTTAGATTTTTATTTTGGAGCTGATCTTTCTTATGTAAATCAATTACTTGATAAAGGAGCAACGTACAAACAGAATGGGGAAATAACAGATCCATATTCAATATTTGCAAATGAAGGGACTCATCTTGTACGGTTTCGTATGTGGAATAATCCTTTATGGACCAAGGAGTTATATGGAGAGGATGGAACACAGATGTATAATGATTTATACGATGTAGCTACCAGTATGCAAAAAGCAAAAGAGAACAATATGGAGGTGTTGTTAGATTTGCATTATTCTGATACTTGGGCTGACCCTGGAAAACAATATATTCCGAAAGCATGGGAAAATATTACTTCAATAGATGTATTAAAAGATTCTGTATATAACTATACATTAGCAACATTAAACTACCTTGAATCTCAAGGGTTGGTACCAGCAATGATACAAATTGGTAATGAAACAAATTGCGGTATGATGTATACAGATGCACCACCAAATTTCCCTGAAATTAATGTTTGTAATGGGAATTGGTCAAGTTATAAGTCTGTTGTAAATAGTGCTATATCTGCAGTTAAACAATTTAATACTACTAAAGGTGTGGCTATTAAAACGGTTCTTCATGTAGCTGATATTAAGAATGTAGATTGGTGGTTTGAGAATATAACATCGGGAACTGATGCTGTAAATTTTGATATTATAGGCATTTCTTATTACCCACTGTGGCATAAAACAATTCCTTTGTCAGAAGTTGGAGACAACGTTGCAACAATAAAAGGGAAGTTTAATAAGGAGGTAATGATCGTGGAGGTTGCGTATCCATGGACTTCTGAAGGAAAAGATACAATGCCAAACCTTTTTGGAGGAGAAGCACCTTTAGAAGGCTATCCTTTTACAGTAGAAGGGCATTTAAAATTGATGACAGATTTATCTAGAGATGTAAAAAATGCTGGCGCTTTGGGAATAATATACTGGGAACCTGCTTGGATTGCTTACCCAATTAAAACATTGTGGGGTACAGGCTCATCTTGGGAAAATTGTACTTTCTTTGATTATAACAACAATGCTTCTTCTAGCTTTGATTATATGAAAGTAGCGTATTAAAGATGTTGACCAACTGAAAATTATTTTGTTTGAAAAGCTACATATTTACACATAACGTTATTAGAATATATCATGGTTTTCTCTATATGCATATACTCCATCATTAGCCTACAATTTAAGTAGTGCGCTAATGATGGAGTAATAAACCGTGATAAATTTTATCAAATGTGAGCCTTTTTACTGTCTAATATCCATTATTTTGAAATTGCGACAGAATTTTTTCCTAAAGCGGTGACCTCTCCATTATTAGTAAAAGAATCTATAACGCCTTGAATATCTAAAGAGGTTACATTATCACCAAGTGTTTGAATTCCATCTTGAAGAATTAACTCTTTTAAATGGCCACCTTTTACAATACTTACACCATTAGCAGGAATATGAACAAGTTTTCCCAAAATTAATGAGTCACCAGTATTACCTTTAGTCACTAATTTATTTTTAACTTCAATTTTACCTACTGGTTTTGAAATTTGAATACCAATTGATCCGTCGCCATTTGTAATAATTTCTTTAAAAAAGGCATCATCAATTGTACCATCGTATTGATTAAACCCTCTAGCACCAAGTCCAAAAGTTTCTATACTTTCTAATGCACTAAATTTCTTTACATAGCCAAAGTTTACAAAACCAATTCCACTAGGACCGTAAGAAGTAAGGTTTTTATGAGCAGTCCAATGCGTAACATCACCCCAATTATCAAGTACCATGTCGTTAACACCATAGGTAACAACCTCTCCATAATTGTCAATTTTTTCTGCAGTCACTCCCTCAAGAATAAAGAAGCCACCTGTAATTCTATCAGGTAAGCCAAAAGGCAGCATCCCATTAGAATAAATAGCTTCAGAAGAAATTTCATTTACATTTACTTTACCGCCAGTAGGGCTGTATCCACTTACAAAAATACCACTACCTAAAACAGGAGCATTCTTTCTACCAATACTAATATTTTTAACTGTGGCAATAATTTTACTTTCAGGGTTGGGGTTAAAATTATAAATTGTAAATGCACCCTGGTATACAACAACACCCATTTTCTGAGGGATTTCTACCTGATTTCTAGTATCTGCACTAACAATATCAATATTTATTGCAAAAATATTTGCAAGCATTGTTGTCGATCTAGTAAGTAACTGTACTTGTCCGGTGACAGACAAATTACTTAATCTTAATTCGCCTAAATCTTTATCTGTTCCAGCGATATAAATTGCACGTTTATCTTGAGGAGATTGTATTGTAATATTTTCTATCGTATTCTCTTTTGTCATACCTAGGCCGTCAGAATTTCCAAAGCTAAGTACTCCAAAACCATTATCTGTACCTTTAAGAGTAACCCCTTCTGGCAATAGAATACTATTTGGTGAATAGATTGATCCGGTAATTTCAATTTCTTTAGCAGAGCG
This sequence comes from Flammeovirga kamogawensis, assembly GCF_018736065.1. Taxonomy (GTDB): domain Bacteria; phylum Bacteroidota; class Bacteroidia; order Cytophagales; family Flammeovirgaceae; genus Flammeovirga; species Flammeovirga kamogawensis. The sequence goes on from NZ_CP076130.1 coordinate 232,553, forward strand.
AGAGTTGATGACTTCTAATAAAGAAGCGAGCGTATTTACTTTCATGATATTTTGTTTAGATGTTAAAATAATGAAACGTTGTTACATTTATAACTACGTACAAATTATAACTAACTATTATCAAAATCTGACTAAAAATTTTAAAAGAATGTTTCTCAAAAAGTACACTTTTATTTAGTACTGAAATTGATGTTAATGTATCTGTATTTTATCTACTAAAATTCTGTTAATCAGTATACATACCTAAAATAAAAATAATTATATGACAGCTTCAACATTAGGTTTCCTCTTAGGAATATTAGTTTTTTGCCCATTAGTAGGATATGCAGCACAAAAGAAAGGTAGAAACCCTTTTGGATGGGGAATTTCAGCATTCTTCTTTAGTCCGTTAGTAGTTTACCTTATTTTAGTACTTGTTGGTAGAAAAGCAGTATAGACAGTAGATGAAGTAATTAAAGATACAATCCCTTGGTGTAGAATGATACACCAAGGGATTTTTTGTTGGGAGGTACTAAAATGTTCAAATAAACCGTATCATTTTAAAACAAATTGATCAAAAATGAACATAAATTTTTAATCTTAAACATAAATATTGTTTTTAATTTATTGAAAATGAACTGTTTAAGTAGTATTGGTTTAATTGTGGAATACTTATAAAGTGTCAAATTAATTAACTCAAAAAATTAAGAAAATTATGAAAACTATTATTTCAGGAACATTTATCTCATTATTCATTTTGTTATCTTCATTTTCTCCAGTTACAATAGAAGAAGATGCACCAGCAAGTGAAAAAGTTAGTCTTTTAGTTAAAATGGTAAATGATGCCGATAAGCAAGATTGGAACGTACTAAATAAGGCAGCTCAGTTTTGTATTAATTGGAATGCGGATTTAGAATTGGCTAAAGAGTGGATAGATAAATCAATAGCTATTTCTGATAACCCTCAAGCATACGAAGTACTTGGAGATTACCATTTAAGAAAAGGAGACATCTATAAAGCATATGAAAATTACGCGATAGCTTTAGAAAAAGGGATGTTCACTTTATCGAAAACAGAATTAGAAAGCATCCAAAGAAAAAATCTAGTATTTGGTAGAAAGATATTAGCAGAAGCAAAGAAATAAATAAGAAAGTAGAGGTTTAAATTATATAGTAGGGAGTCTTGTTAGGCTCCCTTTTTTTGTTTTAAATTCAGGAAGGAATTTGATAAATTGTTGGTGAATAGATTTTAGACCTAAAAGCTACAACAACTGATTATGGAACACGAAGAAACTTTAATGAAACTACCAACTTTTCACCATCCAAAAGAAATGGAGGAGCTATACATGTATTTTAATGATTATGGCTTCAAAAAAGTAGAACAACTTTTAGAGTTACCTAAAGAGACACTTACAGAAGATTTAAAAAAAGGCATTGAAGATTCCATCATACGTTTTGGTTATTTTACTGAATTAAATTTAGATGGAAATGGAATAGGAATTGTTTATCATGGCCTACAGATTTTAGCAGAAATAGCTCCTGAATCATCGCAAGAAATTCTTATTAAAGTATTTAGTCAATCTAAAGATTACCTCGATTTTTATCTTGATTATGAAATTGTTGATCTTTATACTGTTTGCTACAAAATAGTAGGAAACAACTTATCTCTAGCGAAGTCTTATTTACTTTCACCCATAATCACTTCATTTGCAAAATCTGCAATGGTAAAAGGTATTTGTGCAATTGCAGTTCACGAACCTGAACGTAGACAAGAAGTATTATCTTTTATAGATGAACTGCTTGAAGTGTACATTACATCAACAAATGAAGCAGTAGTAGATTCAAGTCTTAATGCAATGCTTCTTGATGAAATAAAATATGCTAACCTACATGAATTAGCTCCTTACATTCAAAAACTTTACAAAGCCAACAGAATTGATGAGGAATTTTGTGGGTCTTATGACGAGTATATGAAAAATTCTGAATGTTTTTGCATCAATAAAGACAACTTTAAGGTAAAGTCTCTTTTAGATACTTACAAAGCATTTGGGCCAAATGAGCCATCAACTTCTAGGGATGATTATACTTTTGAATTTGACGAAAGTTATAGAAAAGAATTTCTTTCTACAGAATATGACAGTATTAGAACAGAACCTAAAGTGGGAAGAAATGACCCTTGCTCTTGTGGTAGTGGAAAAAAATACAAGAAGTGTTGTATGTAAATTAGGTGAAGTGTATGTACAATGTCATTCTGATTATAAAAAGGAACATCCAATATCAAGAGCCCAGGTTTTAATACTTAGGCTCTTGATACATATAGGTAGATGGATTAAATTCAAGTTCCATTAAAACCCCTTGATTTACTATATAAAATTGTATGCTCTGCATTTTTTAACTGATTATAAAAAAATGTTTCTCTAATATTTCCAATATCAGGTTGATCTTTCAATGCATACATAAAGTTAGTATTTTCTAAGTAAATCTTATCGGGTTTCTGGAGTTTACTTATCCCTTTGTTATCAACTTGAAGAAGGTTGATAGTCTTTGCTTTCTCTAACAAATAAATAATACTTAAAATGATATCTCTGCTAATATTTAGTTTTTGTGATAACTTAGAAATATTAGGCTTAAATGGGACAGATTTAGCTATTACACCTAAGACTTGTTTGATTTCATGTATCTTATTTTGAGATAAGTTTTCAATCTTCGCAAGATCAATCTCAATAACATTATTTAGAGCTGTATTTAATTTGATTAGAAAATCAGGCTCTGTTGTAAATGGAAAATACCCTTTCTCTAGATATTGACCCACTGTTCGTAATGTTAAGCGATAGCGTCATTACGAACTATATTATTGTTTAAGTTTCCGAACTTAAAACAATAAACCAAGCCAATCTACCCAAATAGATTGGCTTGTTTCATCAATCACAATACAGACCGCATTCTAGCCAACGAGCAACCCTTTCTTTCTCAAGGAGAAAATAATTATTTGTACGATGAAATTGGCAACCTTATCGCCGACAAATCAGAAAAAATACGCATTCATTGGAACCTCCAAGGAAAAGTAGATCGCTCAGTACATTATGCCGAAGTTGCAGACTTTATTGATGCCTCAGGGAATGTAAAAACCTCCCCACAATCCCCCGAAAAAACAGTCAGTTACCGCTACGATGCAAGTGGCAACCGCATCACCAAAAACGTGCATTATCATGCCAAAGATACGGTAACTAACACCTTGTATGTACGTGATGCCAGCGGTACAATTATGGCCACCTACAGCGACACATCAAGATACAGCAACCAAGAAATACTCAGCCCCTTGCAAATTGCCGAACTTCCAATTTACGGCAGCAGTCGCCTTGGTCAATACACCCCATCAGTTACTATTCAATCACAATTAGGTTTAGGCCACAGAAGATACGAACTCAGCAACCACCTTGGCAACGTTCTTGTGACGTATTCGGATGCAGGACACGTTCTTTCATATAGTGATTACTATCCTTTTGGACTGAGTATTACGGCTAGGAGTAGCGGAAGTGAGGGGTATAGGTATGGGTTTAATGGTAAAGAAAACGATACGGATTTAAGCAGTTCTCAGCTGATACAGGATTATGGCTTTAGGGTATATAATCCAGTGATTGGGAAGTTTTTGAGTGTGGATCCGTTGACGAAGAGTTATCCGATGTTGACGCCTTATCAATTTGCTAGTAATATGCCAATATGGGCTATTGATTTGGATGGACTAGAAAGATTAATTTATACTAAAAAAAGATTATATCATGAAGATATAAATAAAAAAATAACATGGTCTGTAGTTGCAAATAGTGGAAGATTACAATGGATGAATGATGTTAATTCTCAGGATGTTAAATATGATCATGATACACACGAAGGGGGTGGTCCAATTCCGGAAGGGTCATATTTTATATCATTAGAGAATTCTAATGAAAGAGTGTCTAAAGGTGATAAAAACTTATCGAATGGATTAGGTTGGGGTAAATATGGAATTCGTTTAGATTATAACCTTTTTCAAGCAGCTAAATTAAAATTATTCTATAATGATAGAAGTGGTTTTTATCTTCATGAAGATGGTAACCAGAATTTAGAAGGTGGTTTAGGTAGTGGTGGCTGTATTGCATGTACAAAAGGAGGTGATATTTTAAAGGTAAGAGATCAACTTGTTGAATACCAAAAATCACAATTCAATGCTATTGATGTTGTTGTTGATTATGATTATAAACCCGATTTAAACTATAAAATAAATACTAAAAGTGATCCTCTTAATTTTAGATCCTCACCTGGAGGAAAAAAAATTGGTACACTTGAAAAAGATAGTTATGTAATTGGCACTGGTAACACAAGAGGAAAGTGGACTGAAGTGCAAAATAATGATGGAAAAGTGGGTTGGGTAGGAACAGATTATTTAAAGGAAGAGTAATAAAATGAAGAATCTTAAAATAATAATATTTTTTTTAATAAATCTATGCTTTTTTAGTTATATGTTTTTACTGATTACTGAAAAAAATAAGATTATTAAGAATTATAAAGACATAAAAGATAAGACGGGTGAATTTTATAGCTTAATCCTAAAAGACCAAATATTTAATATAAATCAATTAGAAGGTTTAGATTCCAGTTATGAGGTTGATAAAAAATCTGCATATCATTATATTATTTATCCTCCCCCAAAAATGCTAAATCATGATTTTTTTGGATATGAAATATTAGTTGATTCTTCTGCAAATACACTTATTTATATCGGTTATTTTAAACCTTAATTATATACTGCGAACTATATTATTGTTTAAGTTTCCGATTTTATCACAAAAAACCAAGCCAATCTACCTCACATAGATTGGCTTGGTTCATTCATTACATTATAGCCTGAATCTTTCTTTTCACAAAAAAAGCATTAATCAAGGAGAGGATTTGATTAATAAAAGTTCTATGACATTTAGAATAAAAACAGAATTTAAAAGTAATTTCTTCTTAACTTTACCCACGGAAATACCATCATTTCCTTCATGAAAAAAGTACAACAATGAAGAATAATTTAATACGTTTTGATTGGGCAATAAAACGCCTCTTAAGAAATAAGGCGTATCATGTTATTTTAGAGGGATTTCTTTCAGAATTAATGCAGGAAGATCTTACTATAGATAGCATTTTGGAAAGTGAAGGGAATCAAGAATCCGCTTCAGATAAATTCAATCGTGTTGATATTCTGGTGAAAAATCAAAAAGGAGAATACGTCATTATTGAAGTACAAAACCAATTAGAATTCAATTACTTCCAACGTATGCTTTACGGCACATCAAAAGTGCTTACAGAGTATATAAAAGTAGGAGAACCTTATCATAACGTCAAAAAGGTGTATTCAGTGAATATTGTCTATTTTGATTTAGGACAAGGAGCCGATTATGTTTATCATGGTAAAACTAACTTTGAGGGTATCTATCAGCATGATAATTTAGAATTGTCAGGCAAACAAAAAGTATTTTTAGGAGAGGATAAAACACCTTCTGATTTATTTCCTGAATATTATATCATCAAGGTAAATCAATTTGATGATGTAGCAAGAAACACCCTTGATGAATGGATTTACTATTTCAAAAACAACGAAATAAAAGACGAATTTAAAGCGAAAGGACTAGAACAAGCGAAAGAAATTTTGAAAGTAGATAAAATGACAAAATCGGAACAAGCAAGCTATAAAAACCATATTGTCAATCTTATGGAAGAGGCAAGTAGAGAGCGTACTTTGGAGATGGAGGCGATTATTAAGGAGAGGGAGATTGGTAAGGAGGAAGGTAAGGAAATTGGTAAAGAAGAAGGAAAAAAAGAGCAAGCGATCGAAACAGCTAAATCTATGCTTCAAGATGGATTAGATATTGAAAAAGTAGCATTGTATTCAGGTTTAACAATAGAAGAAGTAGAAGCATTGACTAAAAGATAGTGAGAGGATTCCTTTTTCTAATGTTCTGGATGTTAAGAAAAATCATTCAAGACTAGCATTTTGAAAAAGTTAGTGAATTTTATATTACATAAAAACAAGCCAATATATGTGGAGTTAGATTGGCTTATTTCATTAAGAAAAATAATCGGTTTCGTTTTAAAACCCTTCGCTACAATTCCTCTCTTTAGATTACAGCTACGATCAACTGAACCGCATAAAACAAGCGAAAAAAGATGCCGGTACACCTCAAGAAAAGTTGGCTTCTTCTTCCTTTCTCAAGGAGAAAACAATTATTTGTACGATGAAATTGGCAATCTTATCGCCGACAAATCAGAAAAGATACGCATTCATTGGAACCTCCAAGGAAAAGTAGATCGCTCAGTACACTATGCCGAAGTAGCAGACTTTTCCTTTACCATCGCTTTACTATTACACTTTTCAATAACTCTTCCTTGAAGGTACTGAAAGATGTTAGGCGATTAAAAAAAATAGCTTCCCTTCCCTTAAATCAAGTAGAAGGGAAGCTGATGTTTATTGAACTAAAATTTTTACTCGTTTATCATTTCCAAAAGTATCTTTGATGACTAATATATAAGTTCCTTTTTCAAGATTAGAGATATCTAAACGGTGTTGAGAAAAGAAGGAGTCCGAAAGTATAGACTGCCCCATAATATCATATAATATAAACTCAATTTCGCCTTGTGAATTTCCAGTTGAAATAGTCACATAATCAGAAGAAGGATTAGGATAAACTTTTATATTAAAGCGATCATTAATGGAATTGAGACGTGCATTACTTTCAATTTCTTGAATACTGATATTATCTAACCAAGCTCCACCATTTGCATTTTTAGGTCTCCAAAAACCAATTTTTGCATCTTCATCATTGGTATCCGTAGTGAAGGAAATGCTGTATTGTGTGTACTCAGTATCGTAAATATGTTGTTCAAAATACTTAGATCCAGATGAATTCTTAACATGTAATCTTGCAGAAAGTGTTGGGTCTTCTACTTTAGCATAAAATGTAATTTCATAAGTAGTGTTTGCTTTGGTTTTGAAGAATTGACTACTTCCTCCTGTTCCATCAATTTTCAAAGAAGTTGAACCGCCATAGGGTATTGCTGTTTCTGTAGTAGTACCTCCGTAATAATCCCAATTTAGTAAACCTTGTTCAAAATCTGGATTTAAGATATAAGCAGTTCTTTTTAAGACGATTTGATCTACTAAAGCAGTTGCACCATCACTAGGCGGTAACCATGTCCATACTTTTACTGAATTTGTATTTTCATCTGTGGTAAACATCATATTTTGAAGAGTATATTCGGTATCATAGATGTCTTTGTTAGTAATGTTTACATTATCTTCATTGGCAACCCCAAGCACTACTTTTTTATTAGCATCTGATGTTTTTACATAAGCAGAAATTGTATAAGTAGTAGATGGAGAAACAGTAACCCATTGGTAAGCTGAACCTTTGTCGACCATTTTGAAAGCATTATTTCCTTCATAAGCATCAGTACTTGTTGTGGGATTATTCCAAAGTACCCAATTATTTAATCCATTTTCAAAATCACCGTTTATAAGAGCATTCTGTTCAGCCTCTTCTTCTAAGTTAAAAACGACCATTGTAAGCGAATTAGCTTTTAATGTTGCTTGATAGTTTCCAGAAGTACCTTCCCATAAATAAATAGTAGAAATTTCACCAGGATCATCAAAACGAACAGCTTCGTTCACAGATAAAATAGTGTGTCCGGTGATGTTAAAATCAGCATTCTTATTATTATCATTTTTATTTAGAAGATAGACATATGCTTTATTGTCCTTGATAATTGTAGTGGTGAGAATATGACCATCAGCAGCAGAACTTGCTACGACATTACCATCAATAGCATTTTTATAAAGCTCAAACATCTTTGCAGAAGGACTTGGCATATACTTGTCGTCAGAATTAAGTAATGCTTGGAAATCCGTTGTTGAACTTCCTTTCCATTGTGTTGTCCACATTGATGCTAGTTCAATACCACCTTGCATAAATTGCATTTGCATTTCTGCTTGAATCAATGTATTTCTAAACTGCGTATGTGTAGGGTTATGGTTATAATCACCAGGGGCAACGTTCCATTCTAATGCAGCCAACTTGATATGCGGTTTTCCAAGAGAAGCTGTTAATGTATTAAAGAATTCTATCTCTTCTACAAAAGTACCCCCATCATACCATTCAGTTTCATTTTCCATTGGTGTTTTTTCTTTCCATGCCTCCCATGTCGCTACACCCCATTTCCAATACCAATGTACATCTATGTAATCAATATTATGTCCACAAGTATTAATAATAGTTGTATAATTAGCCGTGTTTGTACGCACTTTATCGGTCCAGTTGGCAATTAATTTAGCATCAGGAACGAGGGTTTTTATAGCTGCGGCATAGATATTCACTTGTTCAGCATAAAGAGAAGCTGTCCATTCACCACCATTTCCATTCGCATCTTTATTATAGCCATTACCATGGTGATACGTTTCATTGTCAAGGTAAAAATACCTCACATCAAAGTTTTGATCTATGCAATATTGAATCATATCCAATGCTTCTTGTAGGGCTTCCTCTTCACGATCCCATTCTAAACCTGAACTCATATTGATACCTAACATTGGTTCTGTACCTGCTGCATTTGTGAGTGTAATGTACTCATCTAAATCCATATAATCTGAAGGGTCAGCATCAGAACTTCTATTATAGTTAGGGTTCCAGTTATCGATCCAACCAACGCCCGAAAGGTCATTCCAATGGTACATTGTGGCTACTGTTCCTCCTGGCCAACGTAAGAACCCTGCACCAATATCTTGGTAAAGTTGTGCTACAGAACCATCTGCATAAATGGAGTCCGCTTCTTCAGAATAAACCAATCCATGTCCTTGGATCATGGGATGAATTATATGTTTTTTTTGATAACTATCAATAGAGATTTGTACTTGTGCGAGAGCGGGAAGAGTTGCCCAAATTGATAGTAAGAGTAATGTAATAGTTGTTTTTTTCATACTTTGTTATTTTATAGAAAAAGAAAAAAGAGCTCTTATAACCACTGGAATAATCAATGGTTATAAGAGAGTAATAAGAGTTAATCCACTAATAATTTGGCTTGTTTACGATTGTCTGCTTCATCGCTTACAACTAAGATATAAGCACCTTTTTCTAGTTGTGAGACAGAGAGTTGATGTGTATTTATGAAAGTACCCGAAAGAATTTCATTCCCAATAATATCATATAAGATATAGGTTTTAATTCCATCCATATTATTGCTTTCAATAGTGACGATGTCTGTGGCAGGGTTGGGGTAAACTGAAAGATCTAAAGTTTCCAATAATTCGAATGTATTTTGTCTACCACCACTAGAAGAAATAGATAGATTAACAATAGCGTCATCACCCATATTTCCCCAACTTGCATTTCTAAATTGGTAATGGAATTTTGTGTTTCCTGTAATTGTTGGTGTATGACTAAAAGTGAAATTGGGAGCACTTAAGTAGGCAACTTCCGCCCAATTAGCATCATATACATAAATATATTGTGTGGCAGGAGCAGTAGTGAAAATAAATTCTAAAGGACTAGAACTGTTGTACGTACCACCTTCAACAGGCGTAATCAAAGCATTTACCTGATTGTAAACTGTAATTGTTGTAGATGCTGTATGCTCTCCATCGGCAGAAGTAACAGTAATGTTTGCAGTTCCTACACCGATAGCGGTGACTAAACCACTTGCATTTACAATAGCGACAGCGTTATTATTACTGCTCCAACTTACATTCTGATTTGTTGCATTTGATGGCGTAACACTACCACTTAATTGTAAAGTATTTCCTGTATATAACACATCATTTTGGTCGGAAATAGAAACGCCTGTAACAGCAACTTCACCTGGATTCGTAGTCACTTCTTCAAAAGAAATATAAGTATTCGAACCTGTAGAAGAAGTAGGGTGCATTTCCACAATTCCACTTGCACCCACTCTTAAACGAGGATTATCTCCACCTCTAGTGGTTAATCTATAATAAGAAGTACCTGCAACGGCTTCTAAAGACCATTTTGTCCAATCACCTTGAGAGCTTGTTGCTTGCATATCAGCTAATGTAGATTGATCTGTACGAATACGAGGATTTGCACCTCCACCAATACAATCAATATGATAAAAACCTGATGTAGATGATTCTGTTAACTGCCATTGAACTGTTTGATCTGTTGCTGATAAGTTAGTTGTAAAAGCATCTTGCCCACCATTTGCCCCAATTTTCAGGTTATGCGTCGGGCTAATCATGTAGTAAGTTTTAGAAGTATCAATCGTCTCGTTGTTTCCACTTCCTTCAGTTATAGTAATAGAAACATTTCCTTGTTCTATCTTCACCCAATTGGCATTATTATATTCAAAATGGAACGTAGCGTTTCCTGTACTTGTAGGAACATAATTAAAAGAGAAGTTAGGAGCAGAAAGTGAAGCTATTTCATTCCAATTTTGATCATAAACATAAATGTATTCTGTAGCTGAATTTGTATCAAAATTGAATTGAATGCCTGTATCTTCGTAAGTTCCCCCTTCAACAGGCGTAACTAAAGCATTTTGTCCTTCGTCTTTTGTCATTGAAAATACAGTGATAGACGTTGAAGGTAAAGCGTAACTAATTGTATTACTCGTTAAAGTTGAATTATTAAGCTGTGAAACCGAAGGGTTAGTATCTGATTCATTATTGCCCTTGAATTGCCAAACTTCAGCCGTACTATAACCATTAACAGAACTGATATTTAAGTTAATGTTATTAGAAGATGTTTCTTTATTAATTAAGAAAACATTCAAATCACCATTGTTTTTATCATAGGCCGCATAAGCAACTACATCAGCACTACCACTAGAGACTTGTACTAAATCATCTTTGATAAATTTTTCCCATAAGGCAAGAGGTTTTGCTACTGCTGTTAAGTTATTTTGATTATCGACTGCATCCCATTTCAAACCACCATAAACTCCATTTTCATCAGGATACCATCTTGTATTCCATAAGCAGCCATATGCCGTTTTTGAACTTTTGAGGATTTGTCCTATCAAATCAAAATTGATTAAACCTTTACCAGTATTATTAGCTAAATCCCAATTACTATCTGTCCAATCTGCATGGTTAAATTCAGAAATAACAGTAGGTAACGTTAAACCTTCATCTACTTTTAATAGGTCTACATTAGTACCGTTTTTATAATTGGCATATGATGTACCTCCACCATTAGTATAATTACTGATAGCGATAAAATCGAGTGCATCACCACAAAGATTAATTAATTGTTGTGCTTCATGTGCTTTCCAACTCACCCCAATTTGAATAGTAGGATCAACAGCTTTCATTGCGTTAGAATATTCAATTACTTTTGCGGCTAAAGAATTTACATTAAGAGGGAATTTGGCCCACTGACTTTGTTTGGAATCATGCCACATTTCGTTACCGATTTCCCAATATTTCACATTGTATCCTTTTGTGATATTAGAATATCTTACCCATTCTGCAGCCATTGTTTTGTTTAAAGTCACCGTATCCCAAATACTCAAAGCCACATTCACATGAGCTTCAGCACCCGTTTCTTGACATAAAGTCATAAACTCGTCGAAGTTCAATGTAGTTCGTGCACCATCAGCATAACTACCGCTCCAATAGTTTGTAGTAGGGTCTGGGTTTAATGGATCAGCAGTCCAAAAAAAGTAATTTGTTTTTTCACCACCTGGGTAGCGTAAACGTTTAGAACCTGTTTCCGTAATTGCAGTGGCAAGTGTTCGACTTCCTGCAGCTCTGTCTATATCATGGTCAACCCCTGCATTTAGGTTGATGCCATATTTGTTACTTACATCACTAGCAATTGTATTGGAGGTGCTGACATTAATGGTAATTTGGGCTTGTGTGTTGAAGGGAGCAGCTATTAGTGCTAAAAGTAGTACTAATAGACATTTAAATTTTGTAGTTTTTTTCATTCCGTTTTATGTTGTGTTAATTATCATAGCAGCTATTTTTAATGCTCACCTTTAAGTTGAATTACAAAGAGATTATTATAAAGAATAGCTTTTTAAGTTATAGTCTGGTTGGTTTTTCTATAACCATTTCATACAACACAAAACAACACCTTTTTATACTTATTAATAAGCGTAAAAAGATCATTTAATAACACTATTTGAGAATTAGTATCACTAAAAAAACTTTACAACTTCAATGCTCAGGTGTTTATTTTTCAAGAATTACTTCGTGTTACTTTTTGGTGCGCATATATTTTTTTGGTGTAAATCCATACATTGCTTTGAAACCTCTTGTAAAGTTAAAACTATACGTAAAGCCAGATTTATACATTACATCTTTTACCCTACAGACATTTGCATCTAAATAATTGAACTGCTCTTTTTAATCGAATTTAGATTTATTTCAGTTGGAATTGTTTTAAACCTATGTAATCACTTTTTAAGTGTAGATAAATAATGTGTATTACGTCTATTTATGTAAATTATAGTGTTTGTTTTTCCCTATGATTAACTTTGAGAGTAAACCAATTTTAATGAAACTTAAATCAGAAAATGAGTAAAAAACTAATTAGTATATTATTTCTGTCTATAATAATGTTGGGCTGTAAAACCATGAAAGAAACAGGCCAGAAGACCTCAAGTATACATGGTGACGTATATAAAATTATAGAAAAACAATATCAAGGAAGTGAATTATTTGATAGCTATAAAATAGACTATTCAGATGATAAAAGTTATACATCTTATTGGCTACAAAAAAAGAATTTGTTTTATAAAAGTGAGCTCACAAATACTAAAGGAAATACGGAGTGGCGTACAGAAAGTAGTTACAATAGCAATGGAGAAATTTTAGAGACAACAATTTATCATAATAATAATGTCGAGTCTAAGTTTGTAAATACCATTGAGAATAATAAGGTAGTAGAGACAGCAACCTACAATAGTGAAGGAGAGATTGACTATACAGAATTTAAAACTTATAATAAGGGTGATTTATCAAATGTGAGACGTGTAGATACAGTAGGGAAAGTATTAAGTACGAGCGATTATATTAGGAAAGATGGAGAGGTTATAATGGTGACAGTAAAAGATAGCCTTGATAAAATAAAAGTGATCAAGAGGTATGAAAGAAATGATAAAGGAGAGCTTGTGAAACAAACAACGGAAAAACCTCAAAATAAAAATACTTCTATTGTCAATTTTAAATACGATTATGATGCAAAAGGTAACTGGATAAGGAAATATATTTTTGATAAAAATTATGAAATCGATAACATACAAGTAAGGTATATTACGTATTCTAATGATTTAAATGATAAGAAAATTAACCTTATCGGGAAGTGGTTTGTTTTTGGAACAAAAGAAGAGTGGTTTATTTTTAATAAAGATAATACAGTAACTGTTGGAAGAGGTGAGAAGGGCAATAGTTTCTCGGGACTTTGGGAGGTAGATAAAGAGAAGCAGATAATTACAATTAAAGAATCAACTGATAAAGCGGATGAATTAGTTTTACATTATACGGTAGAAGGTGCTTTAATAAAATTAGAGTATCAAAACTTAGAAAAAATAATGTTCTTAGAAAGAAGAGAAAAAGTATTTTACAAAGAAGAAACTAAAGAGGAATTTGCGTTTAGAAAATGGTTTATTACTGGCGAAGAAAATAGATGGATTGAATTTAAAAGAGACAGTACATTTGAAATACTCGAAGATGGTAATTTTGTAGGTTTTGGTCAATGGTCATTAGATAAAGAGCAAAACACTATTTCTTTAAATGATGAGATACAAAAGGAAAATTTAAAGTATACGTATAAGTTTACTAAAAAACACCTTATCTTCTTTACTAACGAAGGGGCAGAAGCTATGAAATTAGTAGCTCAACAATAAGATAAATAGTGGAGTAGAATTAATTAGGCTTATTTCTACTCCATTTTTGTAGAGGACCTAATACAAACATTCTGTAACTAAAAACGAAATACCACTAATCTTTTTGATCTATAAACGATTCAATTTTAAAGGCAAACCTATTTTTTATCAAGTACTTAGGATATTTACAAGCAATATTGATATATTGTGGTTCTTAATTGCAACTATTACTATCTTAATATTACTACTTTGAAAAATTCAACTATTCTTGATGTGGCTATCATCGGGGGAGGTATATCTGGAGTTTATTCAGCTTGGAGACTTAAAAAATCAGTTACTTACGCATCATCTAAAATTGCTTTGTTTGAACAAAGTAATAGAATTGGGGGAAGGTTGCTTTCTGTAACGCCTCCTGGAATGCCTAATACACGATGTGAGTTAGGAGGGATGAGATTTCTATCGAATCAAAAATATGTTTCTGGCATAGTAAATTTTTTAGACTTTGAATTAAAGGATGAAGATGTTTACGAAGAAAATAACATTGCTTATTTAAGAGGTATTCGACTGAGATTTAAAGAGTTAGTTGATAAAGAATTATTACCTTACAATCTTCAATTTCCAGAACAAGGTAAAACAAGTGATCAGATTCTTAATATCGCATTAGAGTCCATTATACCTGGGGTTACAACAAAAAAAGGAGAAGAGTTAAAGACTTTTTTACAGCAATATAAAGTAAACGGAAGATATTTATATGAATATGGATTTTGGAATCTATTGTCATTATCACTTAGTAATGAAGCCATAAATTATATAAAGAAAGCAGGTGGTTATGATTCTACTTTCCAAAATTGGAATGCATACGATACAATTGTTTTAAATTTTGATTTAACAGCTACTGACAATTCATATCATATGATGGTAGATGGTTATGAACAATTACCAATTACATTAGTTGATCAATTTCTTAATTTAGGTGGTGAAGTAAATATGTTTCATAGCCTAAGCTCGATAAATTCTATTTTAATTGAAGGGGAACAATTATTTGAATTAAAGTTTTCTATTAATGGAAGCTCAAAAATAATATATGCTCGTAAAACAATTCTTGCTATGCCTAAAAGGGCTTTAGAATTGATAGAGCAGAAAGGGAATATCTTCAATAAAGGTAATACCACACTAAATACATTAATGAATGCTGTAACACCTATACCACTTTTTAAAATGTTTATTTGTTACCCATACCCATGGTGGGAACAAGTAGGGGTTTCTAAAGGACGTTCTGTTACAGATTTACCTATTCGTCAAACATATTATTGGGGAGTTGAAAACCAAACCGAGAATGGTAATAAAGAGAATACAAATGCTGTATTAATGGCATCTTATGATGATGGCGATAGTGTTTACTTTTGGAAAGGATTAGAAAGTAAGAAAAATGAAAAGCCTTTATTCTTTACTACTCAAGAGCATGCCCATAAAGAAGAAGAAACATCTTTGTGGGAAAAATATAAATCGCCTGATTTAATGGTGAATTACATGGATGCCCAAATTAAAGAGATGCATGGAGTAAAATATGCTCCAGCACCTTTTGCAGCTTGTTTTAAAGATTGGAGTGAAGACCCTTATGGTGGTGGCGTTAATTTTTGGAATATAGGTGAGAAAAGTTGGGAAGTTATACCTCGAATAGCAAAACCATTAAATAACATGGATCTTTTTATCTGTGGAGAAGCCTATTCTAATGGTCAAGGTTGGGTAGAAGGCGCACTTGAAACTGCTGAGTTAGTACTTCAAGATCATTTTAAATTATCTGCTCCAGCTTGGATTGAAAAGAAAGAAAATATTGAAAGTTAATACTATGAACCCAAGAATAATTGGGCAGGGCTACAGTGTTCCGACAAAAATAAGGTATAATGATGATCCTATTTTTGATACAATTAAAGGTGATAATGGATTGTTTAAAGGATACAAAGAAAGAAGAGTATTACTAAACGATGAGTCTATTTCAGAACATATGGTTGTGGCTTGTAATAAAGCACTCCAAAATGCTAATATTTGCAGTGATGCTATAGATTATTTTATTGGGTATGGTTCTATATCTACCTATAGAGCACCAAACATAATGGCCAAATGCCATGCAGAACTTAGCTTACCTAGTAATTGTACTATTTTGCCAATTAATAATGAATTTAATCAGGTAAATATAGCAATCATGCTTGCTTCTAACCTAATAAGTAGTGGTGAGGCAGAGACAATTTTGATTGGTGTAGGTTCTAATTGGACAAAACATGTCGATTATACATCAAGTGCTTGTGTAAGTGCTTCTGATGCTGCTGCTGCTTTAGTCGTAAGTAAATCTAATGATTCTACTCTTTTTAAATATATAGATTCAGTTTCTATTACAGACACAAATGATTATGGAAGTATGTTTAGTTCTTCGGATGTGATAGGTACAAAAAAACTTAATCAACCAATCCTTTCAGATATTAATTTGTATACTTCGCCTTATTTTCATTTAACGGAACAAGGGGTAAATGTTTTTAAGGAATTTGGTATGAATAAGCCAATTGAGGCAGTTACAAATTTACTTCAAAGAAATAATTTAACAGCTTCTCAAATTACGCTAATATCACATCAAGCGTCATCTGTATTAATGGATTTTTGGGAAAATGGGAACGATCAAATAAAGGGAATTGAACCAAATCAATATATAAATACAATACAAGAATATGCTAATATGACTCTAGCTACAGTAGCTTTTAATTTGGCATTTAAATTGAGTGAAATAATAAATAATCACCTTGTACTTTTAACTGTGGGATTAGACCAGCAAACTACAGCGCTATTATTAACAAGAAATACTTAAAATATGACTTCAGACTTATCTTCAACTAGTGTAAAAAATATACAAGAAAATTCGAATTATAGAATTTGTATTTCTTCAGATAAACAAATACATAAATTATTAAAGTCGAGCCAATACGCTGCTTATATAAAATATGAATCAAATGTATTAGAAAACCTTAGTTTGCTTGATCAACCTAAATCAGACTTTTCTAATATTGTTTATAGATTTGGTGTTCTTTCTCGATGGGCTGAATTAGATTATGATAGTATTAGTTTAATAGAAAAGTGTAATTTATCTATCAAATTGATAAATAAGGTAGCAGAAATTCATGCACAGAATAGAATACATTATAATATATCGCCTAATACAGTTTGTGTAACAGAAGACAATACCATCGAATTAATTGGTTATGAATTAAGTTCTGAAGTAGGGGTAAGCACAGAATCTCAATCTTTATTAATGATTGATGAAAATAATTGGAATTACATTGCTCCGGAGCAAACAGGTAGGATAAATAGTAAATCGAATTATAAAACTGATCAATACAATGTAGGCATTTGTTTATATGAATTATTTACTGGCACATTACCTTTTAAGGGTAAAGATAAACTAGAATTAATTCATGCACATATTGCTTACCAACCAAAATTAGTTCATCATTTAAGTGATGAACTTCCACAATTTCTTTCGGAAATAATTAAGAAATTACTTCAAAAATCACCTGACCTTAGATATAATAATTTTAAAGCAATTGTTTCTGATTTAGAGAAAGTTAGAGACTTTTTTGAAGGGAAGACAAAGAATCTCCCTAAAACAGCAGGAGACGATGATACCAAAATAAAACTTGAAATTCTTGATAAACTATATGGTAGAAATATAGAGAAAGATAAATTCATAGCAAGTTATCAAAATATGAAAGATAATGGCTTATCTATTTTAGCATTATCTGGAGTATCAGGAATTGGTAAAACATCTTTTATTAGAGAGGCGATATATCAAATCTCTGATGAAAAATTAATTACGATATCAGGTAAATTTGATCAGTTTCAAAGAAATATTCCATATTTAGCAATTAGCCAGATCTTAAATAACTTAGCAAGTCAATTTTTATTAAAATCTGATGAAGATATTAATGAATTGAAAGAACTTATTGCTAAAAATATTGGAAATAATGGTAAAATATTAACCGAACTATCTTCTGAGTTAAAGCTTGTAGTAGATGATACTGCAGAGCTATCACCTTTAGGTTCATTAGAATCTATCAATAGGTTTATTTATACGGTAGCTCAGTTTTTAAGAGCAGTTTTAAGTCAGCATCCGTTAATTATTTTCATTGATGATATTCAATGGGCAGACTCATCGTCTATTGTATTATTAAATGCAATCATTAATGATTTACAAGATGAACAGTTATTCTTTATTTTTGCGAGTAGAATTGAAGATAACGACTCTTTTAAAAATCTTATTCATGAAATAAAGGATATCAAAAAGTTAGTACAAGTAGAACTAGGACCACTAGAAGAAAATGATGTACTACAAATGATGGAAGATATTTTTATAGGAACTGATAAAGGATCTATAAAGAAACTTAGTAAAACTATTATTAGAAATACTGACGGTAATCCTTTTTATGTACGAGAGTTCTTTAATCAGATTATTCAAGATGATAAGAACATCTATTTTGCTGAAGCAAAAAGGAAGTGGGAAATAGATAATGAACAAATAGAGCAGAGCATGGCAACTGAAAATGTTGCAAATGTGAGCCTTAAAAAGAAAGATATTCTTTCTGATGAGGTAAATGATCAATTAGCAATTGCTTCGTTATTAGGAAATAGATTTGATGTAGTTATCCTTTCTTCTTTAATTGGGAAGAAAACTGAAGATGTTATTAAAACATTAAGAGAGACGGTTAAACATAACCTTTTAGTGCCTCTTTCAGATAACTATAAATATTATGATAAGGATGTAAATAATAAGGTTGAGTTTCAGTTTATACACGATAAAATTAACCAAACTTATTATAATCATTTACCAGAAGAGAGACAAAATGAGTGGCATCTAAAAATTGCACAATTAATCTTATCAGATCCTGAGTTAGAAGATTCTAAGTTAAAGTTAAAAGCGGTAAATCATGCTAATATATGCTCAGAAATAATTAGAGGAAGGTCTGATGCTACTAAATATGCAAAATATAATCTAGAAGCAGCAATAACAGCGATAGATAATGCTGCATTCGATTCTGCTAAAAACTTTCTTCTTTTTGCAAAGAAATATTTAAACGAAACTCCAACAAGAAAAGATTATATCTTTTGGATTGAAGTTAGATTAAAGTTAGCACAAACTTATTATGCTACTGCAGCTTATGACGATTGTCTAAAAACAATAAATGAGTGTATTCAATATGCCGAATCAGAAAAGCATATTTATGAAGCAGAATTTAGTAAAATTCAGTTAAACATTGTATTGGGAGAATATAGTGAAGCAATTGATTTAATTACTAAAGGACTAAGAAAGAAACGTATAAAGCTAAATAAAAATCCGAAGCAGAAGGATATCATTTTTGGACTTATGAAAACAAAGTTTTTACTGCGTTCTCATTCGTTGAAAAAGTTAAATAAAATGCCCGATCTAGATAATGAAAGGGCACAACAGCAGTTGCAACTTTTAGGGCAATGTTTTTTACCAGCTTATATATCACGCCCATTACTATTTCCAATACTTGTTTATAAAGTTATTCAGATTAGTGTGAAGTATGGAAATTCACCAATATCAGCATTTGGTTTTTCTTGTTACTCATTACTTAACTCAGGAATTGGGCAATTTGATGACGCTAAAAAGTTTGGAGAATTTACAGAAGAATTACAAGCAAAGTATAATTATAAACCTTTAGAATGCTCTATAGAACAAAATTTAGTATCTTCCTTTTATCCAATTTTTAGGGGGTATAAATCATCTATAGAAAAATCTAATCTAGCAATATTATCAGGTTTAGAGTCTGGTGATACATTATTTACAGGTTTGTTACATTTACATAAATCTGCACAATTGTTAGTATCGTCAGAAAATTTAGTTAAGGTATCTACTGAATTGGCAAAGAGTATTGATGTATGTAATTCTTTATCTGAAGTAAGATCACCTTTATTAAAAGGGATAGCACAAGTTGCTAATTCACTTTCTGATCCCTCAAACCCAGAATTTGATTGGGAAGAAATTCATAGTTATTATGAAGAAATTAATAGCCTAGGAGATTTATGTAATTCGTATCTATTTAAAGGAATAGAATACTTTTACTTAGGAGATTATGAGGCTGCTTATGATACATTAAAAATGGTAAAAAAATCTGAAGATGCCTTAATGGGGGTGTTCTATCAGAATGAATTTGTTTTCTATTATACACTATCAGTATTATTAAGTAAAGCAAGTACTACTAAAGAGATTAAAGGATGTAAATCTTATATTGCAAGATTAGGTCAGCTAGCAAAAATTAATGAAAAAGATTTTAGTGTTAAACATGCTTTGTCTTCTCTTTTATTTAAAATTAGAACGAATAAGTCAGCTGATTTAATGGAAATAGATGCTTTACTTGATAGAAGTAAAGAGTTTAATCAACCTAACTTATCAGCTCTTTGTGCAGATATTTTACTCTCATTGTATAAAGAAAAATCACAGGCTACATTATTACAACATTATTATAGAACAGGAATAAAGGCATATAATGCATGGGGAGCAGTAAATGCTTTAGAACACTTTGTAGAACGCCATAATATAATTGATGGTGATTTATCTGCTGTAGAAAGCCAACCTCAGAATACAACGGTAAATTTAGATCTTAATACTATTCTTAAAGCAACAAATGTAATTGCAAAAGAATTATCAGTTGAAAAGCTTTTAGAGTCAATTCTTAAAGTTGCTATAGAAAATGCTGGAGCAAATACCGGATTATTTATTACTAAAGTTGAAAATGAATTGTATTTAAAAGCAAAAAGCTTAAATGCAGATTCTAATGAAATTGAGTTAGTAAATATTCCAATCTATAGTATTAAGAATGAATTACCAATTTCTATTATTAATGAAGTAATCAATAATAAAAAAGAATTAATTCTTGAAGATGCTATACATGAAAACACCTTCAATAAGAGTGGTTATATCAAATTGCATAATACTAGATCAGTACTTTGTTATCCAATTCTAGTAAACAATGAAGTTAAAAGTATTATCTATTTAGAAAATAATTTAATAAATGGAGCCTTTACTGAAAAGCACCTCGAAGTAATTAAAATTCTATCTGCACAAGTAAGTATTTCTTTAGAAAATGCCTATCTCTATCAAACACTGGAAGATAAGGTGAATGAGAGAACGATTGAAATTAGACATCAGAAGGATATCATTCAGAAAAGAAATTTAGATATTACGGATAGTATTAAATATGCAAAAAGAATTCAGAGTGCAATTCTACCAATAAAAGAATATGTAGATAAAGCTTTAACAGACAATTTTATTCTTTACAAACCAAAAGATATTATAGCTGGAGATTTTTATTGGATAGAAGAAATTGATAATCTCGTTCTTTTTGCAGCAGCAGACTGTACAGGACATGGTGTTCCTGGTGCGATGGTAAGTATTGTTTGTCATAATGCCTTGAACAGAGCAATTAAAGAATATAAACTTAGAAAACCAGCTGATATTTTAGACAAGGTTAGAGAAATTGTAATAGATTCCTTTTCAACTTCAAGTCAAGATGTAAAAGATGGAATGGATATTTCTCTTTGTGCACTAGATCGGGATAATATGATATTACAATATGCAGGGGCTTACAATAATCTGCATGTTGTGAAGAATAGAAAAATTATATCTTTTGAAGATACTGTGTATTTAGAAGACGATGAAAAGGTAATGATTACCGTAAAAGGAAACCGTCAACCAGTAGGAAGACATAAAAAGACTGTACCATTTACAAATCACGAAGTAAATGTAGAGAAGGGAGATATTGTATATGTGTTTTCTGATGGTTTTCCTGATCAATTTGGAGGTCCTAAAAATCAGAAATTCTTAGCTAAATCATTTAAGAAACTTCTGTTTGATATAAGTCAGAAACCATTAAGTGACCAGCATGATTTATTAAATTATCGTTTTGAAGAGTGGAAAGGAAAGCAAGCACAAACGGATGACGTTTGTGTAATTGGTATGAAAATATAAATCTATGAGCTCCTCCTTTGTTTAAAAGGAGGAGCTTTTTATTAAAATCTAAGAATTGCCTCAGTTTCTCTTAATGAAGAAATTAAAGCACCTTGAATCCATGCTTGATCAGTAGAACAATGTTCACCTGCAAAAAATAACCTACCTTCTGCCTTTATAGTATCTTGCCATAAATTTTCTAGTTGGCCAGGCCATAAAAAAGCAAATGCACCGGCAGACCATTCATAATTGCCCCATACTTGAGATTGATAACCAAGTACCATTCCTTTAGTTTTTAGTTCAGGATGTAATAATGCTACTTTATCAATTACCACTTCTTTTCTCATTTTATCAGTTAAAGCACCAAGTCTATTAGCATCTTCACCTAATGCATATGAAGCTAAAAGGACGCCAGATTTATTTTTGTTTGTACCTTTAATTTTCTTTGGGTGCATTGACATTCCTCCAAAACCACGTACTCTTAAACTCTCATGAATATTCTTTGAAGAGTCTACATGATCAGAAGGGTAATATGTCCATCTAGTAATTTCATCAGATAAACTAGCACCGCCAAAAATACCATTTTTTGTTTCCCAGAAACGTTCTTTACAATGTAAAACAGTTTTAGTTGCAGCAGCATATTTCATTTCTCTAATGGCTCTTTGTTTACCAAAAGAAATACCATCAATTTGGATGTTTCTAAGAACACTGAAAGGAATTGTACATAAAACAAAATCACATTTCTGAGAGAATTCTTTTCCTTTTTTATCTTTACAAGTTATTTCTACATACTTTTTAGTATTTACAATTGCTTTAACAACGGTATTGAACTTGATATTTGTTTTCACCTCTGCTTCTAATGCATCAGTAAGTTTACTCATTCCACCAATCACTTCTTTTAAGCCATCATCAGTGTCAACAATAGTATCACGAATAAACATTGTGATTGATTTATCTCTCCAACCATCGAGTCCAATAAAATTGCCAACAAGTTCATTTGCATCTTCACCAACGCAGATTTCATCAATAAATTCACCAAGAGAGGTGTTATTATATTCTTTTAGGCGAGGTGTGGTGATTTTACCTTCGAATAGGTTTTTTATTTCTTCATCAGTTAATAAAGAGATAAGATGATTTAATGCAGCACCAAAAATTTTAGCTGGAGGCTGATTATTTTCTAACTTTTGGTAATTGGTTAAATTATATAAAGGAAGTAATTCTTCTCTAATATTTTTAATTTTGACTTTCTTATTCCTGCAATATACATAAGCATCTTGATTTTCGAAGATAGTTACAAAACGTCTGAGAGAACATTGCATTTCAGCAAGGTAGTGGAGGGTATAATCATGACTTTCAGGAACACGCATTGCACCAAGTTCTCCATAATTATTTTCAGGGTCATCTTTAAATCTGTAAGTAAAGATCCTACCACCAGTTCTTTCACTTGCTTCAATAATATCCACCGTATGTCCTAATTTTAGTAATTCGTAGGCACTGACTAAACCAGCTGCACCTGCACCTAAAATTGTGATATGTTTTTTTTCTGATCTCTTACTTGCTGCTCTAATTAAATCTAGTTGTTTCTGAATACTAGTATGAGGGTAAGTAAGTGTTGTTTGTGTATTAGCCATGATTAATATGCTTTAAGTTCGCTGTAATAAGGAGGGATTTCTTCTGTATTAATATGAGCAACAATTACTTGTGGCTTGTTACTTTCATCGGCTCTTTGAATTGCTGTTTTTAAAGCAGCTTTTGCTTCAGTAATATCAGATACATCATAAGCTTCTGCTCCTAAAGACTCAGCAAAAAGTTTACAATTAGGGTTCCCAATTTTATAATAATCATCCCAAGATGTTTCAGAAGGATTTTTAGGAGGGAAGAAGTGTGCTTGACCCTGGCTTACCATTCCTAAATCGTTATCATTTAAAACTATCCAAATTGGTGCTATATTATATTGAATGGCAGTAGTAATTTCGGTACCATGCATCATAAAAGCTCCATCACCTACAATGGCTAAACATGTTTTATCAGGAGCTCCAAGTTTACCACCAATAACTCCTGCAACGCCAAAACCAAGTGGACCCATACTTAAAGAATAATGTATTTGCATAGGAGGGCTTACATTTAAATAATGAAGAGACCATCCAACACAGTTAGCGCAATCACTAAAGATATTTGCATCTTTTGGAATTACCTCATTAACCACTTGCATTAAAGCTTGAGGGTAAATAGGGTTTTTATCCAGATGCATTTTTTCTGGATGTAAATATGGAGAATGCTTTTCCTTAATATCTTGTATGAAAGTTAGACGATTTTTAACAGCCTCATTTTGAGGTTTTTCATCTTTATCAGATATATCAATAAGTAAGTCAATAAAAGCCCCAACTTCTGCTATAATCCCTCTAGATATAGGAATCCCTCTTCCTATAATACTTTGATCAAGATCAACTTGAATTACATTATGTAAAGACGGGTTTAAATCTTCTTCCCAAGAGTTAGTTGCTAATTTGCCTAAACTAGAACCTAAAATAACTAAGCAATCAAAATCACCATCTAAATGTTCACCTTTTAAGTAATATTGAGGCCACTCGCATTGTGCCGCACCAAAATTTCTTAAAGAGAGTTCATCATTTTCAGGGTAAATACCTTTCGCATCAGGCGTTGTCATGATAGGTAATGCATACTTTTTAGCAAAAGCTTGTACTCTTTGTAGTCTTACGGGATCTTGTAACGCAGCTCTAGAACCGTTTCCTAAAAATAACAAGGGCCTTTTAGCGCTTTTTATTTCATTAAAAGTAGCTAAAACACTCTTATAATTACAACCGTCGGGCACTGCTCTATAATTAGAAACAGTTCTAGGAAGATCAACATCATCTATCTGCATTGCGACAATATCATTAGGTAAGCTAATATGTGCTGCTCTTCTTGGGATACTCCAACAAGTTCTTAAAGCTTGTTGAAAAATAGTAGAGAAGTTAGAACTGTCTGTTACTAAACCACTGTACTGATCTGCATTATTATAAATAGCAGAAATATTAAGTTTAGCATCAATACCTTCTTGTAAATAAGCTTTACCAAAATATTTTTGATCAATTTCTCCTGTTATAGTTAACATTGCAGAGTTATTGGCCTGAGCGTTCATACTTGCTGTAAGAGCATTGGTAGCTCCCGGTCCAGCAGTTACTAATACTACTCCTAAATTACCTGAAGTTCTATAATATCCTTCAGCAATGTACCCTGCACCTGTTTCTTGTTTGGTAATAATATAATCAAATTCTTTGTTGTTGTTTTTTAATGTAGTAATTAAGTTTGCTACGGCTGCACCTGGAATTCCAAAAATCTTTGTGACTCCTTCAAGTCTAAAATAAGCCAAAATTAAGTCAGCTACAGTGATATTAGTATTACGCTGTACCAACTTGGAAGTAGAAGAGAATTTCATAAGCTAGTTTTAATAAAAAAATAATTCAAAGCTTACAATTTTGTATAAATTCGTATTATTTACAAATATTTACATTTCAAAAGCAAAAAATACTAGCTATAGATTATTTAAATTGATACACCTTGATGTTATAATCAATTACTAGCCATAAAATACTCTTATAGAGTAGCTAACCCACACTACATAACTCACTATTTACATTTACTTCATTTTCAACCTTAATTGTTCATAATTTTCATCATTTATTAACATTTGAAAGGATAAAATGAATAGGTATTGTAATCTAGCGTAGATGTAAAGTTCATATGCTCAAAATACCTTTGTGATGTTCATTAGTATTATCAATCTATTAATCGTATTTCAAAAAAAACAACTCAAATGAGCAAACAATTAATTACTTTCTTTTTACTGTTTTTTATAACACAAGTAGTTATGGGACAGTCAACAACATCGGTATCTGGTTACATTATTGATGAAGATAATTTATCATTAGCAGGTGCGTCGGTATATTTTAAAGGTTTAGAAAATAGAGGGACAATTTCTGCAACGGATGGTAAGTTTTTAATGGTAAATATACCTGCTGGAGATTACCAATTACACATTTCTTACTTAGGTTTTGAAACTTTTGAGAAAAATGTGGAATTAATTGAAGGACAAAATTTAGACCTTGGTAACATCATTTTAAAAGGTAATTTTATTTTAGGAGATGAGGTGGTGATCTTGGGTAGCTCGCAAAGAGGACAGGCAAAGTCTTTATCTCAACAAAAAAATAGCGGAAACATTATTAATGTCATTTCATCTGATCAAGTAGGTAAATTTCCTGATGCAAATATTGGTGATGCCATGAAACGTGTGCCTGGTATTACAATGCAGTATGATATGGGGGAGGCACGTTTTGGTTTAATTAGAGGTACACCTGCTGAACTTTCTTCTGTAACTATTAATGGAGAGCGTGTGCCTTCTGCTGAAGGAGAAACAAGAGCGGTACAACTAGATCTAATACCTGCAGATATGATTCAATCTATTGAGGTATCTAAGGCAGTTACTCCAGATATGGATGCCGATGCAATTGGTGGTTCTGCAAATTTAGTATTACGTTCAGCTCCTGTAGATACTCGTATATCGGGTACGTTAGGTGTTGGTTATAACGCGTTATCTGAATTACCTGTTTATAATGGAGGTATTGTAATTGGAGATCGATTATTTAATGATAAGTTAGGAATAGTTGTATCTGGATCATATCAAAACAACCAATTAGGGGCACATAACTACGAAGCTGAATGGAGTAAAAATGAAGATAAAGAAAACGAATTATACCCAGAAGCTTTTGAAATTAGAAAGTACGATGTGCAACGTATTCGTCAGTCTGTTTCAGCAAATTTAGATTATAAACTAGGCGATAACTCAAAGATATTCTTTACATCAATGTATAATCACAGAGATGATAAAGAGAATAGGTTTAAATTAAAATATGATGATATTGAGTACGATACTGAAAGTGGTACATATACATCAAAATTAAAAAGAGAATCTAAGGGGGGAACAAATGGAAAGCCGAATGATTCAAGAAGATTGGAACGTCAGCAAGCCTATAACTTCACACTTGGGGGAGATCATCTGATTAAAAATCTGGTAAAATTAACATGGTCAGGAACATTAGCAAAGGCTTCAGAAGAAAGACCAAATGAGCGTTATAGTGTTTGGGAGCAAAAAGGAGTAACGATCATGAATGATCCTACTAATACAAGAACTCCTAACATTAATGCTTACGGGGCGGAGTACGATTATGCTAATTTTGAATTTAAAGAGTATACAGAGGAATTTCAATACACAGAAGAGATGGATAAAAATGCTCGTCTTGATTTAGAAATCCCATTAAATGAATCAAAAAATAAGAGTATTTTAAAAGTAGGTGGCCGTTACAGAGGAAAGGAAAAAATGCGTAATAACTCATTTATAGAATATGATTATGCTGATGGTTTCGTGGGACCTCAAACTCTAGCAGAAACAGACCTTTCGAACGAAACGCCTAATAATTGGATGGCAGGTGACTATAAAGTAGGAAATTTCCAATCAAAAAATCAGTTAGGTGCTTATGATTTTACAAATACATCTCAGTTTGTAGGAGAAGACAAGCCCGATGAATATTTGGCTGGTAATTATAACGCTAATGAAAATATTACTGCAGGATATGCCATGATAAAACAATCGATTGGAACTAAATGGTTATTTATTGCAGGGGTTAGAGTAGAGAATACTAGAGTTAACTACACAGGTAATAAAGTAGTACTTGATGAAAATGGAGATTATGATCCAACTACTTCAGGAATTACTAAAGGCGAAAATAATTACACAAACATTCTACCAAGTTTACACGCACGTTACAACTTATCAGAAAATTCAATCTTACGTTTTGCTTACACAAACACATTGGCTCGACCTAGATATTATGACCTTGTACCTTATCAAGAAATAAATAGAGAAGACAATGAAATTGCAGTTGGTAACCCAGAATTAAAGGCAACAGTAGCTCAGAATTTTGATTTAATGTTTGAGCATTATATGAAAAATCTTGGTTTAGTGTCAGGTGGTGTGTATTACAAAAGTATGAGTAATTTTATCTATGATTTTTACGAAAGAGATGTAGAAGTTAATGGCAATGTATATGATCTTTACAAACAAGCTAGAAATGGAGATAATGCTTATTTATATGGTGTAGAAATCGCTTTTCAACGTCAGTTAGATTTCTTACCAGGTGTATTAAAGAACCTAAGCTTTTATGGCAATTACACGTATAGTGTTTCTGAAATGAGTGGCTTTGATAGTGAAAATGGCGAAGGAAGATCGGAAGCAACACCATTACCAGGAACTGTTCCGCATACGTTCAATACTTCATTATCTTATGGAACAGACAAGCTATCAGTTAGAGTATCGTTCCACTACACAAGCTCATATATTGATGAGTTAGGAGACGAGGCTTTCTACGACCGTTATTACGATAATCAGATGTTCTTAGATGCAAATGCATCTTACTTTATAAACGATAAATTTAGTGTATTTGCAGAGGCGAATAATTTATTAAATACACCATTAAGATATTATCAAGGAGCTTCTGATTTAACAATGCAAGCAGAATATTACGGACCAAGATACAACCTTGGTTTAAAATTCGACCTAATGAAATAATTAAACCTAAAAATTATAATTTATATGAAACTATTCAGCACAACTTTCGCTCTTCTGTTTTTATTCATTTCTTGTTCTACTGTTCCACATGCTGAACAACAAGAAACTGTAGAAAATAATACAGAGGATTTATATCTAGGTACAAAGCAATCTTATAGAGCTCCTAAAGAAGTAGTCGCTTTGCCTAAAGGGTATGATGTGCAATTTGTAAGTATGTTAGCACGCCATGGTTCTCGTTACATGGGCGGCCCAGATGAAGATATTGCATTGGGTAACCTTTTTGAAGATGCAAAAATAAATAACGGATTAACTGAAGAAGGAATAAAGTTATTTGAAGAGATTAAGGCATTAAAATTACTTCAAGCAGGTAATTATGGTTTACTAACGCCAAAAGGAGAAAAAGAGCATCTAGAATTAGGAAAAAGAATGTATGTCTTGTCTCCTAAATTCTTTGATGAAGCTACGTTGATGGTAGGCAATGCAACCTATAAACCACGTACACAAGCTTCCCGTTCTTTCTTTGAAATTGGCTTGAATAGAAATGAGAATATTCAATGGGAAAATCATGATTTTAAAAAAGGACAGGATCCATTATTACGTTATCATAAAATTACACCTTCATATTCAGCATATTTAGATTCAGCACTTTGGTTACCACAAGTTGAACGTGAATTACAAAGTGCTTCTTACTTGCAATTAGTAGACAGAATTGTTCGTAAATATTTCTCAGCAGAATATTTAAAAGCATTTAAAGGAGAACATAAGGTGTTTTTAGATGGAGAAGGTGAAGAAGCAATTACAAAGTTGTCTGATATTCCATTATGCATTTACGCATGTTATAAAATATCTTTTGCCATTTCTACGGATATAAGACCACATTTTCAAAACATATTTTCTGAGAGTGAACTGTCTCAATTAGAATACATTGGAGACATAGAAGCCTTTTATGAAAAAGGTCCAGGGTTTAAAGATAGATCGGCAAGCTATATCAATGCAATTGCTTTGTTATCAAAAATTACGCTTGAATTAGAAACAGAAATTAATGGAAAACAAAACAAACAAGGGTATCTAAATTTTGCACATGCAGAAACTACCTTACCTCTAGTTGTATTACTTGATATTAATAATGTTCAGGTACATCAGAATCAATTAAAAAAAGGTTCTTGGAAAACATCTAAATGGGCAACTATGGCCAATAATATTCAGTGGTTTGTATTAGAGAAAGAAGGTGAAGTATTTATTCATGTTCGTTTTAATGAAAAGCCTGCTGAACTTCCAATTTCATCTGTTGAAAAAGGAACTTATACTTGGGATGCATATAAAAATTATATTAATAAGCTAACCACGTCTGTGGATATGGATTACCATAATCAAGAATATAAACAGATGTTACAAGCTTTATAAGCCATTAAATAGAGTAGAGTGCTTCCATAATCTACAGGATTATGGGACTTATGTTTAAGTAAAATTCTGTGTTAGGCCACCTTGTATTTTATGGGGTGGCCTTTTTTAAATACAGAATGTTAATAACTATAACCAAAAATGCCCAAGTAAAAAAAAAGATTGTCTTTTAACTGAATATCTATTACTACGATAATGACTTAACAGGTTGATTATCATTGTTATGTTTTAATTTAAAAGAATACCTATGGCACTTCATGATAAAACTTTAAATTATATAAATCAGACATTTTCTAGGTATAATAATGACAACTCCTCTGTGTATGATAATTTACCTAATAACTTCTACGATCTTAATGTAGATAATCAACTAGTTTGGCTGTCAGATCATGATTATGGACATATTGTTCCTCAGTCATTATTTCCAGATAAAATTAGTGCCCCTGATAATTGGGTTTGGCAAGAACATATAGATAATGTACAGAATGGTACAAATGTTTTAGATGCTGATAAGTTAGCAGA
Source organism: Flammeovirga kamogawensis (assembly GCF_018736065.1). Classification (GTDB taxonomy): domain Bacteria; phylum Bacteroidota; class Bacteroidia; order Cytophagales; family Flammeovirgaceae; genus Flammeovirga; species Flammeovirga kamogawensis. The sequence continues at coordinate 262,953 of NZ_CP076130.1, forward strand.
AATAGCAGAAGAAAATTATTCTTCTGTCGAATCTCTTTTAGCTACACAAGATATTACAGATACAATAGAAAATATTGATATTCCTCTTGGTTTAGATATCGCAGATATTAATTCTTCAATAGAATTTATCAACATCTCTGATGCTTCTGATGCAGTTGAAGGAGGTCTTGATATTACCGATTCATTAGAGATTGTTGATGGGTTAGATGTAGTAGATGTTTTTAATATTCTTGGAGTAACGTCCATATTATCAATTGGTTTAAGGGTTTATAATGATACTTCTAATAGACACTTTACACAAAAAATTGGAAAAGCAACATTTCAATCAGTTACTGCTCCTGTTAGAATGGTGTATAACTTAACGGATTATATATTTGATTTTTCGGGCAAAAGAAAAAGAGAACGAGAAGAACAAGAAAGAAAGGAAAGACAAGTTGTTTCTTTTAATCATTCATTAGATGTATTAAACGAGGAAATAGCTTGTTCTAATGAGATTTTTAAGAAAAACCAAAGGATGAATAAAGCCAAGATGATCTTATTGAATTTGAAATTGCAGAGCTATCTAAAACTTTGTAAAAAGTATAATTCTAAAATAGATTTGAATGTAGTAAGGGCATTTGGTGTACTAATAAAACAGGTATCTATATTGTACAATAATGCAAACGATGAATTAGCTAAATTTAATAATGAAATTCAAAAGCTGAAAAACTTATTTTCAGTAGGGCCATATGAGTTTAAAAGCTACAGAGCAAAATGTGTGATGGATAAACTGACAATGCATACAGTGAAAATTGAAACATTGTCTAAAAAAGTTTATAAAGTAGATACAGATAGTGTTGATACTCAAATAAAGTCAACATTATCCTATCAATTAGATAAAATATTTACGGAAACCCGAAAAGATTTACAAGAATTTAAATTAGTGAAGCAAGTAGATTACTTGTATGCTTAAAGCGAAATTAATGAGTTAGTTAGTACGGATTAGATTTATTTTACTTGTTATATAAAGGTATCGTGTAAATTGTTATATGAAGGTTATTTTAAGTGCAAAACTTCTTAAATTCAGTTGTTGAATTTATAATATATGATTTTGTTAAACTTAAAAACTCTAATAACTATTTCTTGATATGAAAATTTTAAATCTCTTTGCTCTATTGTGTTTGCTGACAATTTTTTCTTGCTCAAAAGATGATGATGACCCATCTACAAATGTTGGAGACCCTACTACTGACATAGACTTAGAAGATCGATATTCATCGGTTGAAGTAACCTTATCAGAACAACCCAAAACACTTGAGAACTTACTTGGCAGTGATCTATATTCAAAGCCAACTTCTCCGTATGGAGTGAAAGCAATTGTAGACTTTCTATTAACCGATAACCCAGAAGAAATTGATGTATTTTGGCGATCTTCATCGGATGTGAAAAACCTAACACGTGTGAATATTACCTCTGGCCAAATTGTGGCAACAATACCTTTACCTTCCGAAGTTCAAAGTGGTAGACATCTAGGCATTGCGTCTATTGGTTCTAATAAGTACTTGATGGGGTATTCTAAAGATAATGCTTCTGGAGATGAAAATTATGAAGCATGGTATACTGCTTTTGATAATAATGGAAGTGTAGATTTTAGTAAGCGTGTTTTTGGTGATACCGATAAAACAGTTACTTGGTCTAAAGGTGATGCTGGTGGTGCAGGAAATGGTATTATTGCTTATAATGCCACACAAAATGTAGCCTCAATCTTTTTAGCCCATCAGATGTTATGGGATAAAGGCCCAGATGATAGACACCAAGCAGGGTGGAAAGGTTTTATTGATATTGCTACTCAAGATACTATTAGTAATAATGGAAAATTGGTAGGAAATTCTTGGTACTATTCTCATAATTTTGACCAAAGAACAATAGCACACACAGATAATAATTTCTATACACTTTCTCATGGAGATACTTACGATAGAGCTTTAGCAATCACAAAGTGGTCGTCTTCAACTGGAAAAGAATTAGAAAGTCATTATCATGAAATTCAGTTTGGAAAGGATGGAAATAACGAAACAAAAGCATCTACTGGAGATATTTGTGAATTACCAGACGGTAACTTAGCTGTAGTTTTTTCTACTGTAGATGAAAGAAATAGTAAAGATTTACAGTTACAAATTATTAAAAAATCTGACTTAAAGAGTACGCAGCAACAATGGCTAACAGGTTACAGCTCTTCTGATGGCTTAGTAGGTTGGGGATCTAAAGTAGTTGCTTATGGAGACGATAAAATTCTTGTTGGTTATAACACATTTAAAGGTACAGAAGGTGCTGGATGGAATGATTATAACTTAAATTTGAGTGATTCATACTCAACAATTGCTCTTACGGATTACGATGGAAACTTATTAGCAACACATGATTTTGATGATATGTTTATGTTCCCAACGCAATCTTTTAAAGCAACAAAAGATAATTCTAAAATTATTGCAGTATCTGCAGAAGATGGTTCAAAATTAAAGATTCATCTTATTAGCGTAGAATAATAGCTTCATAAAATTATACTAAAATAGGGTAAGTAGAAGGAATTGATTCGTTCTACTTGCCCTTATTTTTTTGAATGAGATTTCAAATACTCTCTAGGTGAACTTCCAAATTCTTTCTTGAAACTTCTAGAAAAATGAGGTAAATCTGAAAAGCCAAGATGATAAGCAATTTCCTTAGGGCCCATTTCTTTGGATACTAATAAATCACGCCCCCTATACACTCTATGTTTTTGATAGTATTGATTTATACTACAACCAAAAATTATAGGAAAATTCACATCTAGATCGGCAGTGGTTATCCCATATAATTCTGATAATTCTTCGGAATTAAACTTTTGATCTATGTTTTCTATAATATGGTTTTGAACACTGATTATAATAGGCAACATTTCTTTTGGTAGTGCTGCCATTTGTTGTGATAATAAAGGGTTATTCTGCCTTTCAATATATTCTAAAGCTATATAAAATAACGATTTTAATAAATGTTGCTGTGTATCATATTTAAAAGAACTTAAGTAATTAAAGGTTTGATGAATGGTACTTCTTGTCATGCTTAAGTCGTGGTGCTCATCAAAAAACTTGAAGTTTAAATTTTTAAAAAAAGATGAATATAAGGCAGGGCTTTTCTCTTTAATTATTTCTTTGGAACATAGAAAAGTGATGTGATGCGATTTTTGTTCTTCTTCATTAAAGTTGATATCAATATCAAAATCGGCATTCATTACTAGAAAACCTTGACTATTATTAATCTTATATTCTTGTTCATCGGTTTTAAACAGAAGGCCTTTAGTAAAGAAAATGATGATAAAATCAACATTGTATTTTTCTGAAAACACAAGTGTCTCTTTTCCATTTTCTTTCATCTCATCAATATTAAATACAATACTGTTTAAACCATCAAATAGGTAATGAAAGTAGAGTTCTCCTTTTTCTAATAGGAGTAATGTGTCATCTTTTAATTTTCCTTTAAAGATTCTTTCTAATGTGGTTTTATGTTCTTCAAAAGAAGCGATTTCGTTTTTCATATCAGTAAAAAATAAAAGATTCAACTATTGTCTTTTTTTGTTCAACTAAAGTTAGAGGTTATACAATACCTTTGTAATTGTTCGGTAATCAGAAGGTTACTTTATTAATTCAATCTAAAAAAAATAATATTATGAATTCTAAATTTTGGAAAATATTCTTACGAGTTGCCGGTATAGTTACATTATTAGGGCCATTACCATCTATGTTAGCTCCAATTAAAGGAACATTAATTACATTAAAAATAGACCTTACAGATTTACCTGCATTAGTACCAGTAGTTGGGCATTGGGGTATAATGATAGTAGGTATTGGTATATTAATTTACCTGTCTGCTTCAAATATAGCATTGCGTAAAACAACATTAATTTATGCAATTTTAGAAAAAATATATATGGTTTCTGGTGGTGCTTGGTTAATGATGACAGCCCCAGAATTTGGTGTGAATTTTATTCCGGTTATGATAGCGGATACACTTCAAGTTATTGGCTTTTTAGTTTATTTTATTCAACAATATAAGACATTAGGTAGGATTAGTTAATATGTATTTTTCTTAAACATCTCAAGATTTTCTTGAGATGTTTTTCACTAACCTTTTTACAAAAACTATTTATAAACTTATAGAAATCATGAAAAATAGTATAACAATTTTAATGGCAATTATGGTGTTATTTACATCATGTAATACAAAAACAAAATCTGCTGTTCAAAAAAAGAAACCTAATATTTTATTAATAGTAGGAGATGATATAGGGTTTGGAGACTTGGCTTCTTATGGCTCAGAAATAAACACACCAACTATGAGTAAACTTTCAGAACATGGGGTTCAATTTTCAAATTTCCATGCATCTCCAGTATGTTCTGTTACAAGAGGTATGTTATTAACTGGAAATAATAGTCACGAAATAGGACTAGGCACTTTTGATTATGCAGTCTACCCAGAGAGTGAAGGGAAACCTGGTTATGAAGGGTATTTAACACGAAACACTGTTGCTATTTCTGAACTTTTTAGAGATGAAGGGTACAATGTTTACAAAACAGGTAAATGGCATCTAGGTGATGGAGATAAAGGAGATAGACCAATGAATTGGGGTTTTACAAAAAGCTTTGGTATCCTATCTGGAGGGTCTAACCATTGGAATGATAGGGAGATGACACCAGATGTTAGCTCACCAGAAAACAAGAAGTTAATTGTCGAGGGCAAAATGCCTAAAGTAGGTCCGGAGCCATGGTTTTTAAATGGAGCACCTTATGATAGACCAAATGGTATTTATTCTGGAGAACTCTATACTGAGCATCTATTAAATTTTATGAAAGAAGATGCAAATACAGACAAACCTTGGTTTGCTTATGTAGCATTTACAACAGCTCATTTTCCTGTTCAAGCACCTGCAGAACTGATTGATAAATATTACGATTATTATTATAAAATGGGTTACGAAGGGTTAAAAGAAGAAAGATATAAAGCATTAAAAGATAGAGGTTTATTATCTCATTCTGCCAATAGAGCACCTAGTAATAATTTAACAACAAGATGGTCTGATTTAACAGAGGAAGAGAAAAAAATACAAGCAAAAATTATGGCTACTTATGCAGCGATGATAGAAGATCAAGACCAACGTATTGGGCAGATTATAGACCATTTAAAATCAACAGGAGAATTAGACAATACATTGATTGTTTATTTAACAGATAATGGCCCTGAAGGAGCAGATCCGAAAAGCCCTTATGTAGGGAATGAGATGTTTGCAAATTGGATAAGCACAAATTTTGATCAATCATTAGAAGCTGTTGGCACAGAAAATTCTTTTCAAATGTTAGGTGTTTCTTGGGCAAATGCAGCAACAGGAGGTTTACAATGGTGGAAATGGTTTATAGGTGAAGGTGGTATTAGAGTACCTATGATGATTGTTCCTCCAGGTGCATTTAATGGAGAATATAGTAAAGCTGGTTCAACATCAAATGCTGTGGTATGTGTAAAGGATATTCCTATGACAATTTTAGAATATGCTGGAATTAAGCATCCTACTACAGATTATAAAGGCAGAGAAATTACTCCTCCGTCAGGAAAAAGTATAAAACCGTTTATGGATGGGACTACGGACAAAGTACGAACAGAAGAAGAATGGTATGCTTTTGAATTATTCGGGAACAGCTATATCATGATGGGAGATTATAAAGCAATAAAAGTAAGAACTGGTATGTTTGGAGATGGGGAATGGCATTTATACAATGTAGTTAAAGACCCTTCGGAAACAATCCCATTAGAAAATATGCAAGCAGAACGATTATACCAGATGGTAGATATTTATTATGAGTATGCTAAAGAGAAAGGCATTGTAGAAGTAGATGATAGTTGGAGCCCTTTTAAGGCCATGAAATAAAAAATTCAACTATTGCAGTTTTTTATTCAACTTATTAGAAATAGGAACTACGATATTTGTAATGTATTAAAAATCAAAACAATAAAATTATAGAAGTTATGAAAAAGTTATTAATCACAGCGTTATTATCAATTGTATTATTTTCTTGTAGTGACGATAGTTCTGAACCTCAACCAGAAGCTGTTGACCCAGGATATGAAAACCCAACAACACCTTTAGATCCAGATTATGGGAATACTCCAGGTGTAGACGGAGACTATGGAAATGATGGTTCAGGAGAATAAATCATTTTTTAAAATATAATGATCAATACGCTAATTATTTCTTCAATTGTTATAGCGTATTGATCATAAAATAAATTGAAATACAATTAAAATTATATAACTATGACTGCTGTAAAAGAAAATAATTCAACACTTAGAAAAAGATCAGTATTAGACCGTTTTTATGCTTCATTTTTAATGACATTTACACGAGAATATAATCAGTTAGAACAGATTAGAAGAAAAAATAATTATAATAAAAATACTCCTAGTATTGCAGAACCAACAATTATAGATACAAATTATGTTGAAATTAAAGGAGAAAAAATTAGATATGCACATTATCATAATCCAGGAAAAGAAACATTAATAATGCTTTCTCCACTTCCACAAAGTATTATAGCCTATTCTCCAATTTGGAAACAAGTAACAGCACAGTTTAATGTGTATGCTTATGATCTTCCCGGTTTTGGAAGAAGTACAGGAGGTATGGAGTTCATGAACTTTAAAGCACAAGGAGAGTTTCTAAAAGAATTTATAGAGACATTTGAAATAGAAGCACCTCATATTATGGCCCCAGATATTGGAATGCCAACAGCAATTTATTATACAGGAATGTTTAAAAACGATGTAAAGAGCTTAATTGTAGGAGATGGTCCAGCTATCGATCCTTCTACGAACGGTTCTATTATTGAAAAACTTGGTTTTTCTAATTTTTGGCAGTTTTTGATAGGTAATTTTGTAGGTGCAGGGGCATTTGTAGAAGTAGGTAACCGAATAGGTTATGTGAATTATGTACCGAATGCGTATGAGTTATCGGATTATATAAAATCATATGATGGTAGATTAAAACTTTCTATTGAGTGGTTCAGAAAATATCCTGAAAGCTTAGCTACAGTTAACCCGTTGTTAGAAAAAATAGAAGTACCAACCCTCTTATTCTGGGGAGATAATGATCAGATTTTACCGTATGATAATGGGGAGAGGATTAGCAAAAGAATGAAGAACAGTACATTACATATTATTGAAAACTGTGGTCACTTTTCGTACCAAGATCAACATGAAGCATTTTCAGAATTGCTTAGTAATTGGGTAAACGGAGAGTATCAAAAAAATGATAAAAGAAAAGAGGAATTAGTAGCGTAGAGTTACTTAGTAGAAGCGATAAGTAATCTTATCGCTTCTACCATTTATAATTAATAACTGCTTACTGCAGCATCATATGTTTCGATCACATCAACAATAATATCGAAACCCGTCATTTTAATGACTTCCATAACGTCTGGTGTTACTTCGCATACCTTAAATTTGCCTTTTAAAGGTCTAACAGCCTTAGAAGCATTTAAGAAAACACGTAATCCAGAGCTACTCATATAGCCAACATCTTTTAAATTTAATAGAATATTTGCATTCCCATCTGCTACAAGATCTGCTATTTTCTGATCTAAAACTGGGGATGTGTTTGCATCTAAGTAGCCATTTACATTAATAACAGTAATATTATCTGTGTTTTGAATATCAATTTCCATTGTATAAAAGTAAGTCAGGATCTTTAATTTGTTTTTACTGAAGGTTATTATTCAGATTGCTTAATTCGAATACAAATTAGTCTATTTTTTGGATTGAAAAAAGAAAAATTTTCAATTATCGAATAGGAGTCCTCCTTTTACACATTGTTATTGATAATGGTAAAAAAAAATCAATTGATGGTGGTGACATTTTGAAGTGGCTGTTATTAGTAAATGAGAACAGAATAAAAGTATTACAAAAAAATAGAATTATGAAAAAGTTACTTATAACCATTTCGATTTTGTGTGCAAGTTTATCCATTACACAAGCAAAAATATTAGAAGACGATAAGCCTTTATCAAAAAGTACACAAGAATTATCTGAAGCACTTACACATGCAGCGGAAGATGATTATGAAATTTATGCAAAGTCTGCTCAAATTATAGTGAATTGGAATACAGATTTAGAGACAGCGAAAGAGTGGATTGATACGTCTAACGAAATAGAAGAAAATGCATTGGCCTATGAAGTATTAGGAGATTATTATTTACACCTAGGTAACAATGAAAAAGCAATAGAAAGTTATGAGAAATCTTTATCCATTGTAATGTTTGATTCTGACACTTCTTTAGAAGCTAGAGTACAACGAAAATTATTGACATTTAATAGGTAATATACAATATTAATTTATACCCAATTCATATAGATGCTATATGAGATCTCCCTTCTACATGCATAATGTGAAGGGTTTTCTTATGTGAAAAAAGCTGCCTTTTTTTTAGAGGCAGCTTTGATTATTTTTTTGAGTGAACTCAATTATTTTCCTCCATAAAATTGCATATTGATAGAGCTAAACAATTGGAAATTCCCTTGTCCAGTTCCTTGAGAATAAACAGAGTATTGAGGCTCTAAGAATAGGTTAAAAACAGTAGAGCCGACTTTAAATACTTTACCTGCACCAATACCAATAGGGAAATTATAATTGCTATTCGTAAAATCCATTGTCCATATTGGAGCACCTCTTAAGTAATTTCCTTTTCCGAGTTGGAAAAAGTAGAAAGGTTGTATTGCAGCCATGTTTTCATCTGCTTTCATGGCATCACCATTGGCATCTTTAAGTTTAGAATCTTCACCAACACCAGCAGTCCATGTAATTAAGCCACCCCATTGAAACTGTTTAGATTTCGCTACAAATAAGATAACAGCAGCACCTACTTGCCAATTATTTGCACCAATACTTACATCGTAATCATTGGTAATAAAGCCATTATTAGAAGAAGTAGCTACCCCTGTAGATGTGGGTGCAAAAACCATTGGCCCAGCACCAAATTGTACAGGCGACGATGATTCTGTAGCAAGATAAGTAGCAAATAAATTAAAATCGCCAACTCCAGTAATCGAAGTGTTTTGTGCTGGGCGGTTGGCTGTTAAGGTTGGTAATGTTGCTCTAAATAGTATTCTACCTACAGGTTGTGCATACCTAAAAGAGGTAACCATATTGGTTCCTTCTACCCCCGTTAAGTTTGTCATATAGTTAAACTGAATATTAAAAGCTTTTAAATCTGCTAATGGGTTATTTGCATTTGCAGCAGCAGCATCTTTTTTATCTTGCTCCTCTTGAGCAAATAAGAAGGATGGGATGAACAAAATAAGTAAGAGTAATTTTCTCATTTTAATGATATTAATTTGTAAAGTTATTTAGATTGAAAGGACCTTATTAAATATAGTGTAATCAAAAAAATATGTTAATTGTAAGTATATACATTCACCTTGGTTATTTAAATTGTTATACATTATATTGTTTAGTTTCAATCATATAGTTTATTCTTTTGTGTTGGTTAATATTAGTTAATGCTATAAAGTTGTAAAACATTCTGTTTGGAATGTTTTATTGATTTGCTACATTTACGATTATGGAACAGAAATTAAAATCAGAAATCACTAAACAATTAATTTTAGACACCGCGTTTAAATTATTCTATAGAGATGGTTTTAATTTGATCAGTATAAATCAAATAATGAAGGAGACAGCCCTTACAAAAGGAGCTTTTTATCATCATTTTAAAAATAAAGAAGAAATAGGCAAAGCAGTTATTACAGAAATTGTGGAGCAACGTATTGTAAAAAATATGATAGATCCTTTATATGAAGAAGGTGATATTATTGAAAAACTAAAAAACATTTTTACACTTAGGATTAAAAAATTTTCAATTTACGAAAAGGAGAAAGGGTGTCCTACAAATAACTTGATTAACGAGATAAGTGGGAACGAAGAGGTATATAGGAATGCACTTAAAGTAATTATTGATAAGTGGCGTAAAGTTCTTGTAAAAACCCTTGATATTGAGAGAGAAAAAGGAACGATAAAAAATGATGTAAACAGTAATGCTGTCGCAGTATTTTTAATCAGTTCTTTTGAAGGTGTTCGTGGATTAAGAAAACTGTATAGAGATGACGTTATTTTTGATAACTACCTTTTAGCTGTAAACCAATACATAGATCAATTAAAATAATTAAACAAACACTCAATCTAATTAAACTCTTATTTTAAAACTGTTAAACTTCCTCTAACGGGGTAATCTAATTTATATACATCCAATTTTATTGTACTCTAAACCAGCAAAAAAATGAAAACTTTATTTTTATTAATTATCACATTTCTTTTAGCCTCTTCGTTTTCTTCCAATGAAGAAATTAAAAAAGAAGCACAAATCAAGGTTATTTTTCTTGATGTCAACGAAACTATTCTTGACTTAAATAACATGAGAACCTCTGTTGCAAAAGCATTAGACGGTAGAAGTGACCTTTTGGATTTATGGTTCTCAAAAATGCTTCATTATTCTCTAGTAGCAAGTGATATTAATCGTTATGAGCACTTCGGAACAATTGGAGTTGCCACATTAATGATGGTAGCAGAAAGCCACCATATAAATCTTACTAAAGAAGATGCAAAAAAGGCAATCATAACGCCTTTAAGATCTTTGCCAGCACACCCTGATGTAAAAGAAGGATTACGAATTTTAAAAAGCAAAGGCTACAGAGTAATTACACTTACAAATTCTTCATTCGAAGGTGTAAAAACACAAATGGATAATGCGGACTTGACATCGTATCTAGATGGAATGTTAAGCATAGAAGCAATTAAAGTTTATAAGCCTCATTTAGATAGCTACAAATGGGCACTTAAACAAGCGGGAGTAAAACCAGAAGAAGCATTAATGGTAGCGGCACATGGTTGGGATATTGCGGGAGCACAAGAAGCAGGACTAAAGACTGCATTTATTGCTAGACCAGGCAAAGTACTCTATCCTTTAGTAGAAAAACCAACTTATGAAGTGAATGACCTCATTCAATTAGCTACTCTCCTTAAAGATCAATCACAAGCTATGAATTAAATAGATGTTCACTTATTGATAATTAAAAGGTTTACTCTATTTATAACAATGAGTACCTTTTATTTATCATTAATTGAACGATTACATTGTACATCTAACTTACTTTAAAAACTAATTAAAATGCGCATCGGAATTCTAGGAATCGGTGGTATTGGGGGTTTTATTGGCGCCCAATTACTTTCAGGTAATAAATATCAAAATAAAATTGAAGTGATATTTATTTGTAGAGGAGCAACTAAAAAAGCGATTAAACAAAATGGGCTACTTTTTAGATCAGACAGTAAAGAAAAGGTGATAAGGCCACACCTTGTTTCTGATGATCCTACTGAAATTGGTAAACTCGACTTACTAATCATTGCTACAAAATCATATCAATTAGAAGAGGCTATAAAACGGTATTTACCTTGCTTGCAGGAAGAAACCTTACTGCTTCCTTTAATAAATGGGGTAAATGCTAAAGAACTTATTGCAGGTTATATTCCTCATCCTGTATGTAAAATACTCGAAGGCTGTATTTACATTATTAGCAATCAGGTAGCACCAGGTCAGGTGGTTCATATGGGCGGACTTGGCAAAGTATTTTTTGGAACAACGCTCTCTCAAGATTATCACTGGCTTGAGAAACTACTAAAAGATTTTGGCGTTGATGCTAATTATACTAGAAACATAAAAGAAGTGATTTGGAAAAAATTCTTATTTGTGTCTCCAATAAGTGCTCTAACCTCATCATATGGTATAACATTCGGTCAATTAAGAAATAACGAAGATTATATGTTTATTTTTCAGAAGTTGATGAGTGAAATTTTAGATTTAGCAAACAGTTTAAAAATATACTTATCGCAAGGAGATGTAAATGATGTAATGATGATGCTCTCATCATTTCCTGAGAATGCGAAAACATCTCTGCAGTTAGATATCGAGGGAGAATCGTTACAAAACGAAAAGTCTATTTTTATTGATTATGTGATTAATAAAAGTATAAAAGAAGGGAGTAAGCATTACTATTATTCTAGAATGAATTCGCAAATTCTTTCTGCCTTTTCTTATTAAGTTCAGGCAAAAAAATAAACCCTTGATAGTACTAAATTATACTATCAAGGGTTTATTATATAGAATATTAATTCCTACTTACGAACAAGGGAATAATAACAAAGCTTCAAGAACTTGAAGTTGAGTATCAATTTGTTCTTTAGCTTCTTCAGCTTCTTCAGTAGTATCAGATGCAGCATCAATACCGTCGTTGATACATGATTTGTTGCTGTTGTAGAAATCTACCAATTTTTGAGCACCAGCTTTTTGGTCTTCACAAGATGCCTCATCATCAATGTTAGTGAATTCATCAAATTCTTCTTGTAAATCAACAATGATTTGAGTAGTGTCACATGCTGCAACTTCGTCTTCGTCTCCACAAGAAACAAAAGAAAAAGCCATTACGCTAAGTAGTAGGAAAGTGAATAAATTCTTCATCCGAATAGTTTGTTTAAAAATAATTAAAAAATATATAGCACTTCGAAAGTTTAAATATTTATACTAAAAAACAAAATATTGCATCTTAGATATTTAACATATTTATGTAACTACCTCATAATCATTAACTTTTATTTAGATTTTGTTTTTTTGTAAAGTGCTGATTGTCTATTAATTGCTAATTAAATAACTTCTGTGGTTAACTCTGCTGATAAATAAAGATCAATTCTTCCCAACCTCTTTTTAACAATTCGTCTTCAGATCCCAATTCTTCACACTTCATTTTCATAGCTTCTTTTACTTTATTGTAGAATTTCCAACAAGTGTTAGGGCGCATATTTAACATTTCCGCGAGTTTGGAAGAGGGAATATTCCCTTTGTTTGCGTATACAATAAATAACAGAAGAAAAGCATTTCTAATAGGGAAATGAAGACGGTGAAATAATGTACCGTTTGTAGCAGATTCATTATAACTACATTTTTTACATCTTCTTGCTTCATGACCTTGTCCATTAGAATAATTATTACTTCCACATTTTTTACATGCAAATACATCGTTCCATTTTATTTTAGCTAAGTATTTATAACATGAGATATCATCTGGAAATAATTCTTCAAACTCTTCGAAGCTTACCTCTTTTAATAAAACACGGGCATTAGAGAGTTCAGAAACATCATCATGTAGTTGTTCGTTTTCGATGGTTAATTTAGTGTTCATCTTCTCAATAGTACGTCTATGGTCTGTAAGCATTTTGTTTACAACTTCTAGTTCTTCGTTTTTTCTAAAGATGATTTGTTTCTGATTTTCAACTTCTTGTGTTCTATCAATTACTTTTGTTTCAATAATTTTTTCTCTTTCCTTTAAATTTGAAATGATTTTTTGCTGTGCAGCATCTTTCTCATCTTTATACATTTTAAAACTTTGTACAAGACCCAACGTCATTAAAAACACATTGATTATAAGTCCGATATTAAAGGCATAAACATAAATTATACTATCTAAATAGAGGCCATATCCTCTTAAAACAAGGAAAATAACCCCTAATACTATAGTACTGTATCCACTAATAAAATAGTTCTGTTTAAACTTTTTAGTTTTTATTAAATACAGCATATAACCAAATACAATCAAAAAAGGGATAAGGTAGGTAGGTGCTTGCCATAAGAAATGATTAAAGTCCCCGAAAAGAATTAAGTAACCAATATTTATCAGAACACTTATCCATATCACTACATAAACTTTTCTATTATCTCGTCTAATTTTTAAAAATGATGAGGTGAACAAAACTACAGAAGTCATAAATAGAGCAGGTGTAATCTGTTTTATTACATAGTTAACGTAAGGCGTATCTCCCCAAATGTATTGAAAACCTAAATTATCTTCTGATAGTCCAACTAGCATGCTACTAATTACAAAAAATGACAAGTAGATAGGATAGCGTTCTTTTAAAGTAACAAACAGCATTAAGTTATATATTGCAAGCAAGAAAAGCATACCATAAAAACCACCAAGTAAGATATACTCTCCATTGGCATATCGAATAAAAGATTTATCGTCTTTTACTTTATAAAGAAAGATGTTCTTAAAACGTGTTTTGTATTTTAGATAAATAGTAAGTGAGCTATTTTTATTAACAGGAGGGAGGGGAACAACAATGTTTTTATGCGAATACAATCTTTTATTGAATTCGATATCGTAACCACCTCTTGCTACTGCATTTATTTCATTATTATCTATTTGTTGGTACGCTTCAAAATAATCAATATGACTATCTAAAACTTCTAAGAGTAGGTGACCTTGATAGAGCCTTTCTCCACTAAAAGCCATTTTAACCCAATAGGTTTGTGCAGTATCTTGAATAATATAAAAATGGTCATCTTCAGCGTACACATTAAAAGGGTTATGAAGAGATAAAATTTCATTTAAAGAAAATGAATTACTGTTATCTTCAAAAATACCTATGGATTGCTTCTCAATAATCTGATCAATATTAGTTGTATTTAAAAAAACAGTGTCGAGTAGATGTGTTTTACCATTTACATTTATGCTAAAAAAAAGTAATGTGAATAGAAGAATTCTAAAGAGCATTTTTCTAAAATAGTTAGTGATAAATTGATTAAGAAAGATTGATAATGGGGATAATAAACTGTCTATTTTGCGATAATTGTTGTTTAGATAGCTTTCCAAATTTTCACTTTATTATTTGTTCTTGACTACCTGTATCCAATTAATAAATATTTCTATTGACGAAAAAATTTTATGAATGAAATTCTTTAAGAAGTCGGATTTTTCGACATTTTTTATGTTAAATATATATTTTTTAAATGGATAATTTTCAATTCCATTCTATTCTCTTTAAGGTGTTAAGTAATTGATGATTAGAATTTTAACGACTGTTTTTTAAGTGATAAATTGATTTTTTAGTGAATTTTGAACCTGATGAATGTTGGTATATGTTTGTTTTCAGAAGTTGCTAGCCGAAAGGCAAATCGCTATTATCTAGATAAAAATTATGAATTGAAATTGATGAGCAAACTATAGAAGGTGCACACGAACATAGTAAGCAAACCAATAACTATTGAACTTTCAGTCTCTCTAAAAAAGCAGACTAATTATTACTTAACTAAATATGAGAAAAACAACTACGACTAGTATGGCTTTTCTATGGACAATTTTGTCTGTAATAGCCATTCAATTTACCAGTTTTGCACAAGTTACAGGAGTAGGTAGCGGAAGCTATACAACTACTTTTCCAGGTACAGATGCAGCAGGTAGAAATTCATACCCATCAGGTACACCACAATTAAGTGAAAATGCTTTAGGAAACCCTGTACCTACAAACGATTGGTGGTCTACTTTAATCCAAAGTGACCATGCATCGAATTTATTTAATTACCCATTGGCAATGAAAACAACCAATGACGGTTTAGTAATGAGTTACATCTCTTGGGGTGTTTTTGATGATTTATTACCAATCGTTGTAGGTGTCGACGGGTTGAATGCATCAAGAACAACTGTAGCAGACCATAGTGATTGGACAGTTACAATGGACTGGAATGATGATACCCATCATTTTCAAGCCACTTCTGGTATAGGAATGCCTTTTGTTTATTTCAATAAATTAGATGCAGATGTTGCACAGGTAACTGTAAACCACGGTACTGTAACTGTAGCAGATGAGGTGCTTATTATTGAAAATGCAAGAGAAGGTGCTGACTTTGTTGTTTATGCGCCAGTTGGTAGTGAGTGGACTTTAGAAGGTACAACTTACTCATCAACTTTAAATGGTGAAAACTATTGGTCAATGGTAATGTTGCCCTTAACTACTTCAGATGTAAGCACTGAAGCAATTAATTATCAAAAATATGCTTATGTATTTCCTATTAATACTACCGCTAATTGGGAATATAATGAATCAACTTCTGTTCTAACTACAACATTTTCTGTAGAAACGGAGATTAAAGAAGGATCTTCTGAAGATATGCTTATTGGGTTACTTCCACATCAATGGGCTAATCTATCATCAACTTCAACACAACCATCAATTATTAACTACACATCTGTAAGAGGGGAACTCAAGATGATTGAGGGAACCTCTTTTGTAGTTGAAAATACGTTCCATGGTATATTACCAACGCTTCCTTATTTAAGCAATTATAGTGATGGATTTGATGTATCAGCTTTAAATGATAAAGTAACGGCTTTAGAAAACGAGGGGTTAGCTTCTTGGACGGATTCTTACAATGAAGGACAAGCAATGAACCGCTTGATTCAAACGGCAAGAATAGCAGATTTATCGGGCAATACTGAGACAAGAGATAAATTGGTGGCAACTGTAAAAGAACGTTTAGAAGATTGGTTAACTGCCGAAGAAGGTGAGGTTGCTTTCTTGTTTTATTACAATGAAGATTGGTCAGCATTATTAGGTTACCCTGCCGGTCATGGTCAAGATTCTAATTTAAATGATCACCATTTCCATTGGGGGTATTTTATTCATGCAGCTGCATTTATGGAACAGTATGAGCCAGGTTGGGCAGACCAATACGGAGATATGATAAACTTATTAGTAAGAGATGCCTCTTCTCCTAATAGAGATGATGATACCTTCCCTTATTTAAGAAGTTTTAGTCCGTATGCAGGACACTGTTGGGCCAATGGTTTTGCCTCTTTCCCACAAGGAAATGATCAAGAATCGACTTCTGAAAGTATGCAATTTCACTCTGCTTTAATTCACTGGGGAACGGTTACAGGCAATGATGAAATTAGAGATTTAGGTATTTACTTATACACTACAGAACAAACTGCTGTCGAAGAATATTGGTTCGATGTGAACGAGCGCAATTTTAAAGATGATCAACCTTATAGTGTAGTATCTAGGGTTTGGGGAAATAGTTATGATAATGGAACATTCTGGACAGCAGATATTGCTGCTTCTTACAATATAGAATTGTATCCAATTCATGGCGGTGCATTGTATTTAGGACATAATACGGAATACGTAGATAAATTATGGAATGAAATGTCTGTAAATACAGATGTATTGAACAAAATAGATAACCCAAATCTATGGTACGATGTGATGTGGAGCTACTTATCTTTTACAGATCCTGCTAAAGCAATTGATTTGTATAACGACTATCCAGAAAGAGCAATGAAATTTGGTGTGGCAGATGCACAAACTTATTACTGGTTGCATAATATGAATGCAATGGGTAAAGTAGATGCAACTATTACTGCTGATTACCCAATGGGTGTTGCTTTTAATAAAGAAGGAGAGATGACGTATGTGGCTCATAATTATGGAGATACAGAGATTACGGTTTCTTTTTCT
Source organism: Flammeovirga kamogawensis (assembly GCF_018736065.1). GTDB lineage: Bacteria > Bacteroidota > Bacteroidia > Cytophagales > Flammeovirgaceae > Flammeovirga > Flammeovirga kamogawensis. Next base: position 280,351 of record NZ_CP076130.1, read on the forward strand.
GATGGATACGAACTAACTGTACCCGCAAATTCTACGGCAACAAACAGAGATGTTGATATAGAAGGTATTTTAGTGAGCAGTTTTGATCAGGCGGCTGTAAATGGAGCTGTTGATTTAACAGTAACTGTTGATGGGGCTTCTCCTACAAAAGTAGAATTCTTTGATAAAGGACAACTTTTAGGAGAAGTGACTTCATCACCATATACGTTTAAAGCGGAAAATTTAGCTGCAGGTGAGCATCAATTTTATTCAAAAATCTATAATGAAGATGTGTTTGGTGTTTCTAATATTGTATCAGTTATTGTTGGTTTGCAAGTGCCTTTTGGAGGAGAGCCAACTGTAATTCCAGGTGCTTTAGAAGCAGGTAATTTCGATACCTTCGAAGGAGGTTTAGGTCAGGGTGTAACATATAGTGATCAGTCTGCTTTTAATGAAGGAGACTTCCGTAAAGAGGAATATGTAGACAATGTGTATGATGAAGCAGAAGGAGCCACTGTAGGATGGACTGCAGCTGGAGAATGGATGGAATATACCGTAGAAGTAGAAACATCTGGTTTATATACTGTTTCATTTAGATACGCTTCTGATAATGCAACAGGCGGACCTTTCTCTATCTCTTCTGATGGCGAAGTTGTAGCCGATGCTATTTCGGTAACGTCTACTGGCGGATGGGGCACATGGGCAACAGGTGTTGTAGAAAATGTTCCATTGTCAGCAGGAAAACACATTTTAAGAGTAGCTTTTGGTGATGGAGGTTTCAACTTAGGTCGCTTAACTTTTGAGCTTTCTGGAGATTTACCATACAGTCAGCCAGTGGCCGATGCAGGAGACGATTTAATTATCGATTTATCTGGCGATGATACCATTTTAGATGCATCAAACAGTACAGATCCTGATAATGGAACACTGACGTATGCGTGGTCGCAAGTATATGGCCCGAGTGTAATTGAATTTTCGGATGCATCAAGCGCAATGCCAACGATCTACGCTTTAGTAGAGGGGACATATTTAGTGGAGTTAACAGTAAGTAATGGAGAATACACAAGTACAGATGAGTTGCTTTTAGTAGCTACTACAGACGGAACAATTGCTCCATCAGTTAGTTTAACTGCACCAATGGATCAAGCATCATTTTATATTAATAAAGATATAACACTTTCTGCTACAGCCACTGATTTAGACGGTACTATTGCACAAGTTGAATTCTTTGTTGATGATGAACCTGTAGGAACTGTAACTGAAGCACCTTTTAATGTAGTTTGGGTTGCATCTGAAGCAAAAGAATATACAATCCATGCAGTAGCAACAGATAATGATGGAAAATCTACAACCGCTCCATCTGTTCGTATTGTTACAGAAGATGCACCTCCATGTAGAGGTACTAGCGAAAACGGAGATTATGACTTTGAGTTTTCTGATGCAGCAGAGAATCCTACTTTAACATTCATTCCAAACCAAACAGGAATGGGTTCACCAGTATGTATTTTATACTTATCAGTTAATGGAGGTGGCTATGGTGGTTATTCTGCAACAGCAGGAGAACCATTCCAAGTTAATGCAGCAAATGGTAGCACAATATCGTTTTATTATACCTATACGCATCCAGCTGGTGGAGAAAGAAATACATCTGCAAATCCAAATCATTATATAGTTGGATCTTGCGAAAACATAGTTGTAGATACCACAATTCCTACTGTAGCGATTACCTCTCCAGAAAAAGGAGCATTTATAAAAGAAGGTACAGCACTTACAATTACTGCATCTGCTAATGATGAAGACGGTACAGTTGCACAAGTAGAATTCTTTGCAAATGGTAATTCTATTGGAGTAGTAACAGAAGCACCTTATGAAGTTGAATGGACTTTGTTGAAAGGAAAAGTTTCCTTGACGGCTCAAGCAACTGATAATGATGATAAAGTTGGTACTTCTATGGAAGTTAATATTGAAGGAACTTCGGCTTCAGCTTGTTATGAAGGTGTGGCAGCTAATGGCGATTTTGCTTACCTTTTCTCAGAAGATTTAGAGAACCCTACATTAACCTTACAACCACAAATTAGTGGTGCAGGAAGTAGCGTTTTAATTCTTTATTATTCTGTAGATGGTGTAGATAAAGGAGGCCACAATGCAACGCCAAATGAGCCTTTCCAATTAACAGCGGCAGAAGGTAGTACAATTACTTTCTATTATACCTATTCTCATCCGGAAGGAGGAGAGCGTAACACAATTGAAGATATAAAATCTTTTGAGGTGGGAAGTTGTAATGATAGTGATGATGACGATGTTGTTGACCCAGAACCAAATGAGTTGTCAGTTTCTATACAAGCTCCAGTAAATGATAAAGTATTAATTTATGGTAAGGAAGTAGCTATTACTGTAACTACTGCAACTGAAAATGATGCCATTAAGCAAGTTGAATTTTTTGCTAATGATGTTTCAATAGGTATCGAAACGGAAGCACCTTATACATTGTTATGGTCTACAGACGTAAATGGAGCAGTTGCACTAAAAGCAATTGTGAGTGATATTAATGATAATACTGCTACTTCTGAAGTTGTAAACTTAACAGTTGGTAAAGTAACGCCTTATGGAGGAACAGCTTCTGCTATTCCTGGTGTAATTGAAGCGGCAAATTATGATGTATTTGAATTAGGAAATGGACAAGGAGTTACTTATTTCGATACTTCAGAAAATAACGAAGGAGATTACAGAACAGGAGAATTTGTAGATGCTGTTTTAGGTGATGAAGAAGGAGCGACCATCGGATGGGTTGCACCTGGAGAATGGTTAAGATATACAGTTGATGTTGCCACAAATGGATTGTATTCTTTTGAGTTTAGATATGCATCAGACAACCAAGTAAGCAGAGGACCATTTTATCTTGAAGTAGATGGCTACAAGGTGACAGGTGATATTGATGTAAGTACAACTGCAGGATGGAATAGTTGGGAAAGTAAAAAAGTTTCTGACATAGAGCTTTCAGCAGGTGAACACGTATTAAGAGTAGTATTTATTGGAGGTGAATTTAACGTAGGTAAAATGACGTTCACTTTAGATGAAGAAATCGTAAACCTATCGCCATCAGTTGCTTTAACTACAGCATCAGAAGCCACTTCTTTTGAAGTAGGAACAAGCATTATACTTAATGTAGATGCAACAGATGCAGATGGTACAATCGAAAAGGTAGAATACTTTATTGATAATGTATCAATGGGAGAATTTACATCAGCGCCTTATTCATTATCTTGGTTAGCAGAGGAAGTGGGAACTTTTGAAGTTACTGCAGTTGCTACAGATAATCAAGGAGAAACATCTGAATCATCTTTAACAATAGAGATTACAGCTATTGCTGGTGATGACACAGATGGAGATGATGATACAGATAATGACGATACGGACGAGGATTCAGATAATGACGATGACACGGATAATCCTGATGATTCTGACGATGATACTGATGAAGATGATATAGATAATGATAACGGAGAAGTGACCGCAATTGATGCGAATGAAGTTATAGTATCGTATTATCCAAACCCAGTAACTCACTCGTTAACGATTGACCTTCCTGAATTAAATCAAAAGGTTGTTGTATTTAATTTAGACGGAAAAGTAATTGGTACTTTTGAATTAGGACAAGGTAAATCAGTTATTGATATGTCAATGTATCAATCTGGAATTTACTTTATCAATATCCAAAGTGATCAATACACAACGCAATTAAAAATTGTAAAACAATAAACTAAATCTATCGCTAAGTTATTATTAAATAGCTTGGTAAGAGAGATTTTGATCTAAGAAGACGACATAAAAACACCCTGCTAATACATTATTAGCAGGGTGTTTTTTATTTTTATAAATAGTTTTTTTACAAGAAGATGGATATACCAGTTCTAACAGTATTACCATAGTTTTGTGACGTTGTCACAGTGGTAGTCCACTGTAAGTTTTTACTAATTGTGACATACGATCCTAACTCAAAAGAAAGGTCTGTACCAGAATTTCTAAAGTCAGGAAGCTGAATTGCTGGGGTAGCTCTAATGAAAAACTTATCGTTTATTTGAATAGGAGTTACCACTTGAAAACTCATACCGTGTTGTACAGCTCCTTTAAAATTAGATCTATACTGATAAGAAATGATTGGAAAGAATTGCACTTTTTCCCATGCCATAACTCCAAGAAGTACACCAGGACTAATCATCCACATATCATCGGTTCCACCAGGTGCAATAACATCTACACTAGCACCCCAAGTACCCATTACTTTATCATATTGCTTGTTCACCACATGGAATACTCTTAATCGAGCATTTTCTATATTTACCTTGCCTGTATTGTTGTCATACATAACAGGTAATTCACCAACAATCATTGTTCTACCATCTGCTGATGCTTTATCAATTGAAAATCTCATACCAGCACCATTATCAGATAACTCACCCTCTGCCATCACAGATGTATAAAGGTTGGTTGGTTTAGCATTATCAATTTCAGGAGTTGTATCTTGAGCTGTAACTGTAAATGATACTATCGATAACATTGCAATTGCAATTGATTTATATAACTTTTTCATTTTTATATTTGTTAGATCTATTTATTAATGGAACTACTTACTATTTGTATTTGTATTTAACTCGATTTTAGTATACTCTACAAATCGAGGATTGTCTGGAGTGATATAAGCAACACCATTTGCTACATCAAAAATCATTGTTTGTACTGTTACAAATGTGGATTCGGGAGCATCTTTAGAAATATTGATAGGGCGAACACTAAACACATGTTGCATTGCTCCTACAGTTAATTCAGGTGAATATTTTAAGAAAGAACGAGCAGCTTCTTCTCTTGCAAAAGTATTTGATGTATAACTGTTAGCAGTGTAGATATCAAATTTCTTTAGTATTGCATCTTTAGTAGCTTGCGTGTGGTTTGCACTATAGCTACCTCTATCATCGTGATTAGCTACTTCCATACGGTCTTCAAAAAGTCGGACAGCATAGTGATTACCTTGGTCATCAGCAATCGTAAAATTAATAGGTGATGGCGTTCCAAAGCCTTTTATTTTTTCTAAGAATTCATCAGCCGATTTACATTGTACAGCCATGGCAAAAACCGCATCGGTAGAGACAATATTATCTTTCCCTAGAGTAGTACCTGATTCCAAATCTATGATTGTATTAAGAACAATGCCTACATGTTCGCCCATTCCTTGAAAGTGAGCTCCATCTGTAGGAATAAATAAAGAATTTTTGGTTCTAATCATCACAGTAGGAGCACCTTCTAGAAAATCAATACCCATATCGTTGTTCTGACCAACAATACCATTATTAAAAGCCATTGATGTGCAACCTTTTAATGCTTGCTTAATTTTTATTTTCCCATATTCAGAAACTTCTACATCAACATAGCTTGCTTCAGCAAATAATTGAACAACATCTACTCCTCTCAATTTTGCTTGTATTTCCATCATTGCCACATATTCTGGAGCAATTTTTCTATTGTTTTCTACTACGGCAGCATATTGTTCTAGAACCTCTGAAGGAACAGTATCTCTATCAATTTTAGAAAGGTATTCTGCAAGTTCATAATCAGTCTTATCAGTAAAGTCAATAACTTCTACAGTTGTTTGTACAGGTTGGCGTTGTGCATTAAAGTAGTCTAGGTTATCTCCAGCAACTTGAGCATTAGAATATTTTACACCAACAATTAACATTAATATGGATAAGGCGAGAGATAAAATAAATTTTTTCATGATATTTTTTAAATTTTTGATTCATTATTCGTTTCACTAAGAGAAGTGAAAACAGGTAAAAGAATCCCTATCATGTTAACTTATATTGGCACTTTAATTAATGCTTTACAATAGGGTTTGGCAACTCTGTTAGTTTTTGATCAAAAAAAATAGCTTAGATAAAAAGGAGGCTATACTCTTTTCTATCCAAGCTATTTCTAAGTACATGACAAAAATCGATTAGCTACAAAATTATAATCATTAGTATCCTTCTTCATCAATTCATTTGAAATATATTCTAAGCCATATTTGAAAAAACTTTTAGCTCTTCTACCATGTTTTAAAACTCGTATTTCTTTCACCTTTTGATGGAGATAAATGCCCATATTATAAGACCATACAAATGATAAAGCAATGATATATAGTAGTTTATTGATCCTGCTGTAGTGAATTAAATGGGTATCTTCCAAATTAAATCCTGAAGATTTAAATGCTTTGAACATTGTTTCGATTTGCCATCTATTCTTGTACATTTCAAAACTTTGATCTGTTTTATTGTAGGATGCAATCATTAAAAATTTAAGTACTCCTTTCTCATAATATTTCATACCTGAAAAATACACAAGGGTATTGTTGATACTAACAATTGAAGGGTGGAAATAAGGTGTATTCAACTTTTGGGATCTTAAAATCCAATGCCCTTTAATTACTCTTTTCCCTTTTAATGTAATATCAAAGTTATCTCTAAATCGAATAAAAAAAGGTATTTGATGAGCTATTAAATAATCCCACCATCTGCCACCAATAAATTCTCTATCAGCAGTAATATACTCAATACATGATAGATCAAAAAGAAGATGAAATCTATCAAAAAGTTCTATCCTTTCAGCTTCACTAGAATTTCCTCTTTTATCACCTAAGATGGTCCACAAAATTGGAAGACCTACACCATGATAAATCACACTTAAATACAAAATATTGATATTCAGTTGTCCAAATTTCCAATTTGTACGATCTAACGATAATCGTAATGGGCCTTGAATTGGTAACATCTCTAATAAAAGCTTTGAAAATAGAGTTTCATCTAGTTCAAATTCTGAGAAAAAACGTTGAATTCTTCGAAGCTTAGATTCAAGTTTTGCAGAGGATGAAAATCCTTGTGATAATCTATTAAAATTAACAGTCTGTACTTTCAAAAGGCTTAGAATTAAGCAACAAAGACAAGTTAACCTTGCCTTATTAAGCGTTAATGTTTTTGATAAAATATCAAATAATGGTGTATATTCGTTCATGCTAATCAGGTTTAGTTCAATTTTTTGTGTGGTAACTCAAAATTAAACATTTTATCTGATTAGCTTTTTTTTGTCATGTACTTAGAAGCTATTTAAGTAAATATTTTAGACGTAGTTTAAATAAACGTGTTTTATTCTACAGAGAATAACCCGACTCTATTGCCTTCAGAATCAATAATAATTGCAATATATCCAGCATCAACATCTTTAGAACCAGTTTCTATCTTCGTTTTACCAAGTTCAATCTTACCTCCACATTTTTCTACCTTATGGAGTACGTTCTGAATATTCGGGTTTGCATTTATATAAACCATTGTTCCATTTGTAGAAGGCTTATTCTTTTTAGATTGAGATAAAACTCCTGTTACTCTATTTGATTTTGCTTGAGGAACCTTTGGATCGAATGGAAAGAACGCCGCCTCTTCTTCTCCATCAACTCTTTTAATCATAGAAATTTCTAAGATTGATTCGTAGAATTGTTGTGCTCTGTCAAGGTTTTGAACTGCAATTTCAAACCAAGTTATTACGTTGTTTTCTAAATTAATCTTTTCCATTTATATAGTATTTTATAATTGATATGTTCATAAAACAGTTTTGTTTTATACTGAATTAATACTGCAAATATCACTAGTATAAATGAAGTCAACCTGTGACAAACGTCACAATCTACGATTCCATTCTTCTTTTTCGTATTCTGCTAAGCGTTTCTCTAGAGACACCTATAAAAGAGGAAAGTTGAGATAAAGAGACCCTGAGTATAAGGTTTGGGTAATTTTTTTCTATGTATTCTAATCTTTCTTGAGGGCTATAAAGACTAAATAGATTTAAAAATTCTTCTTGTTTTGTGGCAAAAACTCTTAAACAGTTTCTACCAAGATCTTCAATTTCTTTATTTTCTTTAGCCAGTTCAAATAGAAGCTTTTTATCAAATACTATAGTTGATAAAGAACTACATGCACTGATATTGAATTTAGATTTTTCGCCTGTTCCAAAACTATTTACGTTTGTCGCAATTTCATTTTCGAAAAAAAAGCCTGTGTTTTTTACTACACCATCTACTTCGTAATAGCTTTTACAAAAGCCATCTACAATGTAAAAAAGAGCATTACATACTTCTCCTTCTTTAAGCAGCATGTCATTTTTAGCATATGTTTTAAGGGTTAAAGCACTTTGTAATTCTTCCCAACTTTTAGTCGAAAAATCATTAAGTGATTGAATATAATTTAGTAATTCATCCATAAGGATATTTATAAAAAATCTGACTGAAATTCTTATTTATTAAATTTTGTTCTTTCTAATTCATTCCTTTCCCAATTTGCAGTGTTTGCTGCAGCTTCATAAGTTGTCTGTAAAAAGGAATAAAGCATTTCTTCTGGGTTCTCAGCTTTTATAACATCTTCATATTTTAAGAAAAATTCTCCCATTTCTGTACTATAAAAAGCGTCACTTGGTAAAACTTTTTGTTCTCCAAATGTTGGTGCACTAGGGTAAGCATAGGCATAAAATGCAGGAGAAGGAAATCCCTCAGATCCAGGCCAAAAACCAGCACTACTTACTTCTTTCGAATAGGCTTCTTGCATAACTTTTTGAGGCATGTTTGGCATCTGACCTTGGTGTAATGGAGCATCTTTACCAGAGAAACGAGTTACAGCTAAATCAAATGCACCCCAGAATAAGTGTACAGGACTACATTTTCCTATAAAATCACTTCTAAAATCAGCAAAAACACTATTTACTTTTACCATAGCTTTCCATAGATCATTTGCTACTTTAGGATCGTAAGATTTATTTGTAGTGTTTTCTTTAAATGGAATGGCCACCTCTAATTCGTTTGGGCTACCATGTATGGTTACATCAATCCCTAAGTTATCTAATTCATCAAATAATAGCGTATAAAATTTAGCTACTGTCATAGGTTTTAATGCTATACTCACCGTTGTTTTACCTGTACATTCAATAAACAGCTTATTTTGTTCAAAGTCAAAATCAATTTGAAAAACCTTACCTTGATATGGAATACTTTGGGTAGTATATCCATGAGAGGAAATATATAAAGTGGTATGCCATGAATGGTTTTGCCAAGGCATAGTTTTTAATCTTATTTTACCAACAATCTGAATCCATTGATGAAGGGTAGCAAGAGTGTCTTTCATCTCGTTAAAGTTTAAGACTGGCCACTTGTTTTTATTAATTTCTGATGACATTTTTCTTGGGTTAATGGATAGATGATTTCGGGTTATGCTATTCTTATTCTTGTAGAAGAAAAGCATTTATAAAAGTTACCATAAATTCTTTACTAAGAAAAGATAAATTGGTTTTTACTTGATATCGTTAATAGGTTAGAAGTAGAAAGCCGTTAATGTTGAAATCAACGACTTTATTTTTTATTAATGTGATGTGAACCTAAATGAGTTTTTCAATTGTAGCTTATACAGTAATTGTATTTGCCTCTTTTATATAGTTTTCAATAATAAATGCCCCAAGGTTAGACCATTTATTAGCGTTGTCAATAATCCAACCATCTGATGAAACTACAATGTGTTCACTTTTAGCAAGTACTTTATCAGGGTCAAAAACAAGTTCAACTTCCCATGGGAAATTATACGTTTTACTTAATTCTAATAACCTTGTTTTTAAAGAACCACTATTAGAAACTGGTTGATCAAAATACCATTTTACAGTACTAATATTCAACTCATTTAATACATTACCTATTAAGCACAATGCCTCTTCGGTTTTTGTAACTCGTTTATAAGTACCATGTACACTAGAAATATCTCTATATAAACCATCTCTAGCTTTAAAAATATAAGCACCCGACAAAGCATTTTCTAATAAAATCAATAGATTAAAACCATCTATTTCTATTGCTTTCCCTTTTAAGTCAGCACACTCAATTTCTGTTGTCGAACGATCAGTTACTTTATTATGATTACAACTAATTCTAGAGAGGGCATCATGCTGCCTTTTATTTAATCTGTATTTATGCCCCACTAATTGTAGTGTAGAACTCTCAGGATAACCTCTTGTAAGTAAATAGCAAAGATCATCGGTGGCTTCTTTAATAACGTCAATCCATTTTGTTGAGAAGAGTGTATCATCATTAGATTGTTTTCCTCTATTTCTAGTTGTACTCAAGTGCTTAGTAGTTTATTTGATTTAGGTATTTTTTCTTGATAGAAGTTCTATGCTTATCAAATTTAATAGAATTGTATTTTGTATCACTTACTAAGTACATATAATTTAGGTTGCAAGGCAATCAATTTGATATATAGAGAGAATGTGGCTTTTTACTAAGATGTTCTTTTTCGTAAGTCAAATGTTGTTTTATAAAAATCTGTTAAAAAGAACTACCGTTAAACTAGCTATCAACAAAAAAAACACTTTGATTATGAAAACAAATCTATTCACATTATTAGCAGTATTAGTTGGCTTATCAGCCTTCGGACAAAATAAAGCAACTAAAAAATTAAAAGGAAGTAAGCCAAATATTATCATGATTGTTTCTGACGATACAGGTTGGGGCGATTTCGGATCTTATGGCGGTGGCGAAGGTAGAGGAATGGCTACTCCTAACTTTGATAGAATGGACCAAGAAGGAATGCAATTCTGGGATTTTTACGGTCAGCCATCTTGTACACCGGGTAGAGCAGCAATGCAAACAGGTAGAATTCCAAACCGATCGGGTATGACAACAGTTGCTTTTCAGGGGCAAGGCGGTGGTTTAGCTCATGGAGAAATAACAATAGCCGATGTGCTTAAAAGTGGTGGTTATAACACTTACTTTGCAGGTAAATGGCACTTAGGTGAGTCTGATTATGCAATGCCTACGGCACATGGTTACGATAAAATGGAAAGTGTAATTCTTTATCACTTAAATGCGTATACTTATACAATGAAGTCGTTCCACCCAGGTATGACGGACGAACAAATAGCGTTCTATAAAAAAGCAACTACAGGTATTTTAGAGGGTGAAGCAGGGCAACCTGTTAGAGAAATCTCTAAGGTAACAGAAGAAAATTTACCTGAATTAGATGTAATGATGACAGATAATGTGATCAAACAATTAGATACTTATGCTAAAGACAAAGATAAGCCATTCTTTATGAGTGTAAACTTTGCGAAAAATCATCAACCAAATATACCAGGTAAAGATTTTGTAGGTAAATCTGCTGCAAAAACTAAATATGCAGATGCTGTTTGTGAATTAGATCATCACGTAGGTCAAATTTTAGATGAAGTTGAGCGTTTAGGAATATCAGAAAATACATTAATCTTATTTACTGTAGATAATGGTGCGTGGCAAGATGTTTACCCAGATGCAGGTTACACTCCTTTTAGAGGAACTAAAGGAACAGATAGAGAAGCGGGTTCTAGAGTGCCAGCTTACGCAATGTGGAAAGGAGTAATAGAGCCGGGTGCAGATAATTACAATATTGTTGGAGGGTTAGATTACTTAGCCACTTTTGCAAACCTTGCAGGTGTAGAAGTACCAACTGAAGATAGAGATGGTAAACCAACAGTTTTTGATAGTTACGATATGACTCCTTTATTAACTGGTGATAATGATGCCTTTAAAAGAGATACATGGTTCTACTTCACAGAACAAGAATTGTCTCCTGGAGCAGTAAGAGTTGGACGTTGGAAAGCAACTTTTAATTTAAGAGGTGACAATGGTGCTGTAGCAGGATCAACAGATAGTCCTAACCAATCTTTAGGATGGACTGGCCCTGAAAAATATGCAGCAACAACACCTGCAATCTATGATTTATGGTCTGATCCTCAAGAACGTTATGATGTGTTCATGACATCATTTACTGAAAACACTTGGACGTTGCCTATTTTTATTAAAGAGATGACAAAATTACAATCAACGTATGAAAAATATCCTCCTCGTCCAGTTCAATCTGAGGCATATGATGGAGTAATGACAATAAAAAGATTTAATGATTTACGAAAAATAAACACCGAATTGAAAAAAGAAGGTGCTGATTTCGAAATCAAGAAATAACAATAACCTATTTAAATTTATAGTATTAGCTGTTGATCTTTTTAAGGTCAACGGCTTTTTTAATGTTCAAGAGTTTTGAAATAGGACCTCATAATTATTGTATTAATCAAAAGTCCATACCCTTGAACTTTTTGTCCATTTGATTAAGCATTTGATTATTGAAATTTGTAGAAGACAAAACAAAAAGACACCTAATAATCAAATCAATCATGGAAAATTTCACAATCCACACACTAGAATCAGCACCAAAAGAAAGTCAACCTTTTTTAGAGGAAAAGGTAAAAGCTTACGGGTATTTACCAAACTTAACGGCAACTTTAGCAGAATCTCCGGAGTTGCTAGAAGCCTATTTAATGTTGCATGATTTTTTTGTGAAAACATCTTTTGATAAGGACGAATTAACAGTTGTATGGCAAGCAATTAATGTAGAAAATGATTGCCATTATTGTGTGCCAGCACATACAGCAATTGCTAATATGATGAAAGTTGATCCAGAAATAACTAAGGCTTTAAGAGATCAAACCCCTTTACCAACAGAGAAGTTAGAAGCTTTAAGAAACTTTTCACTTGCAATGGTAAGAGAAAGAGGTTTTGTTTCTGATGAAGAATTAGAAGCCTTCTATTCTGTAGGTTATACCCATAAAAATGTTTTAGAAGTAATTTTAGGGTTAGCACAAAAAACGATTAGTAATTATACGAATCATGTTGCGAAAACACCTTTAGATAAAGTGCATAGCAAATACGCATGGAGTAAAGCGACAATAGTAGAGTAAAAGACAATTGTAGTATTTTAGAAAGGCAGGGATTTACGGAATGTAGGTTCTTGCTTTTTTTAATAAAAAAGGCTGCCTTTTAGAAAGACAGCCTTTAATTATAAGTAGTTGAGAAATTAAGAACTATTTCTTAAGGAATTTCAGGCTTTTTGTAAAGTTGTTGCCAGAAATTTGTATTACATATAAACCAGATTTTAAATTATCAATTGCTAATTTTTGACCTCCTTGAGCATTATTAATTGATAAGAAATTTTCTAGTTTTCCTGAGATAGAATAAATAGCTACCTGGAACTGTCCTTCTCCTAATCCGTTCAAGTTTATTTCATGTTGAGCAGGGTTTGGATAAAGGCTTAATTCTTCTTCAAGTTGAAGTGAAGTTGTAGCTTCTACAGCAGCAGTTCTGCCATTACTAGAGCAAGAACCTCCTGCGTTCCATCCCCAAATAGCTACATCTGGAGCACCTGCAGTCCCATTCCATTCATTATTTGATGTATAATTATTGCCATTGTAACTCACTACAGTTCCAACAGGGTAATTCGTGTTAGGTTCCCATACTGTACATGCATCCCCATTATCGTCATCACCTTCTTCATTTGAGATTTCTAACCAATTCATGTTAAAACCATCACTAGAAGCTTGTACTCTAATTGTAGTTTGTCCAGATGGGAGAGTAGCATCAACAGAAATTGTTTTCCAGTTTTGCCATCCACCTGTTGCTTGGAAAGTTACGTCTGCCAAAGTGCTTCCGTTTGCAGAAACAGTAAACGATTTATTATCAAAACCATCTGCAGCCACACGGAACCTTAATTTACCTTGGCCAGCACCTGGAATGTTTACATTGTATTCCATAAAATCACCACTGTCTACCCATCCAATATTATTCACACCATCTACATCTTGCGTAGGCTCTACTTGGATACCTGACATTGTACTAAACTCTTCTGCTTCTATTCTAAGTGTAAATTTACCTTGAAGGCTTACAGAAACAGTAGAAGAACTAGATGCTTCACCATCAGAAACTACTAAAGAGAATTCATAATTAGTGTCATCTTGAAGACCACTAATAGAAGGTTGTGCAATTGAAGTATTATCAAAAGTTACAGCAGGACCAGCAGTTTGAGACCAAGCATAAGTTAAAGCTATCGGTCCATTATCTGGATCGCTAGAAACCGAACCACCTAGAGTTGTTGATGTAGTTCCGTTTTGTAAGATTTGATCTGCACCTGCATTCGCAATAGGAGCTTCATTTGCTTTAGGTAGTTTTTCTAATACAACATTGTCTATAAAAACATCAATATTACTGTTACCTACATTGAAAGTAACTCTACCATTTGTTTCGGTAGCTTCTTCCATTGTAAACTCGTAAGAGAATTGTTGTGTTCTATTATTTAAACTAGGTTGAGCACTGAAAAACCCTGTCCAAGGTTCTCCATTTTTTTCTATAGAAAGAACGATAGAACGATTATCTGACGAACGAGCATCAAAAGAGATTCTATACTCTGCACCATTTTCAATTGTTAAACCTCCTTGATTGTATTGTACATGCCAAGTGTCAGAACCACCATTGCTAATCATAGCATGTAATTGATTGTCTACAACATCATGGTTTGCAGTAGCACTTGCGTTGATATACGTTGTCCAACCTTCAAAACCATTACTAAAATCGCCATTCGTTAGCATATTGATAACGTCTTTGACTTCAACATTTACTTGGTCTGTACTTGTATTACCTGCAGCATCAGTAGCTGTCAATTCAAATACGTAAGTCCCTAATACTAAATCATTGATTACAGTAATTGCTGAAGTAGGATTTAGGATAGTTGCAGTTGAAGGCCCATCTATTTGTGCCCAATTATAAGTTAAAGCGTCATCTTCTGGGTCAGTGGCACTACCCGTTAATTGTGCAGTACCATTAATAAGACTAGTAGAAACATTATTACCTGCATTGGCAACAGGAGGTTGATTTGGAGTTACAGTAATAGCTACTACCGCAGTTACATTACCTACTGTTGCTGTAACCTGATCTGATGCTCCCAATGTTGTAGCAGTATACACACCATTTGGTGCATTTGCAGACCAAGTAATTACTTCATCTTGCATCAATTGACCACAACCATTTTTTACTATTGCAGAGAAATTGAATGTTTGATCAATTACTATTGATTGATCTCCTTCAGAAATCTCAACAGTAGTAACTTCAGGTGTTTCACAAACTAAAGTTAAAACAACTCCTTCAATTTTAATTTCATCTACAGCTACAGTTCCTGTAGTTCCAGTAGGCCCCTGAACTTCATATTGAATACTTGTTACATCCGTAGCGTTAAAAGAAACGGCATCTCCCCAGCCAGCTTGAGAGAACTGATTCCATGATAATTCTACCATTGTCCAATCTGCATGAGCAGGAACTGGAGAAGCGTAGTAATCAAAATCTGTAATAGAAGTGGTAGGAACTTTTACAATCATTGCATCTCCTTTATGCCAAAAAGAGATACCTGTAGAACTTGCAATATCTTCTCTACCTGTTCCTTCTTCAGATAATGGAAATCCAAAGCCAACAAAAGGATTGAATTCTAAAGTTCCCTCATTTAATACATAAGAAACTTCTACACTGTTTGAAGTACTAACAGCCCCACCACTTGTCATTGGTAAAGGAGTTGCATTAGGAGTAATAGTAGAAGCACCGCCATTACCATTATCATCTAAAGCAAACCACTCTGTATTTAATTTTGTAATACCATTATTTTCTGCATCTGCCACAAGTGTTGCATTTTCTGGAACAACTGTAATTGTGACTTGTGTGCTAATACCGTCTACTGTTAAAGTAACCACTTCTGTAGTTAATGTACTTGTGTTTGAGAAAACACCATTGGGAGCATTTGATGACCAATTGAAAACGGCATCTCTTACTGTTCCTCCACATTCATTTAATGCACGAGCAGATAAAGTAATCGACTCATTTAATTCTATAGTGATAGAACTTTCACCATTAATAAGTACATCTACAACGGCAGGGTTTTCACAATCTGTATTGCCAATAGCTAATATACCATTTGCAACAAATACCATAGGAGCATTCCAGTTAATTGTTACCTCATTAGTAGAATAACTACACCAATCATCAAAATAACGTTTAGCAGGAATATTTGAATTTGGGTGAAAACATTCACCTCCTGGTAATGATGCATTTTGTGCACCACCAACAACCATACCCGGTACAGGTTCAAAAATACCATCTGCCTGACTCGGTCTATGATGTGGTTGCATTGGTCTGTTTTCTCCAAAACCTGTGAAATAGCTAATACCTACAGGGTTCTTACCTAAAATATAATCTAAACTAGATTGAGCTACAGATAAATGATCACCGTTTCCTGTTAATTCATAACCATAAAGAGCAATCATGCCATCATTTAAGAAATTGGCATTATTACCCCAGTTAAAAGATGTTTCAACAACTTTATATGGAGAGCTATTAAATTCGCCAATTTTCATGTTGGCATAATTAATCACACGAGATTCAACTTCTGCGATATTAGCAGCACCTGTTAAGTTATCTTTGTTTGCAATAAGCGAAAGGTAACCAAGCGGAGCAACATCTGGCCAACCAGGAACACGCATTCCATGATTTAATAAATCAGAGGCAAACCAATAGGCATCTTGTTTTGTTGTAATATATAATTCGATGGCAGCCCACGCTTTCTCATCTGATAAATTTCTATCACCATAAGTTCCTGTGTGTACATCTCCTGGGTTGTCAAAAGTAATGTTGTCATTATTTACACCCCAGTTCCAAGCACGTTCTGCAGCTGTAAGGCATTGTTGTGCATAAGCAGCATCATATGGAGCGTACACTCTTGCAGCTTGTGCCATTAATGCAGCAAAATCGAACGTTGCAGCCGTAGCCTTACCAATTACATATCTTTGCTGATTTGCAGCACTAGGCATCACTTCACCTTCAAAACCTAAAGTAGTCATCTTGTGGTATACGCCACCATCTACAGGGTCTTGCATTTGTAATAACCAGTCAAGGTTCCATTTTGCTTCATCTAAAATGTCGGGCATATTATTGCCACTTTCAGGAATATTTACCTCAAAATCTGCTGAAAATTCAGGGTACATTTCATAAAACGCCATTAACGTCCAAGTAGAAATACCTGAGTTCACTACATATTTACCGTAATCACCGGCATCATACCATCCTTTAGGAGCAGAGAAAGAAGAACCTACAGCTCTACCACCTCCAGCAGAAGAGTGCACTCGTACATTTGTATCTGGGTGACCAAATCCTCTAGCCCACGTTCCTCCATGTTCTGAGGTAATGCTTGTAGATGATCTTTGGTAGTAGTAAAATTTAAGCGATGCTGAAGCAACACCATCATAAACACTTTGACCAATTTCAAATGGATGAGATTCATTCCCGCCTGCTACTATTTTGTAAGTACCAGGAGTTTCTACTGCAGAGAAATCTGCAGTTGCGAATGCTTCTTGTGCTTCTTGCCAATTGACAGAAGAACTTAGTGTACCATTAAATACTACTGCGTTAGAGTTTGTGTTTACCACTTGGAAAGATCCACTTCCATTGGGCACTTGGGCAAGTTTAGTACTTGAGGGTAAAAAACCTGTTTGGTTTACATCTATATCTTGTGCTTGTAAAGTCAAGCCTTGCAAAGCAGTGCAAGAAATCAAGAATAGTACTTTTAAATAAATAGTGTTGAGTAATTTTTTCATTTCTTAGTCGGGAAAATAGTTGTATTAATTACATTTCATATATGCAATGTTATTTCATGTTAGATAAGTAGTGTTCACTATTTGTTTGGAGTTTTACATCATATGTTCATTTTTAATTATGATGAGTAGATGATGTACTGGGATATTATTGAACATTTAATACGCAATAACACTTCTTAGAAATACTAATGTGACTGTCTAATTTTTCTTAAATAAGGTAGATGATTTATAGCAAAAAAGTGTTGATTGTGTATACGTTAAAAATATTTTGAATGTAATATAATTGCGTTTGGTAATTACGTATTCGTTTTTGTAATTGATAGATAAACAGTAGTTTATGTAATATTTTGAATACGTTTTTCAGCTGTTGATAATTGAAATAAATGAATACTGTTGGTACTTAAGTGAGTTTGTGTATAGATTTAATTTAGAAGATAAAGTAGGGGGTGTTTTATTTTAATGTTAAGATTATAATAACGTTGAAATTACTACGTGATTGAATGATTTACAGTATTATTTTTTTGGAGGGAGTTACACTCATAACCGGTTAAATATTCTTGATTTTTTTTCTTAATTTGTCTTTATGTCAAAAGAAAAGAGACAAAGTTTTAAATACAAAGGCAGGGCTTTAGTAGAGAAAGTATCTATATCAGTTCCTTATACTAAAGAGGGCGTTTTCCAAAACGAAGGCTGTTTTTTGTATATGAAAGATGCGACAATAAAGCTTCATTCTGCTCATGATAGTATTGAGGTTAAACAAAAAGAAGCTATTCTTTTAAAATGCGATACCTACTTTTTAGAATTTATTGGCCGTGAAAACGCTGGAGAAGTAGATGTAATTGCCTTCCACTTATTCCCTGATGTATTAAAAAAATTATATATAAATGAATTACCCTCATTAATAGAGAAAAAGATTAAGAATCCAGAAACAAAGCATATTGTTGATGAAACGATTGTAGCTAGGTTTATTGATTCACTAGAGTTTTATTTTGACAATCCTTCTCTTGTCAATGATGATCTCCTGGAGTTAAAAATCAAAGAATTGGTGTTGTTACTTGTGCAAACAAAAAATGTAACTTCAGTGCTAGAGCTTGTATCTGATTTATATTCACCAAGAAAATCAAAATTGAAGAATGTAATAGAGCTTCATACCTTTAATAATGTTTCGTTAGAAGAATTAGCAAAGATGTGTGATTTGAGTTTATCTTCTTTTAAAAGAGAATTCCAAAAAACATTCACTGAAACACCTTCCCGTTACATTACCTCTCAAAGAATAAATAAAGCAAAAGAATTACTATCATTATCTGAGTTACATATTAATGAAATTGCATACCAAATAGGATACAATGATCCTTTATACTTTACAAGAATTTTTAAGAAAAAGGAAGGTCTTTCTCCATCTCAATTTAGAGAGGAACATAAGATGTTAGGGTAGTTTGTTAGGTTTAAATATAGTAACAATACTTGATTTAGGATATCATGCTATACAAATTGCTTTAATTTCAATGGAAGAGGGGTATTAATAGTATTTCAGCATTAATGGATAAGATCTTTGACTTTATTTTTTTGTAGAAATTTTAGAGTGAAATAATGATTAATTCATTCCTGATTTCTCCTTTTTTCTTGGAACGATTTTTTGATAGATACTTTTTAAAATACACTTCGCTTTATGCTAAAAATATTGTTCTATACCTTTTTCTTATTTTATGTTTATTCGTGCTCATTTCCAACTGTTGATGAACAGAAGAAAAGTAGCGTAGAAATTAAACATAAGTGGGAATCGCTAGCAACCCAAATATATAGAGTTCCTAAAGACTCCATATCTATTTTAAAAACAGAAAATAACAACATTTTATATTTTGATGGCAGTTCAGTCTTAGACGATGTTGAAGGCAACGAATTGCTTATACACCTCAAAGAATACATGACTGCAGAAGAATGTGCAGCAGTCAATTTAAGTACTATCACTGAAAATGGTGAATTACTTAAAACGGAAGGGAGCTTTTTTATTAAAGTGACCTCGTTAGATAATATTCCTATCAATTTAAAAAGCCGTTCAGATAATCATTTACTAGTTCAACCGAGAAAGGAAATTGATAAAGAAATGGATGTTTATGTAAAATCAGAAAAAGAAAATGGTTTTTCATGGAAGAAAAGTATTGATAGTTTATCTACATTATTTGATTCTATTTCTTCACCTCAAGAAATACATCTAAAAGAGAAAAGCTTATTCCCTTATTATGGTATCGAAAAATATTTAGAGGATTTAAAATCGTTTTATGTTTTAGATACTCTAACCAATACTTATGCATACAAGCAGTTCCCGTCATTAATTTCTTTATTAAAAGAGATGGACGGCAAAGGTTTTGTAAAGTATGAAGGTGAAAAGTATTTTCATAGAATGAATTACCCCGAACCAAAAAATACTTACTTTGATTCAGAGGGAGGTATAATTTATACTTCAGATAAGTTTCAGATTGTTAAAGATAGTGTGCAGCATACTTACTATTTATCGCGCCTAGTTAAAAATCAAATTGTAATTGAAGAACTAAGAAATGTATTGTTAGAAGATCAATTAAAACAGCTACTCAAAAACGGGAAGCAACAGTATGATAAGGCCAAAAATTTTAATAAAAATAGGGTTTATCAATATGCTGAATATAAAGAAAGGAAAAGAAAGTTTATAGACTACCAACTTAAAAAGCAAGGGATGAATAGTGTAGATCAGTTGTATAAATTAAATTTTTCGAGTACTAATAGTTGGTATAATATTGATAGATTGTATGCTCTTTTATCTATTAAAATATATAAAGGGGTGCTTACAGATGAAGATAAAAAGCCTCTAGGAGGCATTATTAAATTTGTTTCAACATCGAGTGCCAATGTAGTGGCAAGTGATGTTACTACTGGAAATTATGAAATGACTTTTATGAATGATGATACATTTAAAGTCAAAATTACGGTTGATAATTATTTGCCTTTTGAATTTGAGTTTGACCCTCAGAATGAAAATTTAGATACAATTGTAATGCCTAATTCTTATAAGCTATAAAAAGTGAAGCTTACTATTTTAATCATACACTTTGAGATGTGTATAGTTTTTATTTATGATGTTATAAAAACAATCAATTTTACAAATAGTTCAATCTGTCGTAAGTTTGTAACACAATAAATCGAAAGAGTAATCAATTAAAATTAATATAGCATTATGTCACAAATCGGAAAACAAGTAGTAGACTTCAAAGTTCAAGCATTTGCAAACAACCAATTCGAAACAGTAACTAAAGCAGATGTTTTAGGAAAATGGTCTATCTTCTTCTTTTACCCAGCTGACTTCACTTTTGTTTGTCCAACAGAACTAGAAGACTTGGCTAACTTGTACGAAGAATTTAAAGCAACAGGAACAGAAATTTATTCAGTTTCTACAGATACTCACTTTGTACATAAAGCGTGGCAAGATACGTCTGAAACAATCAAAAAAATTAATTATCCAATGTTAGCAGACCCAACAGGTGTGTTATCAAGAGGTTTTGATGTAATGATAGAAGAAGATGGAATGGCTGAAAGAGGTACTTTTGTAGTTAATCCAGAAGGCGAAATAGTTTCTTATGAAGTAGTTGCAGGTAATGTAGGTAGAAATGCTGAAGAGTTACTAAGAAAGTTAAAAGCTTTACAATTTGTAGCAGCAAATCCAGCAGAGGTTTGTCCTGCAAAATGGAAAGAAGGAAACGAAACATTAAAGCCTAGCATTGATCTAGTAGGTTTAATCTAAGGCTTAATATCAATTAACACTCAAACCTAAAGGTCTATCAAATACGTAATTAAATAAGATTATTTATTTGATAGGCTCCATTCACCTTTTATCAGAAGAAATTAAAATATATCGTTATGTTAGAACAAGCATTAAAAGAACAAGTACGCGGATTATTCGGTAACCTTAAAAGCAAATTTACATTTAACGTAATTGTAGCAGCAGACCATAAAAGTAAAAGCGATTTAGTATCGTTATTAGAAGATGTGGTTTCTACAACAGATAAAATTACATTAAATGTATCTGAAGGTGAGGGCTTATCTTTTACAATATTAAAAGAGGATGTAGACTCAGGAATTGTTTTTAGAGCAGTGCCCACCGGACATGAATTTACTTCGTTATTAATGGCTGTATTAAACATGGACGGTATTGGTAAAAACCTTCCAGATGAAATGTTGACAAAACGTATTAAGAACATTTCGGGAAAAGTAGAATTAAAAAGTTACATCTCTTTAACGTGTACAAATTGTCCAGAAGTAGTTCAAGCTTTGAACGTTATGGCAATTTATAATCCTAACATCAAACACGCTATAGTTGACGGAGGTATTAATAAAGAAGAAGTTGAAGCATTAGGTATTCAAGCAGTACCAACTGTAACACTTAATGGCGAACAGTTGCATGTAGGAAGATCATCATTAGGTGAATTACTTGGTAAAATTGAAGAGCAATTAGGCACTACTTTTTCTTTAGATGATGCAGAAGAAAAAGAGTATGATGTAGTTGTTGTTGGAGGCGGACCTGCTGGAGTTTCATCAGCTATTTATTCTGCTAGAAAAGGGTTTTCAGTAGCTATTATAGCAGGTACCGTTGGTGGTCAGGTAAAGGAAACTGTTTCTATTGAGAACATGATTTCTATATCAAAAACGACTGGTGCAGAATTAACAGCTAATTTAAATCAGCATTTAAAAGATTATCCAATTGATGTATTGGAAAATAGAATGGTAGAAGGTGTTGAGATAATAGATGGTGTAAAGCATTTAACAACATCTTTAGGAGAGAAATTTTCTACGCCTGCATTAATTATTGCAACTGGGGCGAGCTGGAGAAAACTTGGCGTACCTGGAGAGACAGAATACATTGGTTCTGGTGTTGCTTTTTGTACACACTGTGATGCTCCTTACTTTAAAGGTAAAAAAGTGGTTGTTGTAGGTGGAGGTAACTCTGGTTTAGAAGCAGCTATTGATTTATCGGCAATTGCCGCTGAAGTAACTGTTTTAGAATTTATGGATACACTTAAAGGAGATCAGGTTTTACAAGATAAAGTAAATAGCTTGTCAAATGTGTCTGTAATAACAAATGCCAAAACTCTAGAGGTTGAAGGTGATGGTAAAAAAGTGACAGGTCTTAAATACGAAAACCGCGAAAATGGTAAAGTAGAAACAGTTATCACTGATGGTGTATTTGTACAAATTGGTTTAACTGCAAATAGTGGAGCATTTAAAGAAATTTTGGATACTAACCGTATGGGTGAAATTGAAATTGATGCGCATTGTAGAACAAAAGTAGCAGGTGTTTATGCTGCTGGAGATGTATCTATTGTACCTTATAAACAAATTGTAATTGCTATGGGAGAAGGCTCAAAAGCAGCCCTTTCAGCATTCGAAGATAAGATCAAGAACAAACAACTTTCTAACGATGTAGCGTTAGCAACAGCATAGTTTATTAGTTCTAGTCTAACTTAATAACCCAACATTCTAACCGATTGTTGGGTTTTTTATTTTAAAAGCATAAAGTTATAACCATTAAAAAATGGTAACACTAACCTACTAAATTTTATTGTTCATTAAATATTTTGAGCGTATTGGTTTATAGACTACTACGCTTTTTTTTTGTTAAAATGATTAGAGATCGTTAACAGCAATTCACTGCCAATAATAACATTGTCATTGTCTTAGGTATGAATAAAATAGAAAAAACATGAACAAAAATATATTCTCAATTTTAATTTTAACGCTACTAGGTTTAAGTACAATTAGTTGTCATAAAAATGACGAAGCTGTACTTTCATTAGGGCCAGAGCTAGAAATTATTAATCATAAAGATATTATAAAAGTCACTCCATATGATACTATTGAAGTTTCTTTACACGCTTTTGCGTTAGGAGATTACGAACTTTCAGAAGTAAATAATGACGATAGATATTTAAGTAAAATTGGTCATACTTCTAATTCGAATGGCAAGGTGACGAATGCCACTTATAAGTTTCTTGCCGAAGAGAAAAAAGGTACTTATGATTATGTATTTACCGTAAGAACATCAACTGGGGTAATTGAGAAAGTAACTCAAAAAGTTGAAGTAGTAGTAGACGCGTCTAGTATTGTAATAGATAAGGAAAGTTATAATAAAGAATTTTCGGCTGGAGATAAAGTAGTACTTACAGGTACAATTTCAACAGTTAAAGAATTGTCTGAAATAACTTTTTCTACAAACATCACTAAAACACTAATTAATGCTGTTTCTCAAAATGCAGTAGTAAAGAAAAATGAGACGAATAAGTACATAAAATTATTAGAGAGCGAGGTACTAGATACAGATGAAAATGGTGTAAGAACTTTTTCGTTTAAAATTGAAATAACAATTCCTGATATAGATCAACTCAATAAAGAATTGAAATTAAAATACGAGCAGTTTAAGAAGCTCAAAATTAATGTGGGACCTATACATTATTATGAAGGATTTTCTTTAAAAATCAGGTATTCTGATGAGAACACTGTCTATTATCATAATAAAGGTAATCACGATTTATCTAAAAATTGGGAACACAAATTTGATATTAAGTAGCCAAATTAAGCTAAGGATATTATCAGGATTAGAATATTTACTATTCTAATCCTTTTCCCATATTCATGTTCTTATAAAAAGATCTTTTAAGTAGTTTATTCTTCTAATTTACATTCATTTGTTAGTACAATAGTTATAAAAAAAACGAATAATAATAAATTGAATTTTATAAAAACTAAAGAAAGAACTCTGCTTCTAAGCCTAATAAATAAAACTGTATTAAATCATTCAATCTATCAAAAACACTTTCATCAATGCGTAAATTTTTACATCTAAAAGTTCTACTTTTAATGTTACTCAGTATATCCTGTTCTAAAAAGGAGGATGTATTAAGAAAAGGAACGGTCTCCTTATTTCTTAATGCGAATAATAATGTAACTGTAGTTAATTTCCGACGGGCTTCTTCAATTAATGTATCATCATTTTCAATTAGTATTTTTGATAATAATGATAAGTTGGTTAAAGAATTTCCTACTTATAAAGACTTTCCAGATCAATTTTACCTCAATCAAGGTACATATAAGTTGGTGGCACAATCTAGTCCGGTTACAACTGCGGCTTTTTCGAGTCCTTATTATTATGGGGAAACGGAATTTAAAGTCAACGATCTAAAATCCACAAAAATAGAGCTCACTTGTGCAATTGCAAACAGTAAAGTTTCTGTAAAATATACTTCAGATTTTATTGATGTATTTGGAGAGGTGTATACGGAGATTGAGAACAAAAGTGGAAAACTAACCTTTGAGCAAAATGAACTGAAAGAGGGTTATTTTAGTCCAGAGCCATTTACGGTGAAGTTGTATCAGAAAGCAACTCAAAAGCTATTGATTTCTAGAACGTTTAATGATGTAAAACCAAAAGATTACTACAAATTTACGTTCGAAGCTCTTAAAGGCACGGGTGGAATCAGCGTTATAGTAGACGAATCTGTAACAGAAAAAAATGTAGAATTTAGAATTCCAGAACAATGGTTAGAGGTAAATATCCCAACTATAGAAGGAGAAGGAATTGATATTTCTCAAGAACAAGAAGTTGTTGAAGGAAGTACACAACAAACTGTAATTAAGTTTAAGGCAGAAGGAGGAATTAAATCATTAAAAGTGTTTGTAAAATCTACTAACCTTTTAAATGATGGGTGGCCTGATGCTATAGATTTCGCACAATTATCTCAAGAAGAGATTGATTTCTTGGCAGATAAAGGTATTACATATCCTGTTATTGTGAGTGGTGCAAATGAGGTTGCTATAGATTTTACAGCATATATAAAAACATTACAAGCTGGCCAAGGTGTTGCAGATGTATTTGAATTTGGTTTTGATATTGAAGATAATTTCTATCAAAGAGATGCTACAAAGTCTTTAAACTTAAAAGTAACTCCTGCCCAGTTCACTATTAATTTTGATGAAGGAGATATTTGGGTTGCTAAAGCGACTATAAATGTTGCTCTTACAGAAGGTGATAAAGATTTTGTCACTGTATTCTACCAAGAGAAAGGGCAATCTGTTTGGTTAAAATCAAAAAGTTATACTACTGTAAACAATAAAGATTTCACGTATTTATTAACAGGGCTATCGTCTAATAAAGAATATCGTGTTAAAGCTGTTTATAATAAAAATTCATCTTCTGAATTACTTTTTAATACAGAGGAAGAAAAGCAATTACCTAATGCAAAAATGGAAGATTGGTATAGTGATGTTGTGGCTCCTAGTCATTGGATTGGGTATGCAGAAATCAGAAAATACATTCCGAATTCAAGAGGTGAGTCTACTTGGAGTACAGTAAATGAAAAAACGACAGAACATAGAGGTTCTTTCCGATATAATTATAACTCTTTATCTGGTACTTATAATAGTTCAGATTCTTATAAAGGGAGTAACGCCGCTGAAATTGTAACTGTAGGTTATGGCTATGGAACTACAAAAGCAGGTAGTGCAAGTGTAGTTAAAAAACGTGCCTCAGGGCAGTTATTTATAGGTAGTTATTCTTATAGTGGTGGTTCTGAAAGTTTTAATTATGGAATGCCATTTACCTCAAGACCAACTTCTTTTACAGGATATTATAAATATGATCCATACAGAAGCGATGAGTTTTCTGTAGAAATTGTAATTGAAAATAGAGATAATGGAACGGTAACAGAATTGGCTAGAGAGCAATATATTTCTGGTACAAAACAAGAAAGTTACACGCAATTTAATATTCCAATCAATTATTCAAATACTACACTAAAAGCAACACATATGTATGTTGTTATCAAATCATCTATTAAAAGCCTAGATACTAGAGTAGTTAATGGAAGACACTTAGGTAGTATGCTGTTAATAGACGAACTCTCTTTAAACTACAACTAATAAAAATACTTCAATCATGAATATAAAATCATATAGTTATATATTAATCTCAGCCATAACATTATTTTTAATTGGTTGTAATATTCTTCAAGGCGAAACAGAAATTCCTTCTGCAAAAGGGTCGTTAGCATTAAATATGTCTGGAGATGATACATTAATTCCTGTCTCATTTTTAAGAGAAAAAGATGCGATTGATATTTCTAGTTATCGAGTAGAAATTAGAGATGAGAATGGTGTACTTGTAAAGTTTTATGAGAAGTATGCAGACGTACCAGAAAAAATAGATTTACGTAAAGGAATTTATACAATTAAAGCTGCATCTGATGCTCAACACCTTTCGGCAGGGTTTGAATGTCCTTATTATGAAGGAACAACTACTGTTGAAATAAAATCTGGAGAAGTTGTAGAAGCAAAAGTTATCTGTTCGCTGATAAATATGAAAGTTCATATATCTTATTCGGCTGATTTTGGTACTTATTTTACTGCTTATGAAGCAGTAGTAAGTAACGGTATGAATGGAGGCGAACTTACTTTTTCTAAAGATGAAGCTAGAAGTGCTTACTTTTTACCAAATCTTTTAACAATCACTTTAAAAGTGACCGCTAAAGATGGTATAACAAAGTTTCAGAAAGAATTTCTAATTAGTGATGTTGCTGCCAAAGATTTCCATAATATAGAATTTAGCCCATACATTGGTGTTGGAGATGCATCTTTAAATATCAAAATTGATGATAAGATGAATGAAAAAGATGTAGTGATTACTGGTCCATCTACGTTACCTCCAGATGCTTTGGCTATAGAAGGGGATGGTTTTGATATTGATAAAGAATTTGAGATTAACAAAGGTGAAACTCCTGTAGTTAAAGTAAATATAGAAGCACCAAAATTAATTAAGAATTTAATTGTTAGGATTGACAGCAAGAAGTTAACAAAAGATGAATTACTAAAGGTAGGTTTAGATGATACTTTTGACTTGGCTACTGTAGATCCAACATCTTCATTGGGAGCTAATCTAAAAAATCTTGGTTTTATATCAGATGATCCCATTCAAGGGAAAGATAGAATGGTTTTTAACCTAAGTCAGTTTATGCCAATGTTGGCTTTATTTGGAACAGAAACACACCGCTTCCATATTAAAGTAATTGACCAAGATGGAGTTGAAATAGAAAAGACCTTGACAATCAAAATAAATGCATAAAAAGATGAATCAGTTTATTCTAAAATACTGTCTTCTTTCTTTGATTGTATTGTCATTTGGTTGTCATAAATCAGAGAAAGAAGAAGTAATACTAAAAGGTGATGTATCAATAGTTATCACGAAACAATCTTCTTTAATTAATGTAGCTGCAGCTAGAACGGTAGATGTTTCTAACTACCATGTTCAGATTATTAATAGCAAAAATGCAGTAGTTAAAGAGTATAATAATTTAAGTGAAGTTCCGGCTTCTGTAACTTTGAATGAAGGGATTTATACAATTGCAGTTTCTTCAACAAAGAATCAGCAAGAGGCAATTTTTGATATTCCATATTACGAAGGAAAAGAAGTTGTAAAGGTTAAAGCAAATAAACATACAGATGCTTTAATTACATGCAAGTTAATTCAGACCAAAGTTTCTGTTGGTTTTACTGAACATGTTAAAAGTGCATTTAAGAAATTGAATGTTACAGTAAGTAATAAGAAAGGAGACTTAATTTTTGAAAAGGAAGAAAAACGAGCTGGTTATTTTAAATTGGCTACTGATAGTACTTTAACACTTTTACTTTCTGTTGAAAATTTAAAAGGAAATGTATATACAAGATCTTTAAAATTAGAACATGTAAAACCTAGTGAATATTACCATGTAGTATTTGATTTAGAGGGAAGTGGAGGGTCATCTAGTTTACAAATTGAAGTAGATGAGAGAACTACTGATAAAAAATGGAATTTTGAAATGCCTGTAACAGCAGAAAATATTCCAGTAATATCAAGTGCTAATTTTGACTTTGATAACCCTCCAACATTTAGAGTAGGAGACGGAACTGATGCAATAATTAAAGTAGTAACCAAATCACCATTAAAATCTCTTATCGTTCATGTAAAGTCAAATTTTCTAAAGTTACAAGGGGTTCCTGCATCTTTTGATATTGAAAATATGACTCCTTCTGTAGCGAATGTATTAACAAGTTTAGGCGTTGTTATTACTACTGTTCAAGATGAGAAAGTGATTGATTTTTCTGAATTATCGAAGAAATTACCTGTTGAAAATAATGGGTTAACAAAGCATGAATTAAAAGTTATTGCTACAAATTCTGAAGATATTGGGTACGAAAAAGAAATCGTGTTTAATGTAATTCCTTTGGCAGATGTAGCTGCTACTATAGCTGTTGATCCTTGGGCCAAATTTGCCATATTATCTGGTTCTTATGCCGGTGGAGATGCAAGTAACCTTACGTTTCAATACAGGGAAAAGAATGGTAGTTGGATTACAATTAATGATAATATGAATGTTGTTGGTAATGTATACAACTATAAGTTAGAAGGTTTAAACCCTGCTACAAGTTACGAGTTTAGAGCATATAGAGCAGATGATGTAACTGGAGTAATTCTGCCTTTTACAACCGAATCTATTATTGGAATTGATTTCTTAGATTTTAAAACTTGGACATCAAATGGTAAGTATTCGTTACCTGGTAATAACTTATCATCAACTCAATGGGGTTCTGGAGATAAAGGGGCTGCCGAGTTAGCAATTCCTGCATATTTAAATACAATTCAGCCAAAGCCATCATTAAATGCAGCAGAATATGCACGTTTAGAATCAAAATCAGCTCCGTTTGGTTTTAAAGCTGCGGGTTCATTGTTCTTAGGCACAGTACATGGTAGTGGCTATAAAGATGTTGCAATTAATTTTGGTATTCCATTTACATCGCGACCAACAAAATTTAAATTCAAATACCGTTATAACCCCAATCAATATGATGGGAAGACCGATGAGTTTGATGCTTATGTATTGCTTCAAGTAAGGCAAGGAGGAACGCGTTACAGATTGGGAACGGCTTGGCTTCGTTCTAATACAAAAGAAACTGATTGGGTAGAAATTGAGCTTCCAATTATTTATGGTGATGACCCAAACTTTTCTGGATATATGCAGCCAAAATCTAATTTCGCTGAAAATCGTGAACAAGGTTTTTATGCACAGACCACTGCAAAACCAACTGACTTGATTATGGTTTTTTCTTCTTCAGCACATGGAGCAGATAAAAAGTCAGCAGCCGTTGGGACAACATTTGATGTTAAAGATGTAGAAATACTTTATTAGACTTAATAAATTATGAAACTTAAAAATATAATTTTAGGACTTTTGTTTTTGTGTTCGTTTTCTTCTTTTGCTCAGGTAATAGAATACGATAGTGCAGGGAATAGAATACCTAGAAAAGAGCAATTTAGTAGATCAATTCCAAATGTAACCTTTGTACCTAAAGGACAGTGGTTGGTTGGTTCTACGTTTATGTATTCAGAACATAAAAACGATAATTATCAATTTTTAATTATGAAAGATTGGGACGGAAAAGGGTATAACCTTGCTGTAAGTCCATTTTTCGCTTATTTTATTAAAGATAATTTTGCTGTTGGTGGTCGCTTTACTTATAAGCGTTCAGGTTTAGACATCGATCAATTAAATATTACATTAACAGACGACCTAAAGTTTTCTATTAATGGCGCACATCAAATATCTCAGACTTTTTACACAACGGCGTTTATGAGGAATTATATTAGCCTTGGACATAGTAAAAGATTTGGACTATTTAATGAGGCTAGAATTTCTTATGGTTATGGACAGTCGAAAGAAACTGTGGTTGGAGAAAATGCCGAAGATACAAAAGGAGTCTATTCTGAAACACATGAATTTAATATAGGAGTAGCACCAGGTATGGTTGCTTTTATTAATGATATGGTAGCGTTAGAAGTTTCTATTGGTGTACTTGGTTTTACAAACAAGTGGGTTAAACAAACCGAAAACCAAGTAGAATCAGGCTCTAGAAGTGTAAATAACGCCAATTTCAAAATTGATATTTTCTCTTTAAATATTGGTTTAGCATTTTATTTATAATCAAAATGAAAAAGTATTATATAATTCTTTTAGGACTATCTTTTTTGATTGGTTCTTGTATTAAAAATGATATTCCTTTTCCAACTGTTTTCGGTGAAATTGAACAATTTTCTATTAACGGACAGCAAGGACAATCAATCATCTCAACAGACAAACAGACTGTTGAGATTACAATGCCTTTTGGTACAGACCTTACAGAGTTAGCAATAGATAATATTGTATTGTCTGAAGGTGCAAAATTAATGTCTGATACATCAAAAGTGAGAAACTTTTCTATTCCTGTGGTACTAAGAGTCGAAACGTATCAAGAGTATTTATGGGAGATTAAAGTAAAAGAAGGGATACAACAGGTAGATGTTACTTCTTTTAAAATTAAAGGACAAGTAGCGTCTTCTATAGATGTACTTACTAAAACGGTTAGGGTAGTAGTACCTGTAGGAACTGATGTGAGTAATTTAGAAGTTGAAGAAATGGATTTTATTCCTGTTACCGCTAAAAGTTCTAAAGATGTACTCACAATAAAAGACTTTTCTACTCCTGTTTCTGTAGTTTTTAATGGTAGTTCTACATGGACAATCCGTGTTACTATTGAAGGCCAAGTTGTACAAGGAGAGCAATTGCCTTTTGCTGATTTCAAAACTTGGTATCAACACGGTACTGGTGCAAATTCTTTTTATTTACCAGGCAATGATCTTACCTCAATATGGCAATCTGGTGATAGAGGGGCATCAGAATTAACCATAAAAACATATCCACAAACGGTCGTTCCTTATCCATCTTTTAGTCAACAAGATTATGCAGTGTTAGAAACTAAAACTGCAGTTGGAATAATTGCCGCAGGTTCGTTATTTGTTGGGTCTATTTCTGGTAGTGGAATTTCTGATGTTGTTACAGATTTTGGTGTTCCGTTTACAGATCGCCCTACGAGTTTTTCTACAGAAATTCAATATCAGCCCAAAAAATACAATGGCTCAACTGTTGATGAATGTGATGTTTTTGTGATACTCCAAGTAAGAGAGGGAGGTAAAAATTATCGTTTAGCAACAGGGTGGTTTAGAACAGATAAAGCAATGTCAACTTTTGAGGTAAAAGATATTCCGATGATTTATGGAAACAGCAATGCTTTGGCTTCTTATATGATGCCATCTACTTCTAATAAAGAACTTCCAGAAGAAGGTTTTTATTCTGATATTAATGCAGCTCCAACACATATTGTAGTGGCATTTTCTTCTAGTGCACATGGTGCAAAATTTGAAGGTGCAGAGGGAAGTAAATTAAAAGTAAAAGGTATTAAGTTGAATTATAATTAATCGTTATTTTTCTATTGAAAAAGCCCAATACGCTGTTTTAAATTAGTGTATTGGGCTTTCTGTTTTATTACTTTTTGATAAACCTCATGGCCCTATGTCCTTCTACTTTCAAGATGTATACACCGCTTCTTAAATTTTGGATATTTAGAGAATGCTTTACTTCTTCTTCTAGTATTACTCTACCGTTTATATCAATTACTAGAACAGGGGTAGGAGCTAATAATCCTTTGAAATACAGTTGGTGTTCTGCCGGATTAGGAGCAAATGAAAACTTTAAGTCTGTATCATCAACAGCCAAAACTCTACTGTTACTACTGTTAGTTGTAAAAGAGGCTAGTTCTGACCATGCAGAGGCATAAGCAGTATTGTATGCTCTAATTCTTACTGTGTAATCTGTACCTTCTTCAAGGTTAGAAAGCCAGTATTCATCAGAGTTGTCATTATAAATATCACTAATTGTTTGCCAAGCATAACCATCTTTTTTGTATTGTATTTTATGAGTTGTTGCATTTTGACCTTCAACCCATTCTACCTTAGCTGACTGATTGAAAGCTGTAATCACAACGTTAGATGGAACGGTTAAAGGTAGTGCAGAGGTTACAATTACATCGCATGAAGTAGAAATATGTCCACCTTCTGTAGCTGCAGAAATAATTGCCTTTCCTCCAGCTATTGCTGTTACAAGTCCGTTTTGGTCTACAGTTGCAACTGCTTGGTTGTC
This sequence comes from Flammeovirga kamogawensis, assembly GCF_018736065.1. Taxonomy (GTDB): domain Bacteria; phylum Bacteroidota; class Bacteroidia; order Cytophagales; family Flammeovirgaceae; genus Flammeovirga; species Flammeovirga kamogawensis. The sequence continues at coordinate 312,942 of NZ_CP076130.1, forward strand.
ACTTGTCCAAATAATAGTATGTGCAGTAGGTAAAATTGTTGCATTTAAAATCTGTGTATCTCCTGCAGCAATAGTAACTAGGGAAGAATCAATTGATATCTCTTGAGGAGTAAGTGATATATCGTCTACAAATTCACCATTTTTGGCATTACATGCACCAATGTTCGGAGTTCCATCAAATAAGTTAATGCCATTACCATAATAATCTACTGTTGGGTAGGGAGTAAGGTCTTTAAAAATACCATAACCTGCACCAGGTATAGCAGGCCCAACTTTAGTTGTACCACTATTTATTGCAGGGCTTCCTTCTTGCAACTGATAACCATATTTAGACAATACACCTTCTGCTAAAAAGGCTGGATCTCCCCACACTTTATCAACATCAAGATTAGAAAATTGACCATTAATTCCTCCAGCAAACAAGTTATTGCTCATAAAGAAAGTCTCTCCATTGGTATTTATACTTACACGTTTACCTCCAATATTACCTTCCGCTGCGTAAAAGATATTATTAAATATGTGTGTGCTTTTTCCATCAATATCAATAGAGGTAGAGTAAGCACTATCCATAAATACGGTATTGTTATAAATGTAATTTTCATCACTATAATGTGTACCAGAAGGAGCAACCTCATTAATCCAAATGGTATGATTACTATTCGCCCAACTAGGGTTTTCCCTCCATCCATCATTTACACTTACGTTAAAACGATATACAGAATTATGATTTCCACCTAGAATTTCAACAAAACCACCTTCACAATCTTCCATATAATTATATTGAATAAAAGTGTTCACATTCTCGTGATCAATATGAATACCATGGGAGTCTAAATATCCTCTTGTACTTAAACATTTATTGTATTGAATTACAGTATTAAAGCAACGCCAATTCCATACAGAGCTTCCTCTACCAGGCATTCTGTCGTCTATACTAGCACCCGGGTGGTTAAATAAATTATCTTCTATAAGTGCATTATATGTTCTAATAGGAAGAACACAAGTACCCCCAATAAAATGGAATTCATTATTTCGTACTACACAATTCATATTAGAATTAATAGAGTCATTTCCAACACCTGTATCACCACCTTGGTGTTTTATGTGTATACCTAGACGTTGTAAATCAGTGAAATAGCTATCTTCAACTAATATATTATTTATATTTTTTTCTTGGCCTATTGTTGTGTTTTTAGTACTGTAAAAGCGTAGAGCTGCTACTTCAAGGTTATTGAAAGCGTCTTCTCCTTCTTCTTTTAGTACTGCTTTAGCAGCATAGACATTTTGAAATTTAACATTACGTATTACAAAATTATTCATTGATTGACTTCCCGTATTTATTATTAAAATACCGTATGCATCATCATCTAAAATACCTTCTCTACTAGCAGAACGTTCATTATTGATTTCTAAATTACTTATTTCAATATTATCATTATTCTCAACAAGAATTGCTTCTTGATAATCTCCTCCATTTTCTTCTCCTACCTCGCCAGTAATAATTGGAAGGTTTCCGGTACCATACGACGTTATTACCAATGGAGCATCTTGCATTCCAGATCCATTCACCACAAAATGACCATCAAATCGATCTCCTTTCTTAAAGAAAACACTATCCCCAGCACCCAAAGAAGTAGCTGATATTTTAGCTAAAGTTTTCCAAGGTTTATTTTCTGTACCCGCATCACTATCATTTCCATTATTACTTAAATAGAAATTTTTACTTGCTCGTTGCGTTTTAATTCTGACACTTCCTAAATGACCTTTCCAAGCAGCATTGCCTTCTGAGAGTACCACTTTGATATATTTTGTATTTAACGGAAGATCATTTACCGTTGTAAAAGTAGATAAGTCTCTGTAACCATAACTTATATAAACCGAAGTAGTAAGAACTGTTTTTTGGTAATCGACCCCATTAGAAGATATGTATACAGAAATATCTCCTGATCCTGTATCGCCTGTCACTCCCCAAAAATCTACTTCAAGGTTTAGCATATCAGAAGAGTTTTGATATACTAAAGAAGCAGAATCTGTATTAACTCGAACTGCTCTACTCATATCGTTATTAAACGAACTTGTATTATTGTTATCAATTATTAGATTAGAATAACTGATTACATTTTCGAAGTTGTTTAAACTATCTGTAGCAACAGAGTTAGAGAAAATTGTATTAGTGATTTCAATTTTAGAGAGTTGTGCTTTCCAACTTGCGTCTCCACCGCTTAACTCGATTTTAATAAAATTAATACCGTTCCATAAAGCATTGGCATTTTGATAGCGTTTAAGGTATCTAAGCGAACTCGTTTCGTCTAATATTTCATTTTGTAAAGTAAGTTGCACATAAGTTACTCCATCAGAAGAAGCAAAAACCTTAACAATTCCATCATTAGGATCTCCGTCAACTCCCCAAAAATCTACAGATACAGCAGATATATTTCTGATTGCATAAATGACATGTCCATTTTGAATATCTGAGCGAACAATTCTACTAGAATCATTATTGAAATTAGCAGGTATACCTGTGTCAATAGATATGTTATTGGTTTTTTCAAATAGGTAATCAAAATTACTAAGATTATCAATTGTTTTTGTTTGTGCATTTATGTTCGTGTTTGGGTAAACTGCAAAAATAAATGAAAGTAGTAAAGTAGTAAATAGTATCCTCATAGCTTATATTTTGTAGTGGTTGAAAAAAGTAAAGAGTATTATTAAGTGTTGTTTGTACAAATATTGAGTAATAATTGGTAGGATAGTAGACGTATTTTAGCAAATTGTAGGCTTTTTTTGATTAATGTTTATAGTTTACATGTTAATTGTAAATTATGGATATTCAGTGGTTTAGTGTCAATATAAGTGTATTTTATTGACACTATATAGTATTATTTTGATTTCAGTTTGTTTTATTTCAACACTATTAACAAAGCTAAACCTATTGTTGACTTAAAGGGTGTAGTGAATTGAACTAAGGATTTTTATGAATGTCTAGTCTGTCCAAAGCGTTACAGGGTATAGACTCGGTGCTATTTTTACTTTTATAAGTTCTCATTTATTGATGCATCTCAACAGGTGTCTTCATATAATTACACCAATGAGGCCTTTCATTATTGTTAATACACAGCATGAATAGATAACAACAAACGAGAGTACAAAATATGATTATTAATTAATCTTTATTTTCATGGTCATCTGTAACTTCTTCATTTACTCTTGATCTATTGTTCAGAACAACAACTTTACCATTATAAATTACTTTATTTCTATCCTTCACATGTAAAATATATGTACCTGCAGGTAAATCTTTTACATTATATACAGCCTTACTTTCTGTAGGATTATAATGAGGTTGATCAATAATATGTTTCCCAGAATTGATATTTATCAGTTCAAAAGTAGTTTCAGCATCTGGTAGTAAGGATAATAAAATGTTTAATTCATATTGAGCAGGATTAGGATATACTTTTAGTACTTCGCTAGTGTTATTTGAGTTATGTTCATTATAAACTTCCCGAAGCCAGGAAGTAGATTTACCATCAAAGTCAACTTGAGTAAGTCTGTAGATAAGTTTTTCTTGATTAGGTTTTATGTGATCAATTTCATAAAATTGAGACGTATTAGAATTTCCCGCACCTTGAATACTTTGTTCTAGAATATGGAAATTGACACCATCCGAAGAATATTCAATGATATAATGAGAATTATTAATTTCTTGAGCTGTTTCCCAAGTTAGATGTACACTTTCATTATCAATTTTAACGCTGAAATCAGTTAATTCAATTGGTAAGTTTGTAGTTCTTTTGTTGTAATCACAATCTATGTTTCTAGTGGAACTTCCTACACAAACTTTTATATTACTCCCATTTTCGGGCATAAATTTATCTCTCCCTCCTTTTACAACAATTCTACCATATCCATCAATATTTGTCCCTTTGTCAATTTTAAATTCTTCTTTTGCTATAAAAACTTGTGTGTTCACTAAACAAGTTTCTTTTGATTTAGAAAAAAACTTTCCAATTTCTACTTTAGATTTATCATGAAATTTACCTTCTGAATTATCTTCAAAATAAACCTCTTTGGCTTTAAAAGATCCTCCAGGTTCAACAATAATTGAAGACTTATCTTTTAAAGTAAGCTTCTTATCTTTCATTATTAAGTTACCTCTAACAATCAGCTTTTGGGAGCCTTTAAGTTCATTATCATTTTTCCATTTAACTGTTTCTCCTTTCTTTATTATTATATCATTACCATAAGTAGATAAAGGTTTAAAACTACTCACGCATAAAAACATAATTAAAACAGAAAATATTAAAATGTGTTTCATAATAAAATACGATTGGGTGTTTTATCAATATCCTCAAAAGGTTTTATTTATAAAATAATAGCTACAATAGGTGACATAAAAACTAAGTATTCTTCAATTTATTTAGCATTCAGAAAAATCGAATTGTCAATTTCTATATTATTACTTCAAGGTTATTACAAGCATTGATGATTTGTTTAGGATAGTGATAATGGTCTAGAATCTTTATTGCATTTAATTTTGAGATTTTTCCTCTTTTTAATTTATGGTCAAAAACGAGGTCATTGTTATCGATTTTTTCAGAAAAGTGCCATAATTCATAATTATTTTTCTGTAGATCCGTTAATTCCAAATCATGAGTAGCAATAAAAGTATAGTGAGGAGGTCTACCTATATACGATAAAATAGCATTCGCACCTTTTATTCTCTCTATCGTGTTTGTTCCTTTAAAAAGTTCATCCATAATAAATAATGAAGGTAAATCCACCTCAGAAGCATCAACAATTTTTTTAACGGTTTTCACTTCTTGAAGGTAGTAGCTACTATTATCTTTGATACTATCATTAATTCTTATACTAGAATAGATTTTAAAAAATGGAGCAGTATATTCATCTGCAAAGCAAAAATTGAAATTTTGAGCTAGAATGGTATTTAGACCTATTGTTCTAATGAATGTTGTTTTACCAGACATATTTGAGCCTGTTAGGAGCATGCCTCTTTTAGATAATGAAAAAGAATTTGGAACACAATTTTTAATAAGCGGATGAATACTGTTTTTTACTGCATAAGTGTCTGAGAATGTAGGAATACAGGTGGCTATATCCGAATCTAATACATTTGCAATAGATTGAGCAGTATCTATTGTTCCAATATATTGATATAGTTGATTAATATTTTCTGCTTGTTTTTCTAACTTTCTTATACAAAGAAAGAAAGCGATAACTTCAATATTAAATGCTATTTTAATAATTTCTAAGCCCCAAAATAAAATTTGTTTTATAGGGTCTCCATCTTCTTCAGATGAGAATTTAATGAAAAAAGAATACCATTTTATTCTTTCTATTCCACGGGTATCAATATCATCAATACTATTTTTGAGATGAGGATGCATCTTTTTCTTTACTTTTAACATTAAGAATAAATAGGAGATGATATCACTATAAGTATCTAAATTTCTTTTATTTAGCATATGCATAGCCATATTCATTAAGAATAGTATTAGTATGAAAGCCAATAAAAAAGGAAATTTTATAGATAGAATTAAACAAGTGATTGTTAGTATATTGCTGAAATAAGATAACCAATTATAATCAGGATTTTTCCCGAATTTATCATGAATAAGTTTTTCGACATTGAACCCATGCGAAGAGGATAATTTACTTAGTAGTAGCTGTATTTCAAGACGTTTTTCTGTATTTTCCTGAAAGAAACTAGTTAGTTTATTGAATGTTGTATTTTTTTGAGTAAGTGTATTAATAGTAAGGAATTTGAAATACATATACTGTTCTCCAATACTTGAACATGTTCTATTTATAAAACGAAAAACATCGTTTAGATCTAAGTCATTTATACTATTTTGTTCTATCTTTTGATAGATTGAAGAATTTGTACTTTTATTAAGGTATATTTTAACTCTATCAAAATTAATATATCTATCTTCTTGTTTTTTACCCCATTGCGTTTTAAAAAAAGCAATTTTTTCTTCTTTACTTTTATAGATTCCATAATATCGGAATAATATAAAACTGATGATTCCGCCAATAATAAAAAATGTGTTATTATCCATATACAGTCAGTAATTTGAATAGCTTGTTGTTATTTATTGATTTTCTATTTATTAAATATATCATTAATTTTTCTATGCTTAAAGTTGTAGGTAATAGTCATTGTTAACAAGAGGCATAGTAATTTTTTATAAAGATATAGTGTATTTCGAAGTTCATATACTTTAATGAAACTAGTATATGACGAAACGAGTTCTAATGTTAAGCAAATAATTTACTTAACAAAGTATACCCCCAAAAACTATAAATATGAAAATTAGAATACTTGGAGTGCTATTTTTATCACTTCTTCTAAGTTTATCTTGTTCTAAAAAAGACGATGATAATGTAACACCAACAACAGGTGACCAAGTAAATGATGGATCAGGTAATGATGGAAATGTGGAAACAGTATCCAATAATTTCACTAAATCCTTTGATCAAGTTGCGATGATTCAATTGCATTATAATTATGATATTCAGCTTGTATTCAAAGCGACGGAATCTTATCAGCATATAAAAAAAGATGATAAAATCTCATCAACAATTGTAACTATACCGCACGTAAATAGATTACAAGCAGAAGGGGCATATACAATTTCACATGTGTATAATGGTGACGTTATTGAATCATCAAAAAATACAACAAATAACACTGTTTATACCTATTCATACAATGATGAAGGATACATTAGTGCAATAAAAGAAGTAGGTACTGATACCAGGAATTATGAATTTACTTATAATGAAGATGGTAAAGTAGCGCAAAGTAAAAGAATTGATAATTCTGTTGAAACTATTTTTAAGTACACTTATACAGGAGAAAATTATATAGCAAAAAAAGAAGGTGAAGACATTTCTGTAATTGTAAACTATGATGATGAAGGTAGAATTATTTCGTCAAGTTCTGAAGGTGCAGATGCTGGAAGCGATAATTATAAATTTGAATTCTCTTATCAAGAGAATGGTGAATTAGAGGAGTTAAAGATTACTGAATTTACTGATTTCCCTACTAGTGGTACTTATGGAGTAGCTACCACCACTTTTGATACCAATGGAGATATTAAAGAAAGTAATGAATATTGGCATAATGAACTCACATTAAAAGAAGTTTATCAGGAAGGTATTCTTACATTAAAAGAAGAATATACAAGTGGTAAATTAGCAAAAAAAGAAGAATATGTTGACGGAAAGGTATCCATGATTCAGGAATTCAACGATCAAGATGTTTTGAAGTTAAGAGAGACCTACTCAGAAGGACAACTTACATTAAAAGAAGAATTTCATGATAATACTCAACTCTCTTTAAAAGAAGTTTATGTAAACGATAAGATTTCTTTGAAAGAAACTTTTGACGATCAAGGGAACAAGACTTTAAAAGAAGAATATACAAATGGTGATATAACCATAAAGGAAGAATATCATACAAATGGGCAAGTATCATTAAGGATAAATTATGCTGATGATTTTATTGTGGAAACTAAAGAAGAATTTGATGATACTGGATTGACAACTTATAAAGAAGCTTACACTTTTAGTAACGATTATATAACAAGTAAAACCCTTTACGAAGGAACTTATACAATAAAAGCCATTTATTCTACAACAGATTGGAGATTGGAAAAAGTTGAAGCCTACACCGGTAATGCAACAGATGTCTTATTAGGTTATGGAGATCCGACTGATGCTAGTTACTATACTGTTGGTCAGGAAGTAAGAGTTGCTGTAGATGGTATTATGGAATATTTTGACACAAGTAATACTTTAATTTACACAAGTCAGTATGGGTATTTTAGCACAGCGAGTAATGGTACCGCTTCAGAGACAAATTATACTCACATGATGAATGCTTTACCAACAAGTGTTGATTGGATGGCAACTGTTCGTGAAGAGTTAGTACGATAGATCAAAACGTTAATGTCTAGTCCGTCCATAGCGTTACAGATTTAGACTATTATATATTGATAGCATCGAGTGTAGACTCGGTGCTATTTTTACTTTTATAAGTTCTCATTTTTATTTCACTTTGTTGATGCATCTCAACAGGTGTCTTCATATAATTACTCCAATGAGGCCTTTCATTATTGTAAATATATACAGATTCTCTAATAAATTTATTCATTAAATCGAGATCATTAATTTTTATTCCTAAAATAAATTCTTGCTTAAGAATTCCGTTTATTCTTTCTGCTACCGCATTTTGATAAGGATCGTAAGATTCCGTCATCGAGCACAATACTTTATTTTCCTGAAGATGTCGTTGATACTCGTGACTACAATATTGTAATCCTCTATCTGAATGGTGTATCATTGGTAAATCAACATAGTTTCTATTTTTCAGTGCTTCTTTTAATGCTGCAATAGCTCCATTTGCATTCAAACTATCTGATACATTTAACCCCATTATTTTCTTAGAATAGGCATCTGTTACTAAGGATAGATACATTGGGTTACTTCGCTCACCTATGTAAGTTATATCAGAAACTAATACTTGTTCAGGTCTATTTATTTCCAAATGCTCAATAAGGTTTTTATGCTTTTTAAACCTGTGATGAGAATTTGTAGTGACATGATATTGTTTTTTAGGCTTGATATCGAGTCGATTAGCCCTCATGATATCAAAAAGCTTATCTCTACCTACATTTAGTAATTGCAATTCAGGAAGAAGTAATTGATATAATTTCCTTGTCCCTATTTTAGTTTGCTTCAAACGAATTCTTTTCACTAAGTCTACTACTTTAGATGCAATACTATTATTATTTTTTACTTTCCTTTTCGAACGATAATAAATTTGTCGATCTAACCCAAGCAATTCACAAGTCGGTTTGACTCCTATTTTTTCTTCTTTTTTGAATTGGTCAACTGCTTGGGTAAAGACTTTTTTCTAATAGGAATATTAAATTCATCCTCAGCAATATCGATCATCATATCAAAGAAAATTGCTTTTTTATCTGTTACGTAGAGTTGTTTTTCTAAAGAAGCTTTTTGTTTCTCTAATAATAGAACCTTTTGTTCTAGCTCCAATAATTTTTGTTCTGGTGTCTTTCCCATTTTTAAATCAGATTTATTATCCCAATCTAAATTACCATACTTTCTTATCCAAGTACGGACCGTAGCATGACCTTGTATTCCATATTTAAGTCTTGCTGCCGTTATACCTATTTCCCCTCGTTCCACTTCATCTACAACTTGTAATTTAAAAGAGTAGCTATAATCTTTTTGTGTACGTTTAGTGTACTGATATTTTTGATCTTCATTCATAATGTTACGTTTTGTGTAACACTAATTCAGGACGAGACATAAAGAACAAATAGGCAGCCTCATAAATAGTTATGAAGTTGCCTTTTTTTTATCAAATTGTTTGAGATTTAAACAGTACTTGGAATTTATTAACTTATACATTTATTGAAAATAGTGTCTTAATTCTCTTCTGTTGTAGCATAATATTTTTTCTGTATTGCATACGGAGATTCATCACCATTAAAATATGCCTTAATTTCTGCAATAGGAATTGTATCTTTTAAAGATGTGGCAGCGTGAAAAATATGGTTTCCATGGAAATCATGGCATTGCAAACATGTATTCCATTGTTTTTTGCCAATAAGCTCTTTATGAGAAACTTCTAAAGGGTCGTTTTTCATTTCAGTATCTTCATGGCAAGATTGACAATAACTTAAGTTTGTTTGAGTTACACGAACACCATTATGTTCTTGATGACATGATTCACAATTTGTAACACCAATGTCTTTTCTTGCTTCTGAAAATCGGGGTTCTTCAAAACGATGTAACGGATGTCTATCATTGGCTCTTTCATGACAATCTAAGCATTTTGTGTTATCAACATTTTTAGCACCAAAATCAGCTTCACTTCTTCTTAACCCTACAGTAAACATTAGATTGGCTTGAGCTTGTTGAAAAACATTTCCTTTAGCAGGGGTATGGCAGGTTTCGCATTTTAAGTTCTCATGGCCTGTGTTCATAGGACCTTTAGAATGGAAATCAGTATTTCCAGGTAGAAATAATGTTACATATGTAATGGCTGAAATAAAGATACCTGTGCAGAATCCAATCCATTGCCTTTGCCTTTTTCTACTTATTTTAAACATTTATAAAGTTGATTTTGTCATCATTGATAGTTAAAAGCAAAAGGAAGCCAGAGAGTGTAATAAAATCATATGTAATGAAAACTGACTTACCTTTTGCGTAATAACTATTGAATTTTTTGTATTATCTAAGCATATTCTACAACTACATTATTAGATATAGGATTGCATATACAAGGCAGTATAAAACCCTCATTTACCTCTTCTTGAGATAATATGTGACCTTCTCTCATAAAAACTTTACCCTTTTTTACTTGTGCTTTACAACTTCCACAAATACCATCCATGCAAACATAGGGCACTTGTATTCCCTCATCAAGTGCTGCTTCTAAAATATTTGATTTAGCAGGCACAGTCATTTTATGAGAGGTGTTTTTTAAAAGAATTTCTATTTCTCTATTTTCTAGAAAAGCACCAATTTTTTTAGTTTCTAATGCTGATGGTGGTGGTGCAGAAAAACGTTCAATATGTATTTTTGCTTCTGGAATATTACAAGCTTTTAAGCCTTCTTCGGCTTCTATCATCATTCCAGATGGCCCACAGATATAATATTCCGTAGCATCTACATCCCATTGAGGAACTTTTTTAAGATAAATAGGAACTTGCTCTCGTTCAACTCTTCCTTTGTAGCAACTTTTAAAATCACCAGGCTTCTCAATGATATGAATTAGATTTAACCTTTCAGCAAATTTTTCTTTATAATAATTTAAAAAACCATTAAAAATAATCGATTCCTTATCTCTATTTCCATAAAATAATGAAACAATACTTTTAGGTTCTGCATAAAGAATTGCTTTTAGAATTGAAAATAATGGGGTGATTCCACTGCCTGCACCAAATAAGATAATGTGTCTAGCTTTTTCTGGTTTGGGTTCAATAGTAAAATCACCCATTGGGTAAAGAATTTTAATTTTATCTCCTTTCTTAATAGTATCAAAAAGGAAATTTGAAACTTTACCATCTTTAATCCTCTTTATAGTTACACTAATTGTTTTATCAACTTTAGGTGTACTATTTAAAGAATAACAGCGTCTTACAACTTTACCATCAATTGTAACTAAAAGAGTTAAAAACTGACCAGAAGAATATTTTATTTTTTTAAAAAAAGGTTGTTTAAAATGAATACTAATAGCATCATTTGTTTCTTGAACAACATCAATGACTTTGAGTGTTTTTATTCTTTCCATTGGATTGTAAATTTACTCGTAATAAAATACCACCCAAATGTGGTAAAAAGTAAGAGTGGTGATCAAAAGAGACAAGGAAACATGTACAATCATCCATCCTTGAAAAAAGAGTTTTGATGTAGTTTTTATGACATCAAAATTGAACATTCCCATTAAAAAATTACTAAAGAATGTAATGCTTAAAATGAACAAATAAGCAAAACCTAATTCCATAGAGTGTAAGTAAAATAAAAGAGGTGTTAGTGCACCTAACCAGTTATGTACTTTATAAAAAGCTATTGATTTTGCTTGCCATTTTTCTACACTTCTAACGATACTTAAAGTCCACTGAAATAAGATAATGAATAGTAATCCTAAACCTGACCATCTTCGATAAAATTGATCTTCTTGTAACTGATAGAGTCCTTCCCATCTTAACTGCAATGCATCTTGTAAAACAAATAGTATAAAGAGGGTGCTTCCTATATAAAAGTAGATGAGCTTATTCATAGTTTATGAATTTAAAAAAGACTCCCCTCAATGTTTTAAAAATCTTATTAATGCAAATAGTAGGAGAGGGGAGTTTTTAATAATCGGGTTACAAACATTTATAATTTTAAGATTGCATTTAAAGTCTCTGTTGAAGTTAGCAAACCTACACTATCTAAAAATATAGTAGGTTGTGGCAACTGATAACCATCTTTTGGCCAACTATTTCCA